>CAZRLC010000017.1:0-32041 GCA_964600975.1 uncultured Ruminococcus sp.
CGCACCCGAAGCGAGAGCCAATGCCGCAACGCCGCCCTCAAGGGCTGCAACACGCTGTTCCAAAACATCCTGTGTGGAGTTGGTAAGCCTGCCGTAGATATTACCGGCATCGGCAAGACCGAAACGGGCGGCTGCGTGAGCGGAGTTTTTAAATACATAAGAGGTAGTTGCATAAATCGGTACCGCACGGGCATCGGTTGCGGGATCGGGATTCTCCTGACCTACGTGGAGCTGTAAAGTTTCAAATTTAAGTTCTGACATAATTCTTATTTCCTTTCATAATCGAATATTTGATGTATTGTTTTTTAGATGGTTATATACATCGACACATTCGACCGAAACGGAAATTTGCTCTGACGAGCTTTTCAAAATAGTTTACCAAAATAAGCACCTTCTTTTACCTACCTATTCAGTAGGTGATTGCATTATAACTCTATTTACCTACCTTGTCAAGGGGTAAATGAAATTTTTTATAAAATTTTGCGAAACATTGCAGGAACTCTGTAATACGGAAATGATCACTGCCTTAAATCCGACAATAGACTTTTATACATATGTTCTTTCAAGTTCATGCTGTCGTTGTTCTCGGTTATTTGTAAATTATGTTGTGGTTTACGATTTCCGTAGCTCTGATTCGGATGTTATTCATCCGTACAACCCACTCCATCAGATTTTCTGCTTTCAGGTTCTCAGTTACGCGTTCAATCTTTTTCATCTGTTCAACAAGAGTATCAAACATCTGCTGTGCCTGATTCTCAACTTCAGAACAGTGTTGATATAGTTGTCCTTCGGTGAGCAAAGTTGCAAACAGCACTTTCTTGTGTTTCAGAAGATAATCTTTATGCATCATGCCCCATTTGCCGAGAGTGATATTTGCTTCTTCGGGCGGTAAAATAAGATTAGGGATGTTATAATCTCCAACTTTTCTGTATATAATATTTGTATTGTTTTTCATAATAGCATTCATCCTTTCGTATCCTTAACAAATGTATCGTATATAAATTTTGCACCAAGCCTGAAGCCTGATATAAAGCTGTCAATATTACTAGTTGTTGAAAATTCAACATAAGCACTTACATAGTTTTGAAACAGTTCTTTATCTTCACCGGTAAGTCTTGCCGTAAGCTGTTCTTTTTTCTCTGCGAGGTTACTCAATTTCTTCTTTAGATTAGGTGTTAATTCTGAATTGATTTCTTGCGGCTCAATGTTGCCATAGTAAAAATCTTCGATGATATTTGACATTATGTATTCCTCCATATCTGAGGAAATATATTAGAGTACGAAAGTTAGAATATGTTATGCCGGAGAACAACTTGTGTTATGAACATCCGTACCATTAAACAGAGGGTATCCTATTGAGGTACCCTTTATTTATTTTCGAGTTTTGTTATTCTTGCAAAAAGGTAAGCCATAGGGTATAATTCAGATAGTTTAGGTTTATCATCTGATTTGTATCGGAGTTGCTTATGAAGAATGATTCCAAAAACGAAGTAACCAAAAGAAAATATTTTTCCCTCTGGGATTTAACAGTGCTTATGGTTGTGCTGGTCGCTTCTGCCTGTTGTCTGCTTCCTGTGTTAGGTGCTGCTTCGGGTGACGAGCCCGAAGGCTTACAGGCGGTTATAACAGTAAACGGGGTAGAGCAGGACACAATAAACCTTTCTACTGTTTCCGAGCCTTTTGAGTACACCATACAGGGTGATATTCGAGTAACTCTCAGTATATCTTCTGAGGGAGTGTGTTTCCTTGACTCTGCCTGTCCCGACAAGCTTTGTGTCAACACAGGAATGCTAACTTCTTCGGGACAGTCTGCCGTATGCTTACCTGCCAGAGTATCTGTTAAACTTGTCTCTGTTTCTTTAGAGGACAAGGACGTTCCCGATGTGGTAGTGGGGTGATGAGATGAAACATAAAAGTACCCTCAGACCCTTTACTCTCACCTTGTGTCAGACAGCAATACTGTCTGCGGTGTCGCTCGTGCTGGGAATATTTGAGAATATGATACCCGACCTGCCCTTTATGCTGCCGGGTATGAAACTGGGACTTTCCAACATTGCCGTAATGTTTTCTCTCCGGTTTTGTCCCTTGCCAAGTGCTCTGTGCATTTGTGTGGTCAAGGCACTTTTTGCACTTATGAGCAGAGGCGTGACGGCATTTTTTATGAGTCTTTGCGGAGGAGTGTGTGCAACCCTGATGATGTGGCTTATGCTGCATATTCATAGGGTTCACTTTGGTTCCTTTGGACTTGGGGTTGGGGGAGCCTTTATGCACAATCTGGGTCAGCTTATGGTTGCCTATATACTGGTTTCTGATGCTGTATTTACCTATGGACCGGTATTGTTTTTGAGTGCTATTGTGACAGGCTCCGTAACAGGTCTTGTATACCATATAGTAATGCCTTATCTTGATAGAATAGGCAGGAGGTATCTGACATCTCCTCAATAATTGCAAAATTAATTATTATATGATAAAATACATCTGTATTGTATAAGCCATTTATCCGAGGGGTGATAGCAATGAGAGAAAAATCCGAAAACAATACCTCAAAATCTGCAAAAGTTGGCAAGACTTTTCTTCGCGTTCTTGTATTGGTACTGGTATTCTGTGTACTTGCAGTTGGTGTGTTTATTATCTCAGACTGTCTTTCAGGCAACAACTCCGACCCCGAGCCGGAGATTATTGCTATAACTGTTTCTGATGATACTATTACTCTCAACGATAATGAGGTTGTTACTCTTGAAGGACTCAAGGCATATCTGACTCAAGCTGACGAAAAGGGCGATTTGTACACAGTAGCCCTCATTAACGATACCGCTAAACCCGCAGACTCTGTTACCTATAACAGGGTAGTTGACCTTCTTGCACAGTATGGTATTGAATGTGAAAAAATGGATATTACATCTACTGAGGATGAACTTACTACTGCTATAGTCTGATGGATTATAGCAGTATTTTTCTTATAAATAAATATAGTGGTCATAATATACAAAATATAGCCTTAGAATTTTCTTTACATAATTTGGTTTTTGTATTGAAAAAAAGTCGGAATCGGTCTATAATTGTTATATATTTTTTCTTTGAGGTGAGACCGTGCAGCTTCTGAAGGATAGAATTTTAAGAGACGGACAGCTTTTCCCCGGTAATATATTAAAGGTTGACAGTTTTCTCAACCATCAGGTTGATGTAGAACTTCTCAACAAAATCGGTGAGGAATTCAAGCGTCTGTATGCTGATTGCGATATCAATAAAATTTTAACTATAGAGGCGTCAGGCATCGGCATCGCCTGTATTGTAGCACAGCACTTCGGCTGTCCCGTAGTATTTGCAAAAAAATCCAAGTCCATAAACATCAGCAATGATTTTTATCAGAGCGATGTTAAGAGCTATACTCATGGCAATACCAATCAGGTAATAGTATCCAAGGACTTTATCGGCAAGGGTGACAAGGTGCTGGTTATTGATGATTTCCTTGCTCACGGCTGTGCTCTTCGCGGACTTATTGATATTATCAAGGGTTCGGGTGCAGAGCTTATGGGCTGCGGTATTGTTATCGAAAAAGGCTTTCAGCATGGTGGCGATGAGCTTCGTGCAAGTGGTATCAGAGTAGAGTCTCTGGCAATAGTAGAGGAGATGAATCCCGAAACAGGGGACATTATCTTCAGATAATCATTCAGGTAATTTTAGGTACGGGTAGTCCGTATCTATATTATAAAAAATTTTTAGGAGGAACCCAAAATGAAAAGAATCCTTTGTGCTCTCCTTGCTGCACTTATGCTGCTTTCATTTGCAGCTTGTGGCATTGATGGCACCACAGAAGAAAAAGCAGACGTCAAGGTTGGCTTCATCTTCCTTCACGATGAAAACTCCACCTACGACAAAAACTTCATGGATGCTGCTAAGGCTGCATGTGAAGCAATGGGCGTAGAGTACGCACAGAAGACTCAGATTCCCGAGTCTGCAGAGTGCACAGATGCAGCTATCGAGCTTATCGAGGTTGACGGCTGTAACATCATCTTCGCAGATAGCTTCGGTCACGAGTCTTTCCTTATCGAGGCTGCTAAGGAATATCCCGATGTAGAGTTCTGTCACGCAACAGGTACACAGGCTCACACAGCAGGTCTTGACAACTTCCACAATGCATTCGCTTCTATCTACGAAGGCAGATATCTTGCAGGTGTTGCTGCAGGTCTCAAGCTCAACGAGATGATCGATGCCGGTGAAATCACAGCTGAAGAAGCAAAGATGGGCTATGTTGGCGCATTCACATTTGCAGAGGTTATTTCCGGTTACACATCCTTCTACCTTGGCGCAAAGAGCGTTTGCCCCACAGTAACAATGGATGTTAAGTTCACAGGTAGCTGGTATGACGAGACTCTTGAGAAGGAAGCTGCTCTTGCTCTTATCAACGGCGGTTGCGTTCTTATTTCTCAACATGCTGACTCCATGGGCGCTCCCACAGCTTGTGAGAATGCCGGTGTTCCCAACGTATCCTACAACGGCTCTACTGTTGCTGCATGTCCCGAGACCTTTATCGTTTCTTCCAGAATCGACTGGACTCCTTATTTCAAGCACATTATTGAGTGCGTACAGACCGGCACAGCTATCGAGGTTGACTGGACCGGTACAATCGAGACAGGTTCTGTTGTTCTTACTGACATTAACGAACAGGCTGCTGCTGCAGGTACTGCAGAGAAGCTCGAAGCAGTTAAGGCTCAGCTCCTTGACGGCACAATCAACGTATTTGATGCTGCAAACTTCACAGTTGGCGGCGAGACTCTCACAAGTTATCTTGCTGATGTAGATTTCGACGCTGCTTACGAGAAGGATACAGAGGTTATCGAGAATGGCGTA
The DNA here is from genome assembly GCA_964600975.1 of uncultured Ruminococcus sp. Taxonomy (GTDB): domain Bacteria; phylum Bacillota; class Clostridia; order Oscillospirales; family Acutalibacteraceae; genus Ruminococcoides. Next base: position 4,852 of record CAZRLC010000017.1, read on the forward strand.
TTCTACGAGTCTAAGTTCCGTAGTGCTCCTTACTTCGATATCGAAATCGACGGTATCACACTTCTTGACAGAAACTACGGTTAATTCATAAACCCAAAGAGGCGGGGCTTCTTGCCCCGCCTCAACTGAGTTTAATAGTTCTGAATAAAGCGTTAAGTAACACATAACGCCTTATTGAGGACTATAACTATTAATATAAAGGAGGGGACGATTTGGCTAAGCATGTAGCGATAGAGCTTCGTGATATTACAAAGACCTTTGGCAAGGTTGTTGCTAATAAGAATGTTAGCCTTGTTGCAAACAGGGGAGAGATACTCTCTATTCTGGGTGAAAACGGCTCAGGTAAAACCACTCTGATGAATATGATTTCGGGTATTTATTTCCCTGATGAAGGCCAGATTTTTGTTGACGGTGAGGAGGTAGTAATCACCTCGCCCAAGGATGCTTATAACTACAAGATTGGTATGATTCATCAGCACTTCAAGCTTGTTGATGTGTTCACCGCCGCCGAGAATATAGTGCTGGGCATTGAGGATGGCAAGTATAATCTAAAGAAATCCACCGAGAAAATCCGTGAGATTTGCGACAAATACGGCTTTGAGCTTGACCCCGAAAAGAAGATTTACACTATGTCTGTTTCTGAGAAGCAGACCGTAGAGATAGTCAAGGTGCTGTATCGTGGTGCTGATATCCTTATTCTGGACGAGCCCACCGCAGTTCTGACTCCTCAGGAAATACAGAAGCTGTTCAACGTTCTTCGCAAGATGAGAGATGCAGGTAAGGCTATTATTATCATTACCCACAAGCTTAACGAGGTTATGACACTTTCTGACAGAGTTTCTGTACTGCGTAAGGGTGAATATATCGGCTCAGTCAATACTGCAGAAACCACAGAGGCAGAGCTTACTGAGATGATGGTAGGTAAGAAGATAGCCCTTAATATCAGCAGAAGTGAGCCCAAGGATTCTGTTGACCGCCTTATTGTCAACGACCTTCAGTGTGTCAGTCGCTCTGGAGTCAAGCTTTTAAGTGACGTCAGTTTCACCCTTCGCTCAGGCGAGATTCTGGGTGTGGCAGGTATTGCAGGTTCCGGACAGAGAGAACTGCTGGAGGCTATTGCAGGATTGCAGAAGGTTTCCTCCGGTGAAATTACATATATTAATCCCAAGACAGGCAATATCGAAAACCTGAGGGATAAAACCCCCAGACAAATTCGTGAACTGGGAGTTCGTCTTTCCTTTGTTCCCGAGGATAGACTTGGTATGGGACTTGTGGCAAATATGGACATTACCGATAATATGATGCTTCGAAGCTATCGTAAAGGTAAGTCTATGTTTCTTGAGCGTAAGGCTCCCAAGGATTTGGCAGAGCAGATTATCAGAGACTTAGAGGTTGTAACCCCCGGTACATCAACTCCTATCCGTCAGCTTTCGGGCGGTAATATTCAGAAGATTCTTGTCGGACGAGAGATTGCAGCCGCACCCAAGGTGCTTATGGTTGCTTATCCTGTCAGAGGACTTGATATCAACTCCTCTTATACAATATTCAATCTTCTCAATGAACAGAAGAAAAAAGGCGTTGCCGTAATTTTTGTCGGCGAGGACCTGGACGTTCTTCTGGAACTTTGTGACAGAATTATGGTTATCGGTTCGGGCAGAGTTACAGGTATTGTTGACGGCAGAACCGCTACCAAAGAACAGCTTGGTATACTTATGACCAAATCCCAGCATGAGAGTGAGGGGGATACAAATGAATGATGTTAAAGTAAGTAAGCATTCCAGAGAGCCTCTGTTTCATCTCGTTAAGCGAGATGATATGAAATGGTGGCAGGCGTGGCTTATTCGTATTGCCGCAATCTTAGCGGCTGTACTTCTTGTGGGCATTATCTCAATGCTCCTTACCAAAGAGGATTTCTTCACTATCTACGAGACTATGTATCGCGGTGCTTTCGGTAGAATCGAGGCAGGTTCTTTCGTAATGCTATGGAAATTTTTGCAGAAGACTGCAATTCTTCTGGGACTTTCTCTGGCGGTTACTCCTGCTTTTAAGATGAAGTTTTGGAACTGCGGTGCCGAGGGACAGGCTCTTGTGGGTGGACTTGCTTCTATGATTTGTATGATAGAGCTGGGTGATAAGCTTCCTTATCCTCTGCTTATGCTTATAATTGTAGTTACAAGCATTCTTGCAGGTGCTGTATGGGGTGTTATTCCTGCTATTTTCAAGGCAAAGTACGACACCAACGAAACCCTCTTTACTCTGATGATGAACTATGTTGCTACTCAGATTATCAAGTATTATCTTTACATTAAGGGTGGCGGCTCAAACAAGATCAACCCTGTATCCGAGGGTAATCTGCCTATGATTTTTGACAACAAGTATGCACTTAATGTTGTCATTATTCTGGTGCTGACTGTTGTTATGTTTATCTACCTCAATTATAGTAAGCATGGTTATGAGATTTCTGTTGTAGGTGAGAGCCAAAACACAGCCCGTTATATTGGCATCAATGTAAAAAAGGTTATCATCCGTACCATGATTGTTTCCGGTGCTGTCTGCGGTATAGTAGGTATGCTCCTTGTATCCGGTACAGACCATTCTATCGACACCAACACGGTGGGTGGACAGGGCTTTACCGCTATTATGGTCTCCTGGTTGGGACAGTTCAACCCCTTTGTAATGGTTATTATGTCTGCCTTGATTATCTTCCTTAATCTTGGCTCTGCCAAGGTTGCGGACACCTGCGGACTCAACTCTTCCTTTGCGGATATTGCAGCAGGTATTGTTATACTCTTCGTGGTTGGATGCGAATTTTTCATTCGTTATTCCGTTAAGTTCCGCCACTACAAAAAGGAGGCACAGGTATGATAGCTTATATTGTCAGAGCAATCCTCATCGGTGTGCCTATGCTCTATGGTGCAACAGGTGAGATTATCACCGAGAAATCAGGCCATCTTAACCTTGGTATTCCCGGTATTATGTACGTTGGTGCTATCAGCGGTGTAACAGGTGCCTTTTTGTATGAGAACGCCTGTGGCAATGTACTTGCCAATATGAATCCCTTCCTTTCCGTACTGATACCCTTACTGTGCTCTATAGTGGGCTCAATTCTTATGGGTCTTATCTATAGCTTTTTTACAGTTACACTAAGGGCTAATCAGAACGTAACAGGTCTGGCACTTACTACCTTTGGTATAGGTCTCGGTAACTTCTTCGGTGCATCACTTATCAAGCTTGTAGACAGCGATATGCCTTCTGTAGCATTAACAAAGACAAGCCGTTTCTTCTGCTCCAAGCTTCCCTTTGCAGATGATTTGGGTTGGTTTGGCGAGTTATTTCTTTCCTTCGACTTCCTTACTTATCTTTCCATTATCATTGCTATTGTGGCATCCATAGTCCTGACAAAAACAAGAGTAGGACTTAACCTGAGAGCAGTTGGCGAGAACCCTGCCACAGCAGATGCCGCAGGTATCAATGTTACAAGGTATAAGTATTTTGCTACCTGTATTGGTAGTGCTATTGCAGGTTTGGGCGGACTTCAGTACGTAATGGCTTACGCCAACGGCAGCTGGTCCAACGACGCCTTCGGCGACAGAGGTTGGATGGCTATTGCACTGGTTATCTTTGCACTCTGGAAGCCTCATATGGCAATCTTCGGAGCTTTCCTTTTCGGTGCACTGTTTAATGCAAACACCTATGCTCAAGGCTTGGGCGTAGAAACACAGGAGCTGTTCAAGATGCTTCCTTATGTGGTTACAATTATCGTGCTTGTGTTTACCAGTATGCGTAAAAAGCGTGAGCATCAGCCTCCTGCACATTTGGGACTTTCTTATTTCCGAGAGGAAAGATAAAACACTTGACATTTTGTCACAAGGTGTTATAATATGTCCTGTAAATTAAATATTCGCTTATCAAGAGAGACTGAGGGAACAGGCCCTGTGACGTCCGGCAACCTGCACTTGTAAGGTGCCAAATCCTGCGGAATTCCGAAAGATGAGATTTCATACCGCTGTCGGTTTCCGACAGCGGTTTTCTTTATAGGTGACGATATTTCCTGGAAGGAGTTTTATTATGGCAAAATATCTTTTTACATCCGAATCTGTAACAGAAGGACATCCCGACAAACTCTGTGACCAGATTTCAGACGCTGTGCTTGATGCAATTTTGGAGCAGGACAAGAGTGCCCACGTAGCTTGTGAGACAACAGCTACTACCGGATTTATCGGTATCTTAGGCGAGATTACCGCTAACGCTTCTGTAGATTTCGAGGCGATTGCCCGTCAGGTTGCCTGTGATATCGGCTACGACAATATGAACTGTGGCTTTGACGGAAAAACTTGTAACGTACAGGTTCTTCTTGATAAACAATCCTCTGATATTGCTATGGGCGTTGATAATTCTCTGGAACTTAAGGACGGTCAGCAGGATACAATGAACCAGCTTGGTGCAGGTGACCAGGGTATGATGTTCGGCTACGCTTGTGACGAAACCCCTGAGCTTATGCCTATGCCTATTTCTCTGGCTCAGAAACTGGCACAGAAGCTGACAGAGGTTCGCAAGAACGGAACTCTCACATACCTCTATCCCGATGGCAAAACTCAGGTTTCCGTGGAATACGACGGCGACAAGCCTGTTCGTATTGATACAGTTGTAATCTCAACTCAGCATAGTGCAGATGTTTCTCTTGACACAATCCGCAAGGATTTGAAGGAGTATGTTATAAAGCCCATTATCCCCGAGGAGCTTCTTCACGAAAACACAAAGTACTTCATTAACCCCACAGGCAGATTTGTAATCGGCGGTCCCTGTGGTGATGCAGGTCTTACAGGCAGAAAGATTATTGTTGATACCTACGGCGGATATTCCCGTCACGGCGGCGGTGCCTTCTCAGGCAAAGACCCCACAAAGGTTGACCGTAGTGCTGCTTACTATTGCCGCTATATTGCCAAGAATATTGTAGCAGCAGGTCTTGCCCACAAGTGCGAGGTTCAACTTGCATACGCTATCGGCGTTGCAAAGCCTGTGTCAATTTTCGTTGATACCTTCGGCACATCAGAGTATGATAACTCCCTTATCAGCAAGGCAGTAGACCGGGTGTTTGATTGCCGTCCTTCAAGTATTATCCGTGATTTGGATTTGCTTAATACGAAGTACAGACCTCTTGCCGCATACGGACATATGGGCAGAGAGGATTTACCCGTTAAGTGGGAGCTAACAGACCGCACAGATGACCTCAAAAAGGCGATAGCATCACTTTCCTGAATATAAAAATGGCTATGAAGCATCAAGCTTCATAGCCTTTCTTTTTTTGTAATATTAATATGCTCCCAGACCAAAGGATATAGAAATTGCCTGGTCTATTTTACTCATCGACTGGGGACTTACAGATCCCATTTTTTCCTTAAGCCTTTTTTTATCAATGGTTCGCACCTGTTCAAGTAGTACCACGCTGTTTTTTGCCAGTCCGCAGTTTTCACAGCTTATGGATATGTGTGTAGGAAGATTTGCTTTTGCCTGTTGACTGGTTATAGCTGCGGCTATTACTGTTGGACTGTGACGGTTGCCAACATCGTTTTGGACAATAAGTACGGGTCTGATTCCGCCTTGCTCACTTCCTACCACGGGGCTCAGGTCAGCGTAATATATATCTCCTCGTTTTATGTTCATAGTTCTCACTCCGAAGTTTATTTGTTATTATTTTTGCCATTAACAAAAATCTTTATACCGTATTAGTATATTTTATTTCGGAGTATTATATTGTGTGAGCAGGGGAGTGCAAAAATCAAAACCGCAGATTACCTTTTAATAATCTGCGGTCTTTTTATATAATTTCTACATTCAGATGTTTGTATTCTTCCGATAGTGAAAATTCATTTTCAAGCCCCTCGGATACATATACAGTGTTGTTTTCTGTAAGGATAACGTATTCAAATCCGCCTATTGCCGAGCGGAGTGCTTCTGCGTAATCTGTACCGCCTATAAATATAGCGGTAGAGAAAGCGTCACACATAGTGCCATCCTCACCGATAATCGTAACGGATATAGCATCCGAACAGGAGGGATAGCCTGTGTCGGGGTCTATGATATGATGATAGGTAACATCATCCTGAGTAAAGTTTCTTTGATACGCTCCCGAAGTAATGATGTTTTTTTCAGTTGCTTTTATTGTGCCGAAATATGAGTTTCCCTCCGGATATTTTATTCCCACGGTAAAGTTCTTATCTGAAGGCTTCTCACCAATTACCCTCACATTTCCACCAATAGATATTAGTCCCGAGGTAACTCCTGCGTTCTTCATTGCCTCGGCGGCTCTGTCTCCGATATATCCTTTGGCAATACCGCCTAAATCCACCTGTGTGTTGTTTTTAAGGCTAACTGTGTAATCAGAGTTCAGTAAAACATTCTCCCGTCCTACAGTCAGTAAAGCCTCAGAAAGCGAGGCATCATTCGGTACAGTATGCTCATCCTGAGTAAATCCCCACAGCTTCAGCACATTGTATATGGTAATGTCAAAGTTATCCTCAGAAAGCCTACCGAGAATCAACGCTTTTTCCAGTAAGCTATAGGTTTCAAAGTCTACATTTACCGATTCACCCTTTGAGTTATTTAATCTGTAAATGTCGCTTTCTTCCTTTGTGACGCTCAAAAGTTTTTCCAGTCTGTATATTTCCTCTTTTGCAGCATCTAATCCTGCCTCTGCATTCTCTCCGTATGCAGTCAGGTCGATAACCGTATCCAGAGCATATATCTGTGCCGTAGAACTTTTGGTACTTTCGCAACCGCAAAAAAACAGGAGTGTTATGGCAATCAATAGGGAGGTCAGAGCTTTAATTTTGTGATTGTTCATATTATCACTGCCAACATATAGAATAAGGGACAACAGCGTAAATCTGTGGTCCCTTATAGAATATCATATTTCCTTTTAATATTCAATGCTCATTATTTGTGTAATGTGCTTTTGAGTCTTACATCTCGCCCTCGTGCTGTGAAGCCTTCTTCTTGTTAGAAGTAAGAGCTGTCTCGCCGTTAAGATACATAGCCACAAGACCAAGTACAACAAGTATGGTTGAGGCGTAGATGATAACGGGAATAACACCCTTATAGAGGAAGGTGCAGATAGCGGCAGCAGCGTCACCGCCGATAATAAGAGCCGCAAGGTAGCCGAAGAAGGTAAGACCACCTGCAAACAAGCAAATCATAATACCGTATCCGAAGATAGTCTTAAGTACAGAGGAAATCTTTCTGCAAATTTCTTTGAATTTTTTCATTATGCATTACCTCCTTACAAACCCAGAATAGGCAGCCAACCCATAAGTACTACAAACTGTAATATAAACTGGGCGGCAATCCACCAAAGGTTGTTCTTGACGGTTTTGGTGAAGTCAGACTCAGCAATAGTCATACCTGCATAGAGTCCCAGACCCATAGGAGGAGTGATACCGCACATAACGCCGCAAATACAGGGAAGTATAGCAGCAGCAAGTAGGGGATCAACGCCAACATTTGCAAGTGTTGTGATGAACACAGGTCCGAAGATAACAACAAGGGATGAACCGGGGATAGCCATACCCATGAAGCAGGTGATAACACAGATAGCGAGAACTGTGCCAACCTTACCGAAGTTCCAGGAGGAGATGATTGTGCCAAGCTCCTCAGAAACATTCAGCTCACTGAAAAGTTCACCAATCATATATCCGAACAGACATACAGAGATAGTGGGAGCAATTGTCTTAACGCTTTCTGCGAACATATTGCCAAGGCTTTTGATTTTAACTACAGCCTTGTCCTTGCAGATAATACAAGCATAAATTGCAGAAAGACCGCCGATGAACAGCAGAATAGAGCTGGAGAGGTACTTTGCACCGTCTGCGCCCAGTCTTGCTGTGAAGAATGTGCTCTTAAAGAAGTAGTCAAGGATAAAGGGAAGGAGAATGATAAGGGGCAGAAGCAGACCCTGCCAACCGCTTTTCATGGTTTCCTTCAGGTTGGGGACATCCTCTTTAGCCATGGGCTTAACCTTATAGTATTTGCAGAAACTCCATACCATAACAAGTCTCTGTATAATAAACCAGATTGCAATACCCCAGAGAACAATCCAGAACTGACCTGTTGTCAGATTTGTTGCAGGATATACAGCGGCAAATGCACCCATAGCTGCAACAATGTTAGAGGAGGGGGGAATCATATTACCCATGTAACTTGCATTACTCTCAATGTTAGCCGCAAGTTCAGCAGGGAAGCCGGAGCGTTTCATTGCAGGGATAGTGATAGTACCTGTAGCCATAACGTTTCCGGGACCGGAGCCGGACAGTGCACCCATAAAGCTACTTGCGATAACCGCAGCATAACCGGCACCTCCGGTGATTCTGCCGAGAACGGACAGTATAATTGCAATACAGCTGTCAATGATTTTAGTCTTTGTTAGCAGTATAGACATAGCTACAAAGGCAACCATTGAATACAGCAGTGAAGTTGAGAGTGCTGCGTCAACATATGTCCAGACACTGCCCCATTTTCCTGTGATAGTAAGAAGAACCAGGAAACTGAGAAAAACACCCTCGTACACAGGGCGCTTAAGCAGCATAAACCAGACACAGATTACAGCAAGCATTACGCCGATGTAAATAAGTGAAAGTGGCATACGAAAAAGAACTCCTTTCAAAATAAAATATTCTGTTATTGTTATAACAGTTATTACAATAAGGTTATAATACTACCAAATTAACTTTTTGTCAACAAAAAATATAAACTTTATTTAGAACTTGATTTTTTATGACAATAGTAGTATCATATAACCAAAAGGTTATAACTAACGTGCATAGGAGTGTATTAATATGAATATAAAGCAACTTCAGTACGCAGTTCAGCTGTCAGAAATCCGAAGCTTTTCTCAACTTGCAGAGAAGTTGGATATTTCCCAACCCGCACTAAGTAAGCATATCCATAGTCTGGAAACAGAGCTGGGGGTTAAGCTTTTTGATAGAAACAGTATTCCTCTGACTCTGACTCCTGCAGGAGAAGACTTTATTTCTCAGGCTCGTCAGCTTATATATAAGGAAAGTCAGCTTGTCCGTTCTATGGAGAGGTACCGTAGCGGAGAGGCAGGAAAACTGACAATCGGAATCTCACCCTTCAGAAGTCAGTATCTTATTCCCGGTGTACTGGCTAAGGTTAAGAAAAAGTTTCCGTATATAAAAATTGTTGTACAGGAGCAGGGAAGTGAAGACCTGAGGAAAGAAGCCATAGAGGGTAAATATGACTTTGCGGTTGTAAATCTTCCTGTTAATGAAGCGGTTCTTGATGTTATTCCTATGGAGGCAGACAGGCTTGTACTTGCAGTACCTGATAAATATATTGATTTGATTGGTAATGGTATCAGTCAGAGTGAAGACAAGAGCTCCCTTAAAGAGCTTAGCTTTAAGGATTGTGCAGGGCTTCCTTTTGTAGTTGTAGGACAGACTCAGGAAATGAGAATATTATTTGATAAGCTTTGTGCCTCCTCTGACATAGACCCTCAAATAGCAGCAGAGGTTACAGGCATTACCACTGCCCGTACAATGTGCTACGAGGGAATAGGTGCCACACTTCTACCTTTGCAGTTTATCAAAAGCGATTTAATGAGCAGAGAGGTAACACTCTTTGCCTTAAAAGATAATACCGATATCCGCCAACCTGCAGTAGTAATCCGTAGAGGCAGTTATCTTTCTGAATGTGCCAAATACGCCATTGAATTGCTGACAAAAGAGTAAGAAAGGATAAATATCCTTGCTGCAAAAAAATTTGTCAAAATCCGAAAAAAGTTATTGACAACCTCCTCTAATGATGTTATAATGCTTAAGCACTTAAAAAATGCGAGTGTGCTGGAATAGGCAGACAGGCACGTTTGAGGGGCGTGTGTGGAGACGCGTACGGGTTCAAGTCCCGTCACTCGCACCAAAAGCTATCAGCTTCGGTTGGTAGCTTTTTTTATTTTTCAGCAGGACTTCCCAAGGCAAAAAACAACCGCAACCCTAGTGTTTATCTGAGGTTGCGGTATTTTTGTTTGCTCCGTTTAATCTGTGATTGACTTTTCGCCAGCACTTCCCTTACCAAACGATTATTCAGCATTTGGGAATTAAGTGGGTACTTTCGGGAACTATGCAAAATCCCCGAAAGCCCCAGTACTACTACATTTCAGCGTTTCTCATTATCCTCTAGGAATTAGTTGCGTAGAAATAATAATTATTCAATCATCGGAATTGAATAAATTCTGATTTTACATCTAGTTTATAAAACCTCGATTGGATATTTTGTAATACAATATTAATTTTTGAGTTGGTTCACAAGAGCCATATCACTTGCTCAAAACTTGACAAATTCTATTATATCCATTAATATATATGTTGTATATGAGAGTTGGCAGAGTGGTTTATTGCAGCGAACTTAAAATTCGCCGATCCAAGAGGATCCATGAGTTCAAATCTCATACTCTCCGCCAAGCGGGAGTAATCCCGCAACGTGATTATTATATCTTTGTATAAGAGTTACTATATATTTCTTTTAATGATCTATACCTTTTTCTTACAGAATAGCATTATCATAATTCTCTTGTCACAAAAACACAGATAACACCGCAACTAAAACTCTTAAATCTAGTTGCGGTGTTTTTATGTACACATAAATTTATTTGTTCAATCGCCATACTTTCCGTTGAAACGGCTATGCTCAATTATACCTTCGAGAGTTTTATTAACACACTAATTACTTTTTGAAATTAAAATAACATATAAAATAATAAAAGTTATCACAAACCTCTTGACATTTTACAGAGAAACGCCTATAATATTGTCAACGATATTTTAGGAGGTGCTCTATGCACACTGACAATTTTAATCTTTCTACTGAGCTAATTAAGAAAATAGTAAACTGTGTTGCCGATGCTGTAGGAGATGACATTCTTGCAGATATTAGAAAGAACAGGCTTAAAACTAAAAACAGCATTCCCTCAAGAATATGGGATTTAATTAATACCAATTTAATCGAGAGATTAGAAGCAGAAGACTGTACTATAGCAATTGCTAATCGTGGTCCATGGGATATGATTATTATTTATGAAAAAACAACACATAATATCATTACTTTCATGAGAGAAAAGCGGTTTGCTCAGATACGTAAAAATCAGCGAAAGAGGAACCACATGCATTATGTTGATGTGTTCAGCAAATATTTCAACCACGAACTATTAGCTAGTAACCAACAACTTAGCATCTTACCCCATCATTTTTCTGATGAATCACAGCTTGCTGAGTTAGCACATAAATTATTACACGACCTTGAAAACAGCACTGATATCGTTAAGCATCACGTACTTGTTCTTTTTGATACCGTTGGATATCAATTAACTCATATACGTGCTGTTATGGTAACTCCATCATTAGACATTGCACTAAATTGCGAGCAAGATTGGTCTAAATATATACCAAACACTGAAAGCATAATTGTAGAACAGATTATTAATCCAGATGCACCTGAAAACCAACCTATCAGAGGGCTATCCCTTACCTCCAAAGCTTTAGAGCGAAAAAAGAACAAGCCCAAACAAAAAACATCAGCAACCGAGACCGAAGCAGAAGCATAATAGTTATTATATGATTAGTCTGTATCGCTTATAACATACCCTTACTAACAAATTCTTTTAATGCGATACAAATTGTTAACAAAGGAGAACTAATATGAAACCTCTTTTTAACGGTGAGCGTTTAAAAAAGGCACGTATATATCGAGGTATGACTGTTGCTGAATTAGCAGAACACGTAGGATGTCAACGACAAACTTTGTCAATGTATGAGATTGCAAAAAGTCAACCCTCTGATAAAGAATTAATCGAAAGATTAGCGAAAACATTAAATTTTCCTATCTCTTATTTTTATGAACATACTGCACCCTGTACATCAGGAACAGTATATTTTCGTTCGCTGCTTACAACAAACAAAAAGTACCGCAACGAGCAAATAGTAAAAATGGATTTTCTATCACAAATCTATAAATTACTACAAGATTATGTTAATTTTCCTGTATTTGAACAAATCACTTTACCTAATGACTGTTCACCTGTAGAAGCTGCTTATATACTAAGAGATGCATGGAATTTAGGAGATGAGCCAATTGATAATTTGGTATCGATTGTTGAACAACATGGTATTCTTGTAACGTCATTCAATACTTGCACAGATGATGTTGATGCTTTCAGTTGTTTTGTAGACTCTGCTGAATCACCAACATATTTGATTGCTTATTCCAACAACAAGAATTCTGCTGCCCGTATTCATTTTGACATAGCTCATGAATTAGGACATATTTATTTGCACGAATGGAGCGATGATATCGAAACGCTTTCAAAACAAGAATTCAAAGAAAGAGAAATTGAAGCTAATGAGTTTGCGGCTGCTTTTTTGTTACCTGAAAGAACGTTTAAACAAGATGCTGAAAATGGTCCGCAAACAATCGCTTATTATAAGCAATTGAAGAAAAAATGGAAAGTATCAATCTCAGCAATGATACGTAGAGCCGAACAACTGGGAATAATGTCAAAAGAAGACTATCAGTTGTTAATAAGAACAATGCAAAGAAGAGGAATAAGAAAAGAAGAGCCTCTCGATGATCTTCTTATAACTGCAAGTCCAGCTCTATTAAGAACATCAATAATTATGTTGCTTCAAGAAAATGTATTTTCAGCAGATGAGTTTATGCAAGAACTTTCAACTAATTATGGTCTAAGTATAAACCCTTCTGAGATTGAGCACTTAATAAATTTGCCAACTGGCACTTTATCTCCTCCCAAAATAATAGAATTCAGTTCATTGAAACTAAAACTAAGTAAACCTTAATCTAATCAATATTATTGATTACTAAAACCGCACTTTTCAATTCGAGTAAAGTGCGGTTTTTCATCTTTATGTTACCCTATTCTTGAGGTTAGATTAATGGTTTCATCAAGCTTCTTTGCGGCATTACGCCGAGCCGATTCATAGGAGTGACTATAGATTTGCAGAGTTAGAGCAACGTCAGCATGACCGAGATTGTGCTGTACTGTCTTCGGGTTCTCTCCATTCTCTATGAGTACGCTTGCATAGGTATGACGAAGTCCGTGGAATTTCAGATAACGAATCTTATCACTATGTCTTTTTATAAAACGCTGATAGCTGTTTGAGATTCCGCTCGGACTAAAAGCCTCTCCGTTCGGTTTGCTTATAACATAATTGCTGTCAATAAAATCTTTGCCATATTTGAGTTTGTTCAGCAAGTATCTATGCTTGTATTCTTTTAGCACACTTAATAATTTTTCTGGAATGAAGATTTTACGGATACCTGATTCTGTTTTAGGTTCTTTTATATATTCTTCTTTTTCAACTACCACACGGCTTTTAGAGATATAAATATATCCTTCCTCAAAATTTACATCCGACCATTGAAGTCCTGCCATCTCTCCTCTACGAATACCTGACAGCAACCCAAGATATATTATAAGTTTTATATCTGGGTTTTCATCCTCATCAGCAAGCTTTAGCATCAAGTTGAATTCATCTAAATTGTACGCTTCGACAGGTTTCTTATGTTGACGAGGTTTTTGAATTTTGTACAACATCGGATTAGCTTCTCTTTGGATGATATTTTCCTGAACTGCAAGAGTAAAAATCACATTGAGAAGCATTAAGTAATTTTTAGTAGATTTCGGACTAACATGGGAACATAGAAAATTAACATATTCCTGAATATTTCTTGGTGTGATTTTACGTAATTTTGCTTCTGAAAAATAGTTCTTCAGTCCATATGGCTTCTTGTTGTAATATGCTGACTTGTAACCTTTGAGTGTTGTCGGACTAAGAAATTGCGTATAGGTAGAGAAATAAACATCTGCAAACTCTCCGAATGTTAAATTATAATCATGGCTCAATGCTGAACCTCTTGAATACTCCAATTCCTTTTCAGCTAGGAATCTTTTTACTTCAGCCAAAGTCGTTCCATCTGGAAAAGTTTTTGTAGTTCTTCTTCGTTTGCCATCAATATAACGAGGAAGTTCATAACTCACTTGATAGTGAGTACCAGTTTTATTCTTCACTTTTCTGATACTGGATATAGCTACCATCTCCTTTCTAGAGAATAATATATCATTATTTATTGCTTTATTGCATATAGGGGCAGAAACATCTGCCCCTACTGTCTTGACATATCATCAATAAGCTTTTCAATGACACCTAACATATTATCGTCTATAATTTTGAACTCAGTAATTTTTGAATATACATTTCCGCTTTCAAGAGTAATATTTTCTACCGATATCAGCACTAAATATCCTTTTAAACAAGAATAATCTGCCTGTCTGAAAATAGTACTCGTCCAACCTAAATCACGTTGAACACCATTATAAACTGCATCTCTGAATGTTGTAGTAAACTTGAATAAACAAACATCGTAATTATCAGCTAGAAACGCAACATAATATTCACCGCAATGTTTCATGCTCGGCGAACAATTCATAATGTAGCCGATGTAGCTTCCGCTATATGGAAATCCCCACTCTTTTTTGAATACAAAATCCTCACCATTGCCTTGAATATAGTCATAAAATGTATTTTTAGCTAAGCAATAATTACTGATGTTTTCCTCGTTGAATCTATACCTTCTTACAATATCAGCATCTTTTTCTGTTAACGAGGTGATTCTATAACCGCAAAAATTATATACATTATTGCTACTTTGAGGTTTTGTAACAGATTGTGTTTCGTTAGGCTCACTCTTTTCTGGAACACTTTCATCAATCTTATTTTCTTCAGTTTCAGCATTTACAGATACTTTTGTTTCAACTACTCTTTGAGTGGTTACATCAGCACTATTATTTGATTCACTAACTAAATCATCATTTTTGTTGGTATCATTTATAATTGAGCTTAGTTCATTACCTTCGTCAAGTTCATCCAGTTCGCTTAAATCTAAATCCTCGTCACACAAATCAGGTCTGGTTGAAAGATTTGTATTCATACCTTCTTTTCTCTTTGTTATAGGCATAATTATTGTACCTCCTTATTATTTTGGATAAATTCGGGTATTAGTTCGAGTGTTGATTTATATATATCGTAATCAATAATTTTCATGTTTTTAGCAAAACCATTTTCAACAGACATAAAATACGGTTGACCGAAAAGCAATTTCAGGGCTTCGTCAACATCACCTATTGGCTCTACCAAGCCTGTCAAAACACTCTCTAATTCCTCATTAGAAAGTTTAAGTAAATATCTTTCTTCGTTGATAATAACATCAACATAACACAATTCATTGCTCATAGTTGCTGTGATGATAACAGCTAACGATGTTCCGTCCATTGTTACATCTGTTAATTGACCACAATTATTTTTTTCGGTATTAAACATACATAATTTTTCTTTCATAAATTTACGATAGCTCGCATGCAAGCCTTTAAGTTTTTCATAACCACCAAAATATTCAAGTTTATTTATTGGCAAATCAATCTTATCAGCTTTTAATTTGGGCACATACTTAATTCTCTTTCCCTCTTCGCAACTCAATGGAATTAGTTCAAACAAATCACATTCCCATCCTGATTTTATTAAAGCTTTTTCTGCTGACTTATATTTCTTTTGATCGCACACTCTCACATTAAGACAGAAACCATTTTTGATTTCAACGAATACATTTCGATTTCCGCATACTCTTAAATCACTCATATCACGTCTACATTGTCTAACATACTGAGGTCTCGATTCCTTACTCAACTTACGGAACTCATTCTTAGTAATCATAAAAGTAAATCTTTGTTTATCAATCCACAAGTCAATAAAATCATAATCTTCGGAACCCTCAAATGGAATTATTCTGTTTGTTAATGCCAACGATGTTCCTTCTATTGTAATATTAGAAAATCTTTCTGCATAATGGCTGTCAGATTCAATAGTTGTTGTTTCTGAAACATATAGACTCTCGTATAAACCTTTAAACTTTTCATATCCACCGAAGTATTCAAACTTCTTCATTTGTCTTTTAGATAATCTTTTCATCTGAAGATCCTCCTTTAATTTTTGTATAACTGCTCACATCTTTTACTTCATCGCTAGTGAATTGATGCGTTAATTTGATATATCGATTTGTATTTCTTCCTATTTCTAGATGAATACCCATGTTTTTTAAATCGTTTTTTGATGAATTTAGTTTTCTGGATAAACTATTAGCTGTTGTTGGCAAGCCTTTGGGTAATGTTTCAGTTGAATTCATTTCCATATAGGCATTCTTTAACAGAAACAGTAGCTCGCTAGATGAACCTTCCCAAAACATCAAATTTTCCATTAAATATTCAATTGTACTAAGCAACGGATTACTATTAATTGCATATCGAGCAGTTGATATGATATTATCACTATATTGTTTTAGAAATACATCTCCATATCCTGCCACGTAACCTTCCGCTATGGCGTATCCCCATTTGGCGAAATCTGCAAGTCTTGGTGAATTGTTCAAAATAACATTATCATACATATTTAATGCTTTTCTTAACAATTGAAATATACAACCTTGCAAGTCGGGCAGGAGCCTATAAAATTCTTGCCATACTTCATGTTCGGTTTTTCTCTGATTATCAGATATGCGTTCAAGGGACAAAAAAATTGATCTATCGAGCAGATCGGTGTATTCTAATTGTAAATCTAAACCAGTTACTGATATAGGATTTGACAGGTTAATAGAGTGAATTGTATCAGTTGTATACAGTTTTCTTTTCTGGTAACTACCACCTGTAACTGCGATACAAAACAAGTCTGAAACATCTCTGGGTATAGTTGCAACATTATCGAACGAAACATAATATTTGCTGTTGAGTATAGTTGCAATATCATCTGTGTTGTTTGGTAATGGTATTACCTCAACATCAAAAGGTGAAATTATGGATGATATTTTTCTCTGAGTTGTTGTTTTAGATGCTCCATAGTCCCCTGACAACAACAGTAGCGGATGCTGAATGTTCTTTAGAAACAAAGAGATAATATATACACCGAACAAAACAGATTCTCTTTTGGAAACATTAAACAGCTTACTAATAAGCTCAAAATAATCGGCTTTTGTGTTTATGTTTGGTAATACAAAATTATTGTGATTTATACTATTAAATAAGTATTCAGAATCCTTTTTCTGTAAGGTTTTAATTTCATTTTTGTTGATTTCGATATAAATGTCAGAACCTTGTATATCATAGACTATTTCTTCTTGATTTTGATATAGAGTATCTACAACAAGGATTTCATCTTTGCACTCTGTGCCTAATGCGTAAATCATTTCATATACAGTGTTTATTGTGTTTTTCGTAACAGTTCTCTTCTCAACTGTATAAAATAGATTTCTTAATATAGAACACACAGGATCCTTATCTATATATACCCACTCTTTTGTTGAATCTTTAACTAACACGGATTGAGAATTTGGTGGTTTGTAAATAGAATAATAATCGAATACCAGATTGAATAACCAATCTGCAGTAGTTCTACTAGTTTGACTAGATTGTATCTTCATAGATACCGCCTCCTAATTTTTTTGTAATTTTTTCCAATTACAAAAATAGTGTATACAAAACAAGACAAAATATTACAGTTATCTTGTTTAGTTTTTATTTTTTAATAATCTATGATTGTTAGCTTCGACGATATCGACAATATATCTAAAGGAAAACTCAAAAGATAAAAATAAGTTATTCTTGCTATTTGTATCGTCGTATTGACGCTTTTGTTAATGCTTAAAAATTAAATATGACTTTATTGTCGCTGTTTCGACTCTTTCCATTTTCTAGCATATACATTAATTTCCAATTATATACACAAAAAAACAAAAAAATTATTAAACCGACAACACTCCCTGTTAAGAGAATGTTGTCGGTGTTTCTATACTACGATTTCTTTGCTATGTTTGTTGCTTTTGCTTTAGTTGAGGTTGCGTGACTCGGCTTTTTGATTTTGAACTCTTTCAACCCCCATATTGAATCGTTAGCCCTTATTCCAAGGAACAACGGATGAGGTGCGATTGTTGAATCTATTCTCCCATCCAAAGTCGTTAACTGATAGAGTTTGTTTTTTGGACAATGCTTTAAGAATATATTAAAAATACGAACTTTAGATTCTGCAACCGCTTGAGAATTTTGCATTGAGTTACCCCAAGCTACAATTAACTTGCAGGATTTAAAGTCTTCTGTCTGCATAAGTTCTTCGATATAGTCCATGTTTTCTTCATCAACTGTTAATCCTCTTTGACTTGTAACTGTTCTACTGAACAAGTTAATGATGTTAAGTTTTGATATACCTAACTCCTGCATATGTGAAACAAGATGATTTGTGGTAGAGTCATTGGCAAAAACATTCTCCTCGCTTCTTGTTGGATAAAGTGAGATCAGGTATGCACTCTCACCCTCAACTCCTGCTAAATGTTTTGTTAGTCTGTATGTATTACGACCATCATCAGATACTACTATTCTGGTTTCTATAACCGCTTGATTTTCTTTCAATGTTAATCTTCTCCTTTCAATATAGATTCAAATACAGATTCCTCTCCATAAATCTCAATGATTTTTTCATTATCGATGGCTATAAGTCCCCTGTAATATCTGTTTGCAATTCGCTCAATGTATTCAAAGCGTTCTTCTTTAATTGGTGATGATACTCCGCATTGTTTATAGTCATCAAAATCCGAATTCTTTTCTACATAAAAAATTGCTCCGATTGATTCGATTGAACTTTCGGAGCATTCTTCTTTATATGTATTCAGCAGATAATTCAGTTGGTTTTCAATGTGTTTTTTAATACAAACATCTGCAATTAAATCCAGATCATCTTTACAGGTAATCTTAATCATTTCAGTAACCCCTTATGTGGTTTCCTGCCTGTACAAAACAATGCAATTGCACACATAGCTCCTTCCAACAAACAAGTCACCGATACTGTTGAAACCGTTAATGCCATAATCATTCTTTAGCCTCCTTTTTATCTCTGTTGAGTAAACACAATATGCCTAATGTGCCGAAAAATCCAATCATAAAATATTTGATAGTAACCATCCTTTCTCAATAATCTTCTGCCAGTATCATTGTTGATAATCCTGGCTCTAAAATAATATAAACTTTTTCTTCTACTGGGTTATTTGTAAGCAATACACACTCCTCTCTAAACTCTGGTTCTTCCTGATGATGTTCGATATGCTGAACTCCGTTTTTGACAGTAAGATTGAATATCTGCAACCAATCTTTGTCCTCATCCATCATATCAACCATATACCACATCATAAGCTGAGTTTCCTCGGGAATACAATTAGCTAAATTTGAGCTTACACAGCGTATATTAATCACCTACTTTCAATAATAAATTTGTAATAATATAAGGCATTTTAACCTTGTAAGTTATATTGTTTTAAGAATATCATCGTGATATAATTATGTTATATAAAACAACTTGGATAAACCGTAAATCGAATAAACACATGGAGGATATTAATGAAAAGAGTTAAATACTATGCATCTAACGATTTCTTATTTGGCAGAAATCTTGAGAAAATAGAAACTTACGAAATTCCAGAGTATGAATCAGTTACAATCAACGATGCTATAGAATATTTTAGTATTCACAAGTATTTTTCTTCAGGAGCTCGTTCTAAATACTGGACAGAAGAAAATCATAACCAATACAAAGATAAAAGTAACAAGTTATATAGTCTTTCCCTGCGTTTCTTTAATAATATTAATACTGATAACATTTTAAATCTCCATAGCGAATTAGATAGGAACTATCATCCTGAGTTTTGGGAACTGTTTGACAAATGCAAATTGTTCAAAACAATTACAGAAGACTTGTTCTCACAATTAATATCATCTAAGTTTTCATCTCCATATGAATTTTTAAAATATAGAAATATTGTTAACACTTACGGTGATTCAATAAGGAACTACATCATTCAAAGTAATAACGCAGTTCCCCTTCTACTGCATATTTATGAGTTACCATATACTGATAACACCACTTTATATCTACCTAGTGAATTTTCTGGAAAAGACTTTTGCTCATGTATAGATAAATTCATTAATTCTGAACATCCAAATATTAATTATTTGGAAAAAATCATACAAATGCAACCGAGCAAAATCTTTCCAATCACTGACGAGCTACGCCTAACAGCAAAGAGAAAACACAATTCTGAATTAAGACACATTCAAGAACGAGGTGTTAGCATATCATACGGAATAGGAATTGCTTTTTCATCAGAACAAAAGGAAGTTAAACTCAACACATCAGAAGGAAGAAATTATAGTATAACTTATAGCACCAAATGGCTATTAGACACTTTAGATTATCCTAGTATACTAAATAACTTTATATATGTATTTGAATACTGTGATATATGTATGAGATGCTCATTAGTAAGTCACGAATATGATGCAGGGATTTTCGAGTTAATTAATCGCAATAAATCATCTCGAATATATCCGATAAATCATAGCTTTAATTTTCGCAACACATTATCACTTATGCAGATACACTCATACTACAGTTTTCTTGAAAGTAATGGAATTGATTTAGTTAATGTTGTTAAATGGTTTTTTACAGAGTATCTGCAAGAGGAATATGGATGTCCTGAATTGCGTGTTTCTTTTCCAACTAATAACCATACATATGCCGAAAAATGTTACGCTCTCTTAATAGCATTAGAAAGCATACTAAGACAATTTGAATTATATAGCAAGCATAAAGAAATCGATTTTGAATTACTTTCAATGTCTACTAAACCTGTCCTTTTTGAGAATATCAAAAGTCTTATTAAAGGCAAATATTTGTATGGACTTGGAGATGACTATAAAGCAATTACCCATCACCTCTTCTCTGACCAAAGTTTATTAGCTTATATCGAAAGACTATCTAATAATTACACATCTTTTTATGACCATATTAAGCATGAAAAAGTATATAAAAATGATTACATCGAAATAGAACATCCAACATTAGAATACCTATGTAATCATGATATTATATCCATTGGAGATGATGGTTTAATATCTTTTAAAGATATAAAAAAGGTTACACTCTTTTACGATTTGCATAAAAACGAAGTTGCGTGTGTTAAGTGCTACTCTAGCGATTTTAATTCTACCATTAAGGATTTTTTAGACAATGGTTATGGTGAAATCAAAGACACACTCTTGTCAACTCCTGAAATAAACTATTTTAACTATATTCTTAACAGAGCTGAATATGATAATGGATTAGAACTTCGCAACACCTATATTCATGGTATTCAGCAAGCCAACACCAACGAAGAAGCACACAAGCAGAACTTCTATGCTATATTACGCATCTTCATAATACTAACAATAAAAATCAACGATGATTTTTATTTGTATAATGTTGAGCAAAATCAAAACAAAAACATAGTTAATAGCTAATTACACAGTAAAACACCCATCACTCAGTTATGAATGATGGGTGTTAATGTTATATGTGTTTATTAAAGTTTTGCAAGCAAGTCTGCTTTCTTAGCATTGAATTCTTCTTCGGAGATTATACCCATATCCTTGAGCTTGTTGAGCTTTTCAAGCTGTACTATAGGATCGTCCTGAGCAGGTGCCGCCTGCTGAACAACAACCTGAGGCTGTTTATTACCCTCTTTGATTGTTCTTCTGCATTCTCTGTAAACCTTAACTGCTTTGTCAGCTTCGTATGTATAAAGATTACTGAGTCTTTCTTTTGCACCTGCAACGGAAATTTCAAGGTCGCAAAGGCTGAGGGCGGCAGTCAAAGCTAAGTCAAGCAAGCCGCTTGTTTCCTGAAGTGTTGCCATTGATGTTACATCTTCATAATAGAACTGCTTAACATTCTTTGTAAGACCAAATGCTTCTCTGTCAAGTACAACCATCTGTTTGTCGGTACACACAACAAAGTCCTTGGCAGTAATGGAGTCACAACCCCAAGCAAAGTAGAGAATAAGTTCATCGTCATAAACATATTCCTTAACAATCTTAAGAACTGCTTCGCCAATCTTATCCTTAATAAGTGCATCAATCTGCTCGTTGGTAATGGTAAAATCTTTCTTTTCGATTCTTGAAACATATTCGCTGAAAGCGTAATCGTCAAGCTCAAAACCGTAGGCAGAATTCAGAAGCTCAACACCGTTACAGGTAAAGATATAGTTATCTCCGTCCTGGGTATAAGAAAGCGACTTGATTTTATCAATAGCGATAGAACCTGTGCAGTAAAATGCACCGTCACTGTCAAAAGCCTTTTTAAAATACAATGCTTTTGTAGACAGGAATATCCTCTGCGAATGCTTGCCGAGAATCATAAATACAGGGGATTCTTCTACATTGTTATAGCCAGCAAATTCTTTCAGGGCATACTTGTCAATCTTCTTGTCGAGAGGATGGAATAAGAGCTTACTTGCAGATACACTGTGAGCAGGTAAATACAACTTATCGTAGAAATCTGCTGTAAATGCAAGAAGCGTCTTGCTGTCCATTGAGAAAAGATTACCGCTGTCGGCGTTCATTGCATCGAGCATCTGCTGAGTTGTGCTGTCGGCTTCAGCCTGCTTTTCTGCTCTGATGCGCTCACGTTCCGCCTTATCGGCAGCAGCTTTTTCCCTCTGCTCGTTAAATTTTGTTTTTGCTGAATCTACCGCATTTGTTGCTGTTTCCTTAGCTTTCTTCAAAAAATCATTGAATGCCATTTTGAACTTCTCCTTTTAACCGTAAATAATACATAAGAATATAAAGAATATTGCTCCTAAAACAGAAATCATACTGCCCCAATTAGTCATAAACGCTTCCTTTATAAAATCACTGAAATCGAGCTTTTCTTTTTTATAAAGCGAAACAAGGTCAATCGCCGCAATTACAGTTGCCGCAATCATTAAGAATATTGGAAATGCAACCATATTTTCTGTAAAGAAAAACAATATATATCCTACTGCTGTGCAGATTAAAGAAATGATACTTAACATACTTATCCTCCTTTCTATTCTTTAGATTATAGATATTTTCCTAGAATACCCTCATAGAAACCATCACTATCCATAAAATAGTAATCAACAGGAAGGTAACGGATTTGCTTTGTATACGGACAAACAACATAGTATTCAGTAGGAGCAAAGTTTTGGTCAAAATTATCTGTAAAATACATATAATAGTCATCCCACAATCCTGTTCTGGCTTGATATCCGTTTTGCAGGAAATAATCATTTAACAAGTAAAGACATTCGTCTTTCGAAAGATAATCATCATCTGCTTTCTTAGCTTCGATAATCCGTAAGAAATACTTCTGGGTAAAATCAGAAAAACGACCCGAACGTGGAATAGTAGTATCTATCGTATCGTTCGATTTGTATTTTTCTTCAAAAAAGTTTTCGAGAAAATGATATTCTACATTCACATCGTTACTGGTACAACCCATATATACGTTATACATAGCTACATAATTATGTGCCGCCCAATACTCTCTACTGTTAATTAACTCGCTGACTTTAGAATCCAATTTGTCAAATATTTTTTCTTCAATAGCCGCAAGTGCCTCATCCTCTTTACCGACCGCTAACAAATTATCAATATACTGCAAATCAGCTTTCATCATATACAAATCAAAGGTTTCCATATACCAAGGCGGTGTATAAACATACTCATTCTCTTCATAACCATAGTCATCTGTTTCAGCCGTTGAAGAAGGTTCAGATTTCTTAGTTTCAACGCTCTCATATTCTTCCTTCGAAATTCTTTTCAAACTGACACCGTGTGCTGTGGTAACATTGCCTTCGCTGTCCATATTCCAATAAATTGACGGATACGAAGCCCTGTAAAAAGTGAACTCAAAAGAAACAGCGTTATCTTTTTCAAGGGATACCGAGCTATCGATCAACATCCCTTCTTTTATCACTTCGCCGCTTTCTTTATTTTTCTCCTGATAATTATCTTCGCTTATACTTATGTAACTATCTTCTGACTCATAGTAGCCATACAACTTATTAAAATAGTCATCTCGGGAATAACTGATTTTGGGAGCAGTGGTTTCGGTCGGCGTAGTTGTTTCAATAACATTTGCATTTTTTCCGCCACAACCAACCATAGAAACAATTAGTGCAATAACTGCAAAAGAAGCAAAAATTTTATATCTCATATCTATCACCCTCACATAATCATCTAAGGATTATTGTCGATATTTTCTTTAAGTATCTTGCGAACCCATTTCTCTGTGTATCCGTACTTAGTTGCCAGTTCCTTGATGTTATGACCATTGTATTCCTCAACAATCTGCATCACTATAAACTCCCGACTAAAAAGCTCCACAGGGAAGAAAAGCTGTGTCCCTCGGTATTTGCCGTGGAGCTTCAGCACAGCATCAATTCCAAGGAGTGCCGCTAATTCGCTGTAAGCACCGTTTAGATACTCACCTTTGATTTTGTTAGTATTTATAGCTATCATACCTCTCATATCAAATCTCCTTTTTTATTATAATTCATCGATTCGGAACTTCGTAGTGTCTGAGGGCAGGTGACTTGTTCCTTGTAAAATTCCCAAAATATTACAATTTCTTTGTATATTTTTATTGTAGCAAAGAGCGAATTTAAATTTTATACATTTTGTAGAAAAATTCTTACAAAAGAAAGAGCGACCACACGCAAAAATCAGCATGTAATCGCTCTTAAAACTTTGGGGTTAAAAAATATTAAATTGTAAATTCCTTTATAGCATTCATTTCGCTATCATACATCCAAATCTTATTTTCAGTTACAGCCATAGCCGAAGACTTAAAATCGGTATAATGCTGATAATCACTCAGACAAGCAAACTCATTAAAATTCTCGCCGTCAAAAGAGTACACATAACTTTTGTTATTCTTCTCTACAGTTAAATAAAGCTTTCCGCTGTCAGCAAAACAAGCTCTGCTAAATAATGTTTCGCCAGGAATTTCATATTGGTTAATTTCTTCTCCGTTAAGATTTAATTCGTCCAGCATATAAAAATTGCTATTGATATCATAAATACAGTTATTAACCACCGCAACAGGCGAACATTTTGCAAATCCGATTTCACACCACTTATTTGTATCTATCAAATCTTTTTCGAATGCATTGCAATATAGCGTTCCATCAGAGAAGAACATACCCTTAATATCTGATGTATAGGACTGAGGTGCACTGTATACGGGGGTGCTGTCTATCTCAAAATCCTCGCCCAGAGAATAAATATAGCCTTTGCCATCATCAGTAGTAACAATATAAAGGCTATCAGTA
Source organism: uncultured Ruminococcus sp. (assembly GCA_964600975.1). Lineage (GTDB taxonomy): Bacteria > Bacillota > Clostridia > Oscillospirales > Acutalibacteraceae > Ruminococcoides. The sequence continues at coordinate 30,142 of CAZRLC010000017.1, forward strand.
TAAGTATTATATAAAAGCTCACATTCTTCTATTTCAAAAGTAGTCGGTAAAGTCTTATCTGTTCCCAATGAAGATTTAATGTGATATTCATCAGATGCTTTTTCCAGATACACCATTGTTCCATCGTTAAGCGAAGTCAAGGAAAGAAGTTCACCATCCAACTTTTCGGCAACGGTTAACTTTTTAATATCTTCGCCTTCCTGAATATTTGTAGTCTGTGGAACGATGTTATTGGAGTTTTCTGTGGATATTTGATTTATGGTTTCATCCTGAGGTGTTAAAGAAGTATTCTCGTTAAAGTGTTTCCCAAAAACTAAAAACGCACCAACAAAAAGAACAGCAACAACCAAGAGCAGAGATACCAATTTAATAGCAGTCTTTTTTCTGTTAAGGACTTTCTCAAGGTCTTTTTTCAAATGTTGTACAGATGCATATCTTTTTTTAGGGTCAATTTCGATACATTTTTCAATTATCTTTTTCATTCGTCCTTTGTAAAGGCACTTGCGATTACCCGAAAGGTATTCTCCGCAAAGCATCCTATGCATAGTAACACCGAGAGAGTATATATCGGTTCGTGGTTCAGGCTGACCATAGCCAAAATGCTCTGGGGAAGCATATTCCTCAGTTCCGAACAACTCAGTATTTTTACTTGCTTCCTTTTTGTATGTTCGTGAAATGTCAAAATCAAAGAGCTTAACTCTATTATCATCACAAATCATTATGTTGGATGTGTTGATGTCGTTATGGATAACAGGCGGTTGCATTTTATGAAAGTCCGCTAAACCTGAGCAAACCTCTGAAATGATTTTTGCTGTTTCTTTTTCCGAAAACAGCCCTTTATCCTCGATGATTTCCTCAATAGTTTTACCGCTTAACATTTCTTCAAGGATGTATGTATTTCCACCTGCATAAACATATTGATACACCAGTGCTACATTGGGATTTTTCACTTGAATCAAAGCATCACAGACAGCAGACAGATTGCGGTTTTTACACACCCTTAAAATGCAAGTAGTATGGGTTGCTTCGTACAAAACAACACTAAGCTTAGATTTTTCGGTTTCCTTTATATCTTCAAGATGTTTGATGCGTGACATAAAGAAATCAAGCTTAATTTCTTCGTTTCTATTCATCGTCTTTCTCCCTGAAAAAACGTATTTTTGCGTTCTGGCTTTTTAGTAGCATATCAATTTCTTGGGGGTCAAGTCCTTTTTTCATACCATAAATTATAATTGCATCCTCTTTATTTTTAGCATAAAGTTCTTTAAGTTTTGCAAGCTTCAACAATTCGTTTAGTTCTTCTATCGTTGCACCCAAGACAAGTGCTGTTTTAATAATCAACTCTTTTTTAGGTGTTCTTGTTCCGTTGACAGTTGCATAAAAGGTTGACTCGGGAATACATGCGAATCCGCAAATATAAGAAAAACTCTTGTTGTATTTCTCGCAAAGCTCTTCTACTCTTAGGCGTAAGGTATCCTTGGGTAGTTCTTTTAATACCTTTTGCATATCTTCCCAAGTTTCTGCTTTATCAATTTTATTCTCATACTTACTTGTTGGTTCAGCCATTTTCTCACCTGCTAACTAAAAAATGTATCTACATACTATAATTATAATACAGCAAACAGGATTTGAAAAGCCCTGATAATTTTGCACGGCTTGCTAAACTGATTTAAGTGTAGTATACTTGGATTAAAGATTGAGATTTTGTATTGGGAATAAAGTGGGAATAAACCTAAGTTGGCATCTGATTTTGGGTAATATTTATTTGACGAACGGTGAGGAAAGTCATGGGAGTAAGCAATCGTTAAAACCGCACTACAATGCGGTTTTTGGCTCCTTCAAGTCCCGTCACTCGCACCAAAAATCGACAAGTTTCCCGTGAGACTTGTCGATTTTACTT
>CAZRLC010000018.1:0-31188 GCA_964600975.1 uncultured Ruminococcus sp.
ATGGAAATGATAAACATTAAAATCAATGGTATGCCTTTCTCTGTTGAGAAGAATACAACCATTCTTGATGCTTGTCGTCAGTTCGGCATTAAAATCCCCACACTCTGCTACCTTCGTGACATTAACGAAATCGGCGCTTGTCGTATGTGTATGGTAGAGGTTAAGGGTGCAAGAAGCCTTGTTGCTTCCTGTGTATATCCCATTGACAGAGAAGGAACAGAAATCTTCACTAACACACCCAAAGTAATCGAAGCAAGAAAGACTACTCTTCAGCTTATCCTCTCTAACCACGATAAGAAGTGTCTCTCCTGCGTAAGAAGCAACAACTGTGAGCTTCAGGCACTTTGTAAGGAATACGGCATTGAGGACGAGAACAAGTTTGATGGCGAGAACCCCGAGCTTCCCATCGACACCTCTACTGCTCACCTTGTCCGTAACAACAACAAGTGTATTCTTTGCCGTCGTTGTGTAGCTGCTTGTAAGGAACAGCACGTTGGTGTTATCGGACCTAACAACAGAGGTTTTGATACAACTATCGGTTGTGCTTTTGATCAGGATTTGGGCTCAGTTGCTTGTGTATCCTGCGGTCAGTGTACCGTAGTATGTCCCACAGGTGCTCTCGTAGTTAAGGATGAGACAGACAAGGTTCTCGAGGCTATTGCAGACCCCGAGAAGGTTGTTATCGTTCAGACTGCTCCTGCAGTAAGAGCTGCTATCGGCGAAGAGTTCGGTATGCCTATCGGCACAAACGCAGAGGGCAAGATGGTTGCTTCTCTCAGACGTCTTGGTTTTGACAAGGTATTCGACACCAACTTCGGTGCTGACCTTACAATCCTTGAGGAAGGCACAGAGTTTATCGACCGTGTTAAAAACGGCGGCGTTCTTCCTATGATTACTTCCTGCTCACCCGGCTGGGTTAAGTTCTGTGAGCATTATTATCCCGACCTTCTCCCCAACCTCTCTACCTGTAAGTCTCCTCAGCAGATGACAGGTGCTATCATTAAGAGCTACTATGCCGAGAAGGAAGGCATTGACCCCAAGAATATTGTATCCGTATCCGTAATGCCCTGTACTGCTAAGAAGTTCGAGCACAAGCGTGACGACGAAGGCAGAGACGGAATTGCAGATGTAGATATAGTAATTACAACAAGAGAACTTGCAGATATGATTAAGAAGGCAGGTCTCCAGTTTACAGAGCTTCCCGATGAAGATTATGATCCCGCACTTGGTATCTTCACAGGTGCTGCAGTTATCTTCGGTGCTACAGGTGGTGTTATGGAGGCTGCACTCCGTTCTGTTGCTGATATTCTCTCTGGTGAGGACCTGAAGCAGGTTGATTATACTGAGGTAAGAGGTACAGAGCCTATCAAGTACGCTACCTACGATGTTGCCGGTATGGAGGTTAAGGTTGCTGTTACATCCGGTCTTTCCAATGCAGCAAAGCTCCTTGACGATATCCGTGCAGGTAAGGCAGACTATCAGTTTGTTGAGATTATGTGCTGTCCCGGCGGTTGTGTAAACGGCGGCGGTCAGCCCATTCAACCCGCATCTGTAAGAAACTATACAGATATCCGTGCTGAACGTGCAAAGGTTCTTTATGCCGAGGATGCAGGACTTCCCATGAGAAAGTCCCACGAAAGCCCCATTGTTAAGAAACTCTACGAGGAGTATCTGGGTGAGCCCGGTGGTCACAAGGCACACGAGCTTCTCCACACTACTTATGTAGAGAGAACAAAGTATTAATTTATAAACTGAATTAATATAAAGAGAGCAGATACCCGAGGGTATCTGCTCTTTCTTTATAAAAGAATATAGATAAAGGGCTTCTGTATAGCAGAAGCCCTTTAGATTCTTAATATCGAGGATTAATATATATTCTGATTTTTCCGGGAACCTCATCCCATAATACAAAACCTTCATTTTTCAATAACAACTCAAGGGTTGGTGTATACTCGTCACCTACAAGCAGTACAGCAAAGTCATACTTTTGGGCATCAATCACAGCAGTGCCGGATTCATTAATATCTTTTTTATCAAGAACATAAACTTCTTTTCTGTCACAAAGGTGACCTCCCAGAACGGGGTTGGTGCCTATTACCGCATCCTGAGGTATGGCTCTCAGAGTTTCGTCCATCTCTACATACAGAGACTTAAACTGATTATACTGATTAATATACGACGCCTTGGCAGGAACCGAGCCTACACAGAAAATCATTGATGCGGCACATACTAATACAGGAATGTTTCTTCTTGCTACCGGTGTCATATCTGCCATATTGACCACTGTCATATAGATAAGAAGTGTGGCAGGACCCAGAATATATTGAAACGCAATATTAGAAGCGTAGCCATAATATGCACCTATAACCAGATTTGTTACAATAAACGGTATCATCAGATTGAATCTGTGAATCTTCTTGGTGATAAAAGGAATAAACAGAAGCGGCAGCATAACCTGTATGAAAAACAGAAATGTGTTTTCACAAATAAGTAGACTGAAGAAATATCCCGGGTCTGACAGAGAGTTGGATATTACCTCCATTAAACCACCATCGGAGCTCAGTAGTAAATGATGGAATCTTGTGGAAGTCATAAACTGACCGTCACCGTGTTTTGTCAGATAATCGGTGATTACAAACATATATACACCGCTAACTATCATTGCAATCAAACCGTGCAGTCGCTTAATATCGCCTTTATAGTCAAAGAACATATAAAGTCCGATGCATATTATAAAGAGGGGTGCATCCTCTTTGACAAGGCATACAAGCACAGAAAAAATATAGAAAGGTACGAGCTTTTTTCTCTCCACTGCCCACAAGGTCCACATAAGCAAGGTGGGAAGCAATGCGTTTTCGTGAAACTCATAGAAGCAAGGCAAAATAAGTGATGCACTGAGAGTATATATCAATGATATAACCGTAACGCCCTGCCACTTAAAGCCTCTGCCTCTGGCGATAAGCACCAAAGGAACAACGCCGCCCATTACAAACAATGCCTGTAATATGAGCAAGGTTTCCTCATAAGGGAAAATCTTGAATATAGGTACCAGCAAATAGAAAATATATGAGGAATGTATGTTGAAGTGGGATATGAGATAATCTCTTTCGCAAGATGTTACCGCTGTCAGATTATCTGCAAGAGAGTGGAACATCTGAACAAAGATTCCGAAGTCAAAGGTTGCAGTACAAAAAGAATAATGTCTGCAAATAGAAGCCACGCATATAAAGGTAACCACAGCAAGTGCGACCAGAGAGATTAGTCCCACATACACCCAGTTAGGGATTTTGCTGAATACAGGGGTACCTTTGTATTTACTCAGGGCATAAGCAATAAAAACAAGAGAAACCAATATAACAGCTATTACTAAGTTGTAGTTTACACCGGCTGCATACAACAACCTAATATCAAAAATTAGTATAGAAGCAACAGGTAGCAAAGGCTCCAGAGCCCTGATTTTCTCGGGGATAAAACCATGCAGTAAGGTTATAATTGCTGATATAAGTAATGTAAATACCAAAATCCAGCCAAAGGATACGTTTCCTACGAAATCCTGCCAATTGCCAATGGGGTCACCATCAGCAACCATCAAATTAAAAGTGGAAACAAGGAAATAAGCCGTAATTATACGAAGGAGTATCATCTCCTTGAAATCATCAAGAGAAATACCTCTCCAACCAAATTTATCGGCCTTTTTATCTTTGATATTCATAGCCATAGTTGGTGACATTTTGCTTTTCTTTTTGCCCATATGTAACATTCCTTAAAACATAAAGTTAGCTTACATATAAATATATCAATTTTAGCAATCATTGTCAAATAAAAAGAAACAAAAAGGCTTCTGTAAAAGAAGCCTTAATAGTTATGGTGTTGTGAAGAAGTCCCCAAAAGAAACTGCAAAATCCGTATTGATTGAATCTGTGTCACGAGGCTTCACAGGTTCTGTTGCAGATTTAGGCTCTACCTCGTTTTTTACTACATCAACTATGGAGCCGTGATAGAGCTCTTTCTTATCATCCACAGGAATCTCGGGAGGGTACTGAGTTTCTTTATTATCATTATTACTAAGCATTAAATCACCTACAAATATATTTTATCAGTATTATTTGCACAGAAACGAAAAATAAACATAGCATATATATTGAATATTTAGCTTAACCTGATAATCAAGGGAATAAATGCAAAATGTTAAAAAATATTATTGTATTTTCAGAAAAAAAGTAGTAAGATAAACTGTGTATATGTATACAAAGCTTTTGATTTCAGGCGGTATTTTCGCCTTAAATAAAGGAGTAATCTATGAAGATTGTAGTTGTAGGTTGCGGTAAAATCGGAAAATCCCTTATTGACCAATTAGTTCGTGAGGGACACGAGGTTGTAGCCATTGACAAAAACGAAAAAACCGTTGCAGAAGTGCTGAACATTTATGACTGTATAGGTGTTTGCGGCATAGGTACAGACTGCGAGATTCTCACCGAGGCAGGTGTTTCGGAGGCGGATATTTTTGTAGCGGTTACGGGCTCGGACGAGCTTAATATGCTCAGTTGTTATATAGCCAAAACTCTTGGTGCAGAAAACACCATAGCCAGAATCAGAGACCGAGCATACAACGAAAACAACTTGGGATTTCTACAGCATGAGCTTGGACTTTCCATGTCCATCAATCCCGAAAGATTTACTGCTTTTGATATTTATCATGTGCTTAAGCTTCCCTCAGCAGTACACATAGAAACATTCTCAACCCGTAATTTTGAGATTATAGAACTTGTGCTCAAGGAGAACTCTCCTCTGCACGGCATTAAGGTTATGGACCTGAGAAAGCATCACAAGGCAAAGTTCCTTATCTGTGCAGTACAGAGGGATAAAAAAATCTACATTCCCGACGGTAACTTTGAGCTTCAAAGCGGAGACAAGATAGCTTTAACTGCCGCACCTACAGAGATACTCAAACTTCTGAGAAGCCTGAAGATTACCCGTAAACAAGCAAGAAACGTTATGATTCTCGGCGGCAGCCGTACATCATATTATCTTGCAAAGATGCTTCTGGCATCAGGCAACTCAGTTACCATTATAGACAAAGACCCCGAAAGATGTCACGAACTGGACGAAGCACTGCCCAGTGCCACTGTTATTCTTGGTGACGGTGCCGAAAGGGAGTTGCTTCTGGAGGAAGGCCTTGCCAATATGGACGCCTTTGTGGCACTTACAGGTATGGACGAGGAAAACATCCTTATCTCCTACTATGCCGCCTCTCAGAATGTTCCCAAGGTTATTACCAAGGTTAACAGAAATGAGTTTATTCCCATAGCAGCAAAAATGGGACTTGATACCATTGTATCGCCCAGACGCACTATTACGGATGTGCTTGTAAGATATGCCCGTGCACTTCAAAATTCTGTAGGAAGCAACGTTGAAAAGCTCTACAAGATTATGGACGGAAATGCCGAGGCACTTAAGTTTAACGTTCATCCTGACTTTAAGTATGTAAATATTCCCCTTAAGGATATAACCTTCAAGAAAAACATTTTGATTGCAGGAATACTCAGGAGCAGAAAGGCTATTGTCCCCACAGGTGACGATGTTATTCTCCCCGGAGATAAGGTCATTGTTATCAGCACAGAACATATTCTCTTTGATCTGGCAGATATTATAGCATAAGAGGTAAATGTATGAATCGTAGAATGGTAGTAAACACCCTCGGTCACATTGCCCTTGCCAATGCGGGACTTATGCTTCTCCCTGCTGTTGTATCCCTGATATACGGTGAGTCTTGTATATGGTCTTTCCTTATATCTATCGGAATTTCCATTATAGCAGGACTTATGATGATGGTACTTTCCAAGCCGGGAACCAAGGTTATCTATGCCAAAGAGGGCTTTGCAATTGTAACCTACGGTTGGCTATTGATGGCATTAATCGGAGCCCTCCCCTTTGTTATAAGCGGTGAGATACCCTCCTATATTGACGCCTTCTTTGAAACGGTTAGCGGATTTACCACAACGGGAGCATCTATTCTCACAGCAGTTGAGGATATGAGCAAGGGACTTCTTTTCTGGCGAAGCCTCACCCACTGGATAGGCGGTATGGGTGTGCTTGTGTTTGTAATGGCAGTTATACCAAATATTTCGGACCGTTCAATACATCTGATGAGGGCGGAAATGCCCGGTCCCGAGGTTGGTAAGCTTCGCCCCAAGGCAAGAGACACCGCAAAAATCCTATATCTGATATATATCGGACTTACTTTGCTTGAAATTGTACTGCTTCTTGCAGGTGGTATGTCTCTGTTTGACAGTATATTACACGCTTTTGGTACAGCAGGTACCGGTGGATTTGGCATAAAGAACGACAGTATCGCAGGATACAATCCTTATTTACAATGGGTTATCGCAATCTTTATGCTTGTGTTTTCTCTTAATTTCAATCTCTATTACTTAATTCTGATAAAAAAGTTTAAGGCGGTTGTAAAAAGCACAGAGCTGTGGTTCTTCGCAGGGGTAGTTCTCCTCAGCGTAGTTGTAATATGTGCAAACATATACAGTATGTACTCAGGTATTGAGGAGACTCTGAGAATGGCTACTTTTCAGGTATCATCCATTATCTCTACCACAGGCTATGCCACCACAGACTTCAACCTGTGGCCAGGACTTTCCAAGGCTATTCTGCTGCTGCTTATGATTATAGGCGGATGTGCCGGTTCAACCGCAGGTGGACTTAAGGCATCCCGAGTTATACTGCTTATTAAATCTGTGCTTCGTGAGTTCAAAAAATCCTTGCATCCCCGTTCTGTTAATGTTGTTAAAATGGACGACAAGAGAGTTGATGAGCAGATTGTCAGCGGTGTTGGTACCTACTTTGCTGTATACTCGGTATGTATGGTAGTTATTTTTGTATTACTAAGCATTGAGCCCTTTGATATTGAAACAAACCTCAGTGCAACCTTGGCTTGTTTTAATAACATAGGCCCCGGACTTGCGGGAGTAGGCCCTACATCCAACTACTCTGCATATTCGGGCTTCTCGAAGATACTGCTTTCTCTGGCTATGCTCTTGGGCAGACTTGAGATATTCCCTCTGATACTGGGTCTTAATCCCCTAATCTGGAAAAAAAGATAAATAATTAATCCCCGAGTTTTTATACTCGGGGATTTTTACATTGCGTTACAATTATAAATCAGGCTTAAACTGAGGCATAAGCTCAAGCTTAAAGAGGTTTGCCTTATGCTTTGCATCAATTAACGCCCTTGTGTTCTCGTCTTCTATCTCGCCTGTTCTGATATACCTGTCAAGAACTTCATAGGTAAAGCCCAGGTTGTCCTCGTCGGTCTTACCGCTGAGTCCGTCTATGGGAGTTTTGTCCACCAAAAAAGCAGGGAGTCCCAGGTATCTGCCTATTTTCTTAACCTCGGTGACTGTAAGATGGCACATAGGACTGAAGTCACCTGCGGCATCACCGTAGCGTGTGGAGTAGCCCACCCAATCTTCACTAAGATTACAGGTGTTGACAACTCTTCCGTTTACACTCTGAGAAACTGCATATAAGGTAGTCATTCGGATTCGTGCAGGAAGATTTATGAGACTCTGACTGCTAAGCGAAAGTTGTGAAGAAACGGCACCTTTGACCCCCTCTACTGCATCCTTGATATTGACTACGTAGTGTTTTATCCCTAAGTGATTAACAAGGGAGTAGGCAGCATCAATATCGTGCTGTTCGCCACAGGGCATCAGTACTCCGATTACTCTGTCCCTGCCCAACGCCTCTACACAGAGAGCCGCCGCAACCGAGCTATCCTTACCGCCTGATATGCCAACAACCGCATTACAGTCTTTGCCGTTTGCCTCAAAGAAATCCTTTATCCACTGCACACAGTCGGCAGTTACCTTTTTTGTATCAAACATAATATCACCTTGGCTATTAATTTCTTAATAAGAATTATTCGTTCACAACATCTATCTGGCACATCCTCATAGTTAGCAGTGCCGCTTTGTGGCTTTCGGGGGTCACACCTGCACAGCACAGGGCATCCACAGAAATAGTTGCATCGGGAAAATGAGCCTTCAGTATCAGAGCATTTGAAACCACACATATATCTGTGCAAAGTCCCACAAGCTCTAAGGAAAACTCATCACCTTGGGACAGATTTGCGATTATCTGAGGTAAGGCAACAGAGCCGAAAGTGGGCTTTTCTACGGTAGTATATGACCTTCTGCTAAGGGCAGACTTAATATCTTCGTTAAGCTCAAAGCCCTCTGTACCCTTGATACAATGAGGTACGGGAAGTTTCTTTCCCTCCGGGGTGCTGAGATAATCATCACCGTGGGTATCATAGGTAACAATAATCTCACCGCAAAAGGACTCTATCTTTTCTGCTACCTTGGGAACTATGGAGACTGCTTCATTTGTTCCGAGTGCTCCGTTCACAAAGTCCTTCTGCATATCTACTACTATAAGAAACTTTTTCATACAATCACCTGCTCTGTAAATTAGTTTAGCACAAAAAATACTCAGTATCAAGATAAAATATATCTTCTGCAAAATAGAAAACCGACTACAGCTGCAGTCGGTTTAACTCTTATATTACATAGAGATATATACACATAAAGTGGAAAATACTACCAAGCAAACAGAAAATGTGAAATACTGAGTGCATATAGCGGCGCTTCTTGCCGATTACATAAATAACGGCGCCGATTGTATATAGTATACCGCCCAGCAAAAGCCACATCAGACCCTTTAAGGGCACCGCCTGTAAGGTAACCTTACCTGCGATAACTATACACCAGCCCATACCTATATAACAAGCCATCGAAAGCTTGGAGAATTTTTTGTGGTCTATAGCTGCAAAGATAATACCAATAGCAGCAATACCCCATACAATACCAAACACAGTCCAGCACCAAGCCGGAGAAACCTTGCGGATTGCACAAAGTACAATGGGCGTGTAGGTACCTCCAATAAGAAAATATATGGTGCAATGGTCCAGAATCTGCATAACCTTCTTTGCGGTTTCGGACACAAGTCCGTGATATATGCTGGACATTGTGTAAAGCACAATCAACGAGGCTCCGTAGATAGCAGAGCCTACTACTGCCCAAGGGTCACCTGAAAATGAAGATTTGATTACGCTTAGCACAAGTGATAATACCCCGAAGGCTGCACCTACAATGTGAGAAACCATATTGAATACTTCTTCTTTGCGAGTGTAATCGGGAAGTATTCTGTCTCTGAGTTTTGTTCTTGTCATAACATTACCTTCCTAAAAATAATATGGGAGTTCTTTCAAAAATCCATATCTGCATTATAAACCTCAGTCTTACCATACTCAACCTACTGTATAGGAAAGGCGTTATACTTATGGTAATGCTCACTATACTGCCCAAGCCCCTAATGTAGAGTTGTTAAAATCCACTCTACCTAAGGTAGAATACCCAGTAAATATCGTGGTTTTTCACATTGATTTTCTGAACATTATATGTTATCATTGAGGTGACAAAAAATTACGGTAGAGTTGAAATTCTACTGTAGGCAACGGATAAAATCATATATTTTAAGGATAAATACCCTCGATATAAGGAGGATTCTTATGGATGAGATAAAGTCTATTATAGCAAAAAATATTACTCAGCTTCGCCTTGCAAAGGGAATGACCCAGATTGACCTGGCAGGTATACTCAACTACTCTGACAAGGCTGTATCCAAATGGGAGCGTGGCGAATCTATTCCTGATGTGACTGTGCTGATGAAGATATCAGACATCTTCGGTGTAACTCTTGACTATCTTGTGCATCCTCACAAGGAGGCCGATGACACAGGAATGAAGCTTAAGGATGCCAACACTAAGAAAAACCATATTTTCATTACGGGAATGTGTGTGCTCCTTGTATGGCTTATAGCGACTCTTGCATTTGTTGTGCTGGATATGGCACCTGTGGAGGCAAAGGTGTTCCAGTTTTTCTCTTTCCTGTACGCTCTGCCTCTATCCACTATAGTGTGGCTTGTGTTCAACTCTTTGTGGTTTAACAGAAGAAGAAACTATATTATTATATCCGTATTGATGTGGACGGCACTGTTATCACTTCATCTGTCCTTCCTACCCTTTGGATATAACTTCTGGATACTGTATATTCTGGGGCTTCCCGGTCAGGTGATTATTATCCTCTGGTCAAGGATAAAATATCCAAGCAACGGTAAAATCAAATACACAAGGAAAAAGCCTGATAAAAGCAAATAAATAGTGCGGTGATAAACTACTATCACCGCACTTTACTTTTATATTTGCATATAAGCTATTCTTCCCCGATATCCTCGGGAAGTGTCTCCACAGAATATGCCTCTATAGGAGTAGTGTTAGCCTCTACTGATGAGAGTTTACGGCAAATCTGACGGGTACGCACACCAACAAGCTTGTCCAATTCTGAATTTGCCTGGTCAAGTCGTTGCTGAGTGAGGACAAGTACATCGTTGAATTTTTCGAACTCGTTTTTGACAGAGCCGAGAATCTTCCATACCTCAGCAGAACGCTTCTGAACAGCAAGAGTTTTGAAGCCCATCTGCAAAGAGTTAAGCAATGCCGCCATTGTGCTGGGACCTGCAATATTGACCTTATATTCCCTCTGCAAAATCTCTACCATACCACGATTAACCGCCTCGGCGTACAGTCCCTCAGTTGGCAGGAACATAATAGCAAACTCGGTTGTATTGGGCGGGTCGATATATTTGTCTCGAATATCCTTGGCTTCTTTTTTGAGTGTTGTCAGCAAGGTTTTGGCTGCTGCGTCCACCAGTTCTCTGGAGCCTGAATCGTAGGCTTCCTGCAATGCGGCGTAGGTATCGCCGGGGAACTTGGAGTCAATAGGAAGGTAGATAAAGCCGTCGTCCTCTGCAGGGAGCTTAACTGCAAATTCTACCCTGTCGGCACTTCTGTGCTTGGTTGCAACATTTTCGTCAAACTGCTCAGGAGCAAGAATCTCTCTGAGTATAGAGCCCAGCTGAATCTCGCCTAAAATACCGCGGGTCTTGACATTAGAGAGAACCTTCTTCAAATCGCCAACGCCCACAGCAAGACTTCGCATCTCACCCAGACCCTTGTATACCTGCTCCAGTCTTTCGTTTACAAGAGCAAAGGACTGAGTCATCTTTTCCTCTAACGTCTTCTGAAGCTTGTCATCTACGGTTTTACGCATTTCGTCCAGCTTACGGTTGTTGTCCTCCTGCATATATGTAAGACGCTTTTCAACTGTGGTTCGGATAATATCAAGCTTCTGCTCGTTTTCAAGAGAGAAGGTCTTGAATCTTTCTTCAAACTGTGCCATCTGCTGACCCTGACTTTTAGCCGCTTGGTCCTGATTGGTGGATATCATCTCTCCCAGAGTTTTGACAGACTGTTGGACACTTGTGGTGAGTTCTTGTCTGAGCTGAGCCGAGTCAACACGAGATTCCTCCCTTATTTGACGGGCAATATCCTGAGTGTTATCCTTTTTTGAGAACATCCTTATAAGCAGTACCACTACTGCCACAAGCACAAGTCCCAGTAAAACAGCAAGTATCATAAATTGTGTATCGGTTAGCATAACAAAACCTCCCTTTGATATTGTTATCATACCATTCGGGAGGTTTTAATGTCAACTATAAAGAGGATTAAAACAAAGCACAGGGCTGTTTATGGGACAGCCTCACGAAGAAAACTCGGAGGCTATGTACTTCTCACAAAATTCGGGAGAATACACAAAGGTATCTATATGGTCACCCTCATAGTAATACTTTGGACGTTGGGGTGTGTACTTGTAATCAAAGGTCTCTACTATTATGAGTTTTACCTTCATTTTGTCGGGGATTATGCTCTTGATATATACACTTGCTTGTTGACCTACACGAATACCCTCTTTGCTTTCGGCAAGACCGGCAAGATTCGGTGACAGTTCTACAAAGGCTCCATAGTTTTCTATTGAACGGATTACACCTGCTACTGTTTCACCTGCACAGAAATTATTTGCATTTTCCTGCCAAGTGCCGAGAAGCTCCTTATGGCTGAGGCTTATTCTGCCATCCTCAATGGATTTTATAACTGCCTTTATGTCCATACCTACAGTAAAACGCTCACAGGGGTGCTCTATTCTGGAGACTGATATGGAGTCAATTGGCATCAGCGCCACAATACCGCATCCAATATCTGCAAAGGCTCCAAAGGACTCCAGATGGGTTATCTTTGCATCTACCACATCCCCTACTCTGAGATTGCTTATGTAGTTATCCATACATCTGCGTTGTGCGGCTTCTCTGGAAAGTGTAGCAACGGTTGCACCGCTTTCGTCCCTGTCAAAGCCTGTTATCACAAAGCTGACAGGACGATTTACTCGGGATATAACCGCAATATCTCTCACTCTGCCCTCTTTGATGCCAAGGGCTCCCTCTTTTCTGGGTATAACACCTCTGATGCAACCCAAATCCACGGTAAGATTATGAAGCGAATCGCACACTGTGGCTCTTGCCTCAAGAATCCTCTGCTCTTTGTACGCCTCGCAAAGTGCAGAGACACTTGTCATATATCCGCTGTTTTCCTGGGTTTCTATAAGACATCCCTCAGGTAAATAATCCTTCATATTAAAAGCCTCCGTAATATTATCTTTCGTAACTAATACTATGAGGTAAAGTTTTTTAATATTACCCTATTTCCTCAAATAATCTATTGAAAAATATAGTGATATATTGTAAAATAGTAGTGTTATACTTAGAGGAGGGATTAACCTAATGACTAACAAGAGAATACTCCTGTTGAGTTTTTCCTTTATTCTCATTCTGGTGCTTTTCGGTTGTAATCAACCGGATATAAATAATGCTACCAATGACGAACCTGCTTCTGAAATTATCACTACTGAGCCTTACACATCAGAAACAGAGATGGATAGTACTGCTTCCTCTTCTGCCGTTATGGAAAATCCTATTGAAACATTTGAGGAAGATACAACCCAAAGCCCGGTATCGGAAGATAACAAAGAAGCATCTGACACAAATAAAAAGCCCTGTACCATTACTGTTGGCGATAAGGATTACACCACCTACATCGGGGATACAGTAACCTACACCTTTTATCTGAAAACCCAAAAAAAGATTGAGAATGTACAGGCAAGTCTCACCTACGACTCTACTGTACTTGAGCTCAATGAAACGACGGCTGTGGAGATGTTCCCTGTGCTTGGCACCTCCTGTGTATACAACTGCAGCTTAACCGACACAATTAAATTTAACGCCTCGAATTTATCGGGCTATGATTTTACATCTGAGGAGGTTCTGATAAGTGTCAGCTTCAAAGTGCTGAAAAGCGGCTACACCTCTGTGAATACCGCTATTGAATATATGGACGAAAAAGGCGGAGACTCCTACATTGATAAATATATGATTGTTGGTGATATCACCCTGAGAGAAGCTCTCTCTACGTAACGGGTGTGCACATATACTGTAGATTATTGCGCTATGCGCTGAAAGGAAATCACTATGAAACTCAAAAAAATACTCTGTATGACAATGGTAACACTTCTTGCTATAGGCTCTGTGGCAGTCCTTGGCGGATGCTCTAATGACGACAGCAAACCTCAGGTTAACTCTGAGGTAAAGCACGACACAGAAAACAAGGTAGGATATCAGCTTGAGCTTCCCGAAGAAGGCGAAGAGATTGCTATTATCCACACATCTATGGGCGACATTACTCTGAGACTCTTCCCCGAGAATGCTCCCAAGGCTGTTGAAAACTTCCTTACTCTTGCAAAAGAAGGCAAGTATGACGGTACACTTTTCCACCGCGTTATTGATGACTTTATGATTCAGACAGGTGACTACGAAAATAACGACGGCACAGGCGGTACCAGTGCCTTCGGCTCTGCCTTTGAGGATGAGTTCTGCGATACACTTTACAATATCCGCGGTTCTGTTGCTATGGCTAACTCAGGTGTTAACACCAACGGCAGCCAGTTCTTTATCAATCAGGCAGGTGCCGACAGTTTTGACCGTGAGAGCATAGACTACGATGCTACCTACGAAATATATGTCAGCTACTACAATCAGTATGTATCCTCTTATGGTATGGAGTTTGTAGCACAGTATCCCGATGCCGATACATTTATTGAAAACTACATCGGCGGTATCAATCCTCTGAGCTACGCTATCTCTGAGGATGTATGGGCTCTGTACGAAGCAAACGGCGGTAACATCCACCTGGATGGTGCACTCCGTTCCTCCGGCGGTCACACAGTATTTGCTCAGGTTATCGAGGGTATGGATGTTGTTGATGCTATTGCAGGTGTTGAAGTTGACGATAACAATAAGCCCACAGAGGATGTAACAATCGTATCTGTTGAGGTTACTACCTATACCGCAAAATAAAATTCACTGATTCTTCGGAGAGTGATATTATGAATGAGCGACCTATAATCGCTATAATGTATGACTTTGATAAAACTCTGAGCACCCGAGATATGCAGGATTTTGCTTTGATTCCCAGTTTCGGAATGGAAAGCACGGACTTCTGGAAGAAAGCCAACGACTTTGGACGTGAACAGAAGATGGACGGTATTCTTGCATATATGTACACCTCTATCAACGAGGCAAGACGCCAGGGTAAGCCCCTACGCCGAGAAGATATGGTAGCCCACGGAAAATCCGTAGAGCTCTACAAGGGTGTAACAACCTGGTTTGACAGAATCAACCGCTTTGGTGAGTCTCTGGGAGTTACTATTGAGCACTACATAATTTCCTCGGGAATGAAGGAGATTATCGAGGGTACAGAAATTGCAACCGAGTTCAAGGAAATATTCGCTTGTGAGTATCTCTTTGATGAGCAGGGTGATGCGGTCTGGCCTAAGACTGCCGTTAATTACACCAACAAAACTCAGTTTGTTTACCGAATAAATAAGGGTGTGCTGGATATATCCAACGATGTGGACTTGAACCGCTCAATGCCCGATGACTCCAAGCGTGTACCCTTTACCAATATGATTTATATTGGTGACGGATTATCCGATGTTCCCTGCATGAAGATGATGCAGTCCTACGGAGGTACCTCTATAGCTGTTTATTCTGAAGGAAACCGACACAAGGTTGAGGATTTGCTGACAGAGGACAGAGTAAATTTCATCTTCCCTGCTGACTACTCTGAGGGCGGTGAGTTGGAGGAAACAATGATGAACATCATCAGAAAGATTACTATCTGCGAAACCCTGACAGACATAAACCAAAGTCAAAGAAAAATTATAAACAACTGATACAAAACCGCAGTTTAGTAAACTGCGGTTTTTATTTGACAAAAGCATTATTAAAAACTATAATAGCAACAGAACTAAAGCAAGGAGATTTGATATGGAAAACACCCTCCTCAAACCACAGCGAATAGCAAAATGGGACAACACCAAGGCTCTTTTGATACTTACGGTTGTTTTCGGACATGCTATTGCATCCTTTACCTCCGGCTCACCTGCAATTAAAAGTATTGAGATTTTCATATACAGTTTCCATATGCCGCTTTTTATTTTTATCGGTGGCTTATTTGCTAAAAAGACTATTGACTCTACACCCTTCAGATACGAAAAAGTTGTGTCCTTCTTTCTGTTGAATTTAGGGATAAAAGCACTTAATTACCTGGTGTCGCTTATCTTTACAGGTAAGGCGTCTTTCACACTTCTTAGCGACAACTCTGTTTCTTGGTATATTTTTGCTATGGGTGCACACCTGATGATAGCTCATTTTCTGAGAAAATGTCAGCCCTGGAAGGTACTTGTGACAAGCTTTACAGTTGCAGTTTTAATCGGCTATGTAGACGAAATAGGAAACACTCTGGTACTATCCAGAATCATTGTTTTCTTCCCTTTCTTTTATCTTGGATATATGCTGGATAGAGAAAAGGTACTGAGCATAGTAAACAAGCCTCTTGTTCGAATCTGCTCTATGGTATTTCTGATAGCTCTTGCTGTAGGAATTTACTTAACAATTGATACAACATATTTTATAAGAAAGCTTCTCACAGGAAACAATCCCTATTATGAATTTGGCGGAATACATTACATGCTGGGTGCTGTATATAGAATTATTGCCTATGTGCTGATGTTTGTTTCCAGCTTTGCGGTGCTTTCGGTTATGCCAAACAAACACCTGCCTGTTATAAGCTATTGCGGTACAAAGACCCTGCAGGTGTACGCCTTACACAGACCTATTCAGCGTATAATGGGATACATCTTCCTTACTGATATGCTGAAGGACGCTCTACCAAGAGCTATAATAATCGTTATGTTTGTAATTTCCGTGGCTTTGACTCTTATCTTGTCGCTTAAGCCCTTCGATTATTTAATGTATCCCTTTACACATTGGAATAAAATTTTGGCCCCTGTGCTTAAATGGTACAGAAGAAAGGAAAATAATTAAACACTGTATAACGCAACAACGCCTCCTCCGATTCATCGGAGGAGGCGTTTTGTTATAATGTCAGGTTTTATTCGGTCAAGTCTTCCCAGGTGTTTGTCTGGTTGTTATAAACTCTGCCGATTTCAACTGTAAGGTTCTGTGTCTGAGCGTTATTGCTACCTATGTTAAAAACAACATTCTGGTACATATTACCTGTACTATCGTTGGGAAGAGCAAATCTGTAAAGATTATTGCCCAAAGATTCCATCTGGTCACCGGGCCACTCGGAGCCACTTGCATCTGACCAATAATGACAGTAAGCTGTACCCCAACCTGCATCGTCCTTGAGATAGATGTAGTTACCGTCTGAGTTTGAGGGAGTTGTTGTTCCCTCAGAGGGGTCTGTGGGGAGTGTATCTGTGGGGAACTGAGTTACATCTACATAATCTGTGAGGTAGCCGTTCCAAGCCCCTGTTGCCATATCATAGATAGCAAATTCGCCGGGGATTTCAAGGTCAGCAGTCTGATTGCCTCCACCATCGTTGAAGATGATTCTGTTTGCCTCGTCGGGAATGATAGCAATTTTATATCCGCCAATATCCTGAAGAAGCTCACCGGGCCAAGTATTATATGCGTCACCCTGATCTGTCCAGCAATGCTGGTATACAGTACTGTAATTGCAGTTGGTAAGAACAATAATCTGTCCGTCAAGCTGAGTCAGGTCGATTGTACCCTCGGGCTGCTGAGTTGAAGAAGAAGGCTCTGTGGGGTCTGTAACAGTTGTGGGCTCTGTAACAGTTGTAGGCTCGGTAGGAACTGTTGTGGTCTGGGGAGCCTTTGTCTCCTCGGGGGGATCTGTTTCTGTACCCTGCTTGTATACAACCTTTTCGCCTATCTCATAGCCGGTTTCCATATCTGCTACATACTTCTGAATAGCAGTTGCATCCTTAACATTAACCTTGTCACTGCCATCTACGTTTGCAGCAAAAAGCTGTTTTTCGGAAAGGTCTTTCTCAAGGGATGCCACATACTTCTGAATAAGAGTTGCATCCTTAACATTAACCTTGTCGGAAAGGTCTGCATCACCGAGAATTACATACTCTGTAGCAACAGGTGTTGTAGAGGTTGTCTCTGTGGGGTCTGTTACTGTAGGAGCTGTAGAATTTGTCTCTGTGGGTGTGGTAGCTGTAGGTGTGGTAGCTGTAGGTGTAGTAGCTGTAGGTGTGGTCTGTGTGGGAGCAGAGGAACCTGTAGCCTCAAGAAGAATTGTGCCGTGAGCACCACTATTGAAGGTTACCTTGCCGTTTGCTACTGTAGCTGTATCACCTGTGTAGGTGTTCTTAAGCTCGGTGCCGTTTGCAAATGCACCGTTCAGTGTAATAGTAACGTTTGTATTGTTGTTAGCTCCGATTACGCAAACTACCTTATCCTCAACACCATTCTTGCTGTAAGAACGGGCGAAAGCTGAGCCTGAGGTAGCACTGAGACTTGTGTGTGAACCTGCACCAACTGCTACGTGATTGTTACGGAACTGTCCCACCTTCTGCCAGTGAGCAAGAACCTGTCCGTCTTCACTTGAAAGAGAAGCAACATCCGACCAGTTCATAAATCCTCTGGACTCGTGGTCGTGGATTGAACACTCTACGTAATCTCTGTTGGTCTCGTCACCGTAGAAAATCTGTACACCGCCGGGCAAAAGCAGAAGTGCTGAGCCCTGATAGTAAATATCATTACGACACAGACCTGTATCGTGAGAAGAGATATATGTAAGTACGTTGAAGTTTGCGGTGTTATTTATCTGATTAGCATAATCAGCATAGGTACTGTTGATATCAACATTCTTAAGGCCGTTGCAGTTGTTACCCTGGCTGTCACCTGAGAAGGAGAAGTTAATCATTGAGTCGAAGCCGTTCTGATAATACTGGTTGTTGGAAACTCCCTGTCCGAAGTTTTCGCCTGTCATCCAGAACTCTTCGTCCCAATCAGCACCTACTGCAGAGGGATTGTCGTTTCTCCACTTTTCCAGTGCCTCAGTACACACCTCGGAAAGCTTCTTCCAGGAGGACTGGTCTACGTGCTTTGCAGTATCACAACGGAAGCCGTCGATACCGTATTCCTCAACCCACTTTGCATACCAAGCTACCAGATAGTTGGTAACTGTCTTGTTGCCGATATTATAGGTAGAGAAAGTCTCGTTGATTTCGTTTACCTTTTCGTTATATGTACCTTCTTTTGTCCACTTTGTTTTAAGAAGTTCAGGAAGGTTAACTGTAGAGGTGGACTCTGTCTTGAAGTCGGGCAGATATGTTACTGCTCCTGTCAGGTCGCCGCCGCCGTTGTTGTCGTAACCGGCCAAACCTGCTCTTATCCAATCCTTGCCCCACCACTTTGCCCAGTCAGATGTCTGACCATCGTTGTATTTGATACAACTATGGTAATTGGTCTTGTTGATAGAATTGAAGTTGTAATATGTGCTCATAGCATTATCGGTAAGTGTACCGAAGCCATACTCGTTCATATCGTAGATTGAGTTATAACCGGGATGGTTCATAACTACATCCAGAACAATACGGATGCCGTGCTCGTGAGCAGTATCAATCATTTCCTTGAACTCTGCCTCTGTACCATAGTTCTGGTCCAGCTCGGTAAAGTCAAGGCCGTAATATCCGTGATAGGAATAGTGAGCGAAGCTACTCTTCTCCTCACCACCTACTACGTAGCCGTGAATCTGCTCGAACCAACCTGCAACCCAGATTGCGTTAACACCCAGATCGTCAAAGTAACCTGCTTTAATCTTTTGGGTGATACCCTTAAAGTCTCCACCCTGGAAGTAAGCTACGTCAGAATCAAACTTGCCACTTGCTGCACCTACCTGAGTAACAGGCACAACAGAGCCATCCTGATTGAGACCACGATTATAGCTGTGGTCATTGCTTGTGTTACCGTTGTTGAATCGGTCTGTAAGAAGGAAGTAAACCGTTGCATTGTCCCAGGTGAAATCATCCGCAGATTCGGGATAAGCAACAGAGGTTTCTGCTGTATTAACTACAGCAGCCTGTGCGGTAATACCAACTGCACAAATGGACAGTATCATTGCCATTGCAAGAAGTATGCACAGAAGTCTTTTTACTCTTTTCATAAATATCATCCTTTCCCATATCAGGTTCTCGTAAAGGTAAACTCCTTACAATAGCATTATACCAAAATATACATATAAATAACAAGGTCTAATTATACTAGTTTATGGTTAAAAATTATCCAAATTTTATTATAATAATAAAAAGCATAACTCTTGTCTCTTTTTATTCCCTTTATCCCTTACAAACAACCATATAAAAACTTGTAAAATAAATTGACAAATTGACAGAATAAAGATATAATTTTATACTGTATAATTCTACAAAATTATATATTATCAGTATTATTTCGGGGGTGTTGTTTTTTGGAACAGAAAGCTATTGTTTCACTTAGGAATATCAACGTTAAATTTGACGGCGAAGTTATACTTAACAATATAAACCTTGACATTATGGATAAGGAGTTTATTACCCTGCTGGGACCCTCCGGCTGTGGCAAAACCACAACCTTAAGAATCATCGGCGGATTTTTAGAGCCTGACAGCGGTGACGTCTGCTACGACGGCAAAAGAATCAACGGTACTCCTCCCAACAAAAGAAACATAAATACGGTTTTTCAGAAATACGCTTTATTTCCTCATCTGAATGTTTACGATAATGTAGCCTTCGGACTGAAGCTTAAGAAAATCCCTAAGGACGAAATCAAGCAGCTGGTTACTAAAATGCTTGCGATTGTTGACCTTAAGGGCTACGAAAAGCGTTCTGTTGCTAAGCTTTCGGGTGGTCAGCAGCAACGTGTTGCTATTGCACGAGCTCTTGTTTGCGACCCTGATATCATTCTTCTTGATGAGCCTCTGGGAGCTCTGGACCTTAAGCTTCGCAAGGATATGCAGATTGAGCTTAAGCGTATACAGAAGATGACCAAGAAAACCTTCATCTACGTTACCCACGACCAGGAGGAAGCCCTGACCATGAGTGACAAGGTTGTTGTTATGAACAACGGCAAGATTGAACAGATTGGTACACCTATCGATATATACAACGAACCTGCAAACGCCTTTGTTGCCGACTTTATCGGCGAGGCTAACATTCTGGACGGCACTATGCTCAGCGACTACCGTGTGGGTATTCTGGGCACAGAGTTTTGCTGTGTTGACAAGGGCTTCGGCGAAAACACTCCCGTTGATATCGTCATAAGACCCGAGGATATTGAAATCACAGCTCCCGAGGACGGCACAGTTGTAGGTGACGTGACAGGTCTTGTGTTCAAGGGTGTTCACTACGAAATGGAGGTTAAGGTCGGCGACTGTATGCTGCTGATTCACTCCACCTCCTCCAGCCCTGTAGGAAGCAGGATTGGTATGAGGGTTGACCCCTACAATATTCATATTATGAACAAGCTGTTCCCCACGGCTTACAACGAGTTTGTGGCAGAGGTTGTAGACTGTGCCGAGGATTCTCCCACAGTTACTATCAGTCTTGAGGGCAAGGAGCTGGATATAGAAAACGGCTACTATCCCAAGGGTACCAAACTTAGAATTCAGCTTCCTCCCGACGGTCTTTATGTAGACGGTGAGGGTGTAGGACAGCTGACAGATGTGTTCATTGAGTCTGTAATCTGGAAGGGTCTTCACAATGAAATAATTCTGGAATCCGACGAACACAAGTGGATAATGCACAGTGCTCAGGATGAGCAGGTTGCAACCTATGTTCCTATCTGTTTTGACTTCACAAAGGCTCACATAGAGGTTTTGGAAGATGCGGAGGGCGACGATGAAGTCTAAGAAACTTGCTCTGCCCTACATCCTGTGGATGGTGTTGTTTACCCTTATTCCTCTAATACTGGTAATCAGCTATGCCATCCGTGATGATGCAGGTAATTTTACCCTTGACTTTCTTCAGAAAGCACTTAACTACAAGGACGAGTTCTTCTACTCTCTGTGGGTTGCTTTTCTGTCAACATTCATTTGTCTTTTGTTGGCTTATCCCTTAAGCTATATAATATCCAGAAGCTCAGAGAGAGCACAGCGTACCTATACCATGCTGATTATGGTACCTATGTGGATGAACTTTCTGCTTCGTATTTACGCCTGGGTAATTCTTCTGCAAAATAACGGTCCTATTGTGAGTCTTCTGAATTTGTGCGGTATTGAGGCAACTCTTATCGGCAACACAGGAGCAGTAGTTCTTGGTATGGTATACGAGTATCTGCCCTTTATGGTTTTGCCTTTGTGTACCGTAATGGGAAAGATTGACCCAAGCTTAATTGAGGCTGCTCAGGATTTGGGCTGTAATAAGCTGAATGTTATCCGCAAGGTGGTTTTTCCGCTGACAGTCCCCGGTATAATCTCGGGTATTACTATGGTATTCGTCCCCACAGCAAGTACCTTCCTTGTATCTCAATACTTAGGCGGTACAGGTAATATGATGATTGGTGACGTTATAGAGCGTCTTTTCTGGACAGACAGACACACAGGCTCTGCCATTGCACTTTGCCTTATGGCGGTAATTCTTATCTTTACGATAATTATGAACCGCTTCGGCGATGAGGAGGCGGTTGGCGTATGAAGAAAAAGTCTGCACTCAGCAAGATATACGTGGGTACAATTTTTGCATTTTTATATGCACCTATTGCGGTACTTATTGCCTACTCCTTCAACGACGGAAAAACCTCGGTATGGAAGGGCTTTACCTTTGACTGGTATATAAAGCTCTTTGAGGACTCCTCTATTATGACTGCTCTGTACAACACTCTGCTTGTGGCTATACTGGCATCAATTATCGCAACTGTCTTAGGTACTGCTGCAGCAATCGGTATGTATAATTTCCGTGGTACTCCACGTAAAATAATGCAGACGGTATCCAACATTCCCATTATCAATCCCGAGATTGTAACAGGCGTTTCTCTGATGCTTTTGTTCACATTTCTGGGAAGACTTCTGGATTTTGAGATGGGTTTTGTGACCGTGCTTTTGTCCCATGTGGGATTTTGCACACCCTACGTTATTCTGTCTGTAGTACCAAAGCTCAGACAAATGGACAATCACGTATACGAGGCGGCTCTTGACCTTGGTTGCGGTCAATGGCAGGCGTTCTATAAGGTGGTACTCTTTGAGCTGCTTCCCGGTATATTGTCGG
The DNA here is from genome assembly GCA_964600975.1 of uncultured Ruminococcus sp. GTDB lineage: Bacteria > Bacillota > Clostridia > Oscillospirales > Acutalibacteraceae > Ruminococcoides. Next base: position 22,599 of record CAZRLC010000018.1, read on the forward strand.
GATTTCTCATCAGCTTCACCTACTCTCTGGATGACTTTGTAATCTCTTACTTTACAAGAGGCTCAAAGTTCCAGACTCTTCCAATCGAAATATACACAATGCTTAAAAAGCGTATTTCACCAAAAATCAACGCTTTGTCTGCGATTCTCTTTGTAGTAATATTTACTATTCTGATTATTACAAACATTCACGATGCAAAGGTTGAAAAACGCAACAAGGAAATTCACGGAGGTAACTGATAAAAATGAAAAAAATCCTGAGTCTTGCTCTTGTAGTAATTATGGTGCTGTGTTCCCTGGTGGTTTTCGCAGGATGTAAACAGTATGACGGCGAAATTAACGTTTACAACTGGGGCGAATATATTAACGAAGGCGAAGACGATACTATGGACGTTATCGCTGAGTTTGAGGAAAGATACAACATTAAGGTAAATTATACTACCTACGAGACCAACGAGGAGCTGTACAGCATTCTCAGCACATCCAACTCAAGTTATGACGTTGTTATTCCCTCTGACTATATGATAGAGAAGCTTATAAACGAAGGACTTCTCAGAGAAATCAACTTTGACAATGTTCCCAATTACTCAAACATCGCAGAGGAATATAAGAATCTCTCCTTTGACCCTGAGAACAAATACTCTGTTCCCTATAGCTGGGGTATCGTTGCACTTTGCTACAATACTGAGCTTTACAAGGGTGAGGTTACGGGCTTCAGCAGTCTCTGGAGTGAAGAGAATGCAGGTAATATTCTGATGTTCAACAACAGCCGTGACGCTATGGCTATTGCAATGCAGATGCAAGGGTTAGACCCCTCCTCTCCTACCAAAGAGGACATCGACAAGGCATACGATAAACTTAAAGAGCAGAAGCCTCTGCTAAAGAAATACGTAATGGACCAGGTGTTCACAGAAATGGAGGGTTCTCAGGCCGCTATTGCTCCCTATTATGCAGGTGATATCCTCACTATGATGAGCAACAACGAGGAGCTTTCTTACTGTCTGCCTGAGGAGGGTACAAACTTCTTCGTAGACTCTATGTGTATCCCTACAAGTTCCGAGAATCCCGAACTTGCAGAGAAGTTTATCAACTTTATGCTTGAGGGCGAGGTTGCTGCCGCTAACAACACTTACATCGGCTACTCCTCACCCAACACCGCTGCTCTTGCACTTATGGACGAAGAGATAACCTCCAACGAGCTTATCTACCCCGGCAAGGAATATCTTGACAAATGCTATATGTACTCTGATATTTCAAACGAGATATACAGCTATATGCAGGAGAAGTTCATTAAGGTACAGGCTGACTGATAAAACTTAATTATAATCGGAAGGCCTTGTTGATTACAACAGGGCTTTCTTTTTATCTATACTCTATAGAAAGGCAGATTCTATGAAGAAAAGTACAAAAAATGCCCTTATAGGTACAGGCATTGCCCTCGCAGGTGCTACTGTGCTGGGAGGTCTGTATTACTTGACCGCAAAAACTCTTATGACCATAGCCCTTGACCGCAAAGAACCGAGAATTCTCACCAAGGGTAAGGAAAAGATTATGGGCTCTGCAGAGATTTCCGAACAGATGGCAAAACTTATCTCTGCCTCAGAAGTGCTCGAAAACGCTCCCACGGAAACTGTGGAGATAAGCTCTTACGATGGGCTGAGTCTTGTGGGACATTGGTACCCCTGCGAAAATGCCAAGAGAGTAATTGTGGCTATGCACGGCTGGAGGTCCAGCTGGTCTATGGATTTCGGTTTAATTGCTGACTTCTGGCACAAATCCGGTTGCAGTGTGCTCTATGCAGAGCAACGAGGTCAAGGTGGCTCAGGCGGAGATTATATGGGCTTTGGCTTACTGGAGAGAAACGACTGCTTTGAGTGGATAAAATGGGCTCACAATAAAACAGAAGGCAGCCTTCCTATTTATCTTGGCGGTGTATCTATGGGTGCTACTACTGTACTGATGACATCGGGCTTTCATCTGCCCGAAACCGTCAGAGGTATTATTGCTGACTGTGGATTTACCTCTCCTAATGCAATATGGCGACACGTAGCCCACAACAACCTACGAATCCCCTACGGTATATACAGCTCTGTTGCAGACGATATTTGCAGACAAAAGACAGGTGCTGATGAAATATCATACTCCAGCACAGAGGCACTCTCTAACTCAACTGTTCCTGTACTGTTCATCCACGGAACCGATGACAAGTTTGTTCCCATAGAGATGACCTACGACAACTACAAAGCCTGTGTGGCACCGAAGAAGCTATTTATTGTCCCCGGTGCAGACCACGGAATGAGTTATCTTGTAGACAAATCGGGCTACGAGAAGGCCTTGCTCAAGTTCTGGGCAGAATATGACACACCACAGATATAACAAAAAGGACACCTGAGAAATTGCACAGGTGTCCTTTTTTGATAAGTAATATTTAATTAATATTCAAAGTCTATAACGAGAGATAATTCTTCTACAGAAATATTTTGTATATATCCGTCGGTATCGGTTCTGACTATATACTCACCGCTTAGGCAATCGCCTTTATACTCGGCAACACCCGAGGAAAAGCTGTCGTATTCCTCCTGTGTCCTCATATCATAGAGAATATAGTATATAACCTCTGCAAAGCAGTTTTCTGTTATATAATTTATATCAGCGGTACATATGAGCCCTTTGTAGGAAATTTCCAGCACATCTGTCCATTTGTAGCTGAGTCCCTCCAACTCGTCGGGAGATGTAACAGTTACCTTCATAGCTCCTTGGGAGGTACATTCAAGTGTAGCCGAAATCGGAGAAACACTTCCAAGGCAGTCCTCGGAGGTAATGGTTATATCGGCACTGAAATCCAGCACAGGCGGTGATACATTTATACTGTTACAGCCTGATAGGGAGATTGACAGAGCAATAAAAAGTAAAAGTAAAACAAAAAACGGACGCAGTCTATTCTTCATAACAACACCAAAGGTTAAAATAGATTAAACGTCCGTTATTTATTAAATTATTCCTCTATGCAGGACTTGATAGCCTCGGGAATAAAGTCAATAATATCCGAAGCCGTAACGCCATACATAGTAAGTTTTTCTGCCGCCAGATCTCCTGACAAGCCGTGAAGATATGCACCTAATACAGAGGCATCTCTTACATTCACACCCTGAGCCACAAAGGAGGCAATCATACCTGCCAGAACATCACCTGCCCCAGCCTTTGCCATTGCACTATTGCCTGTAGGGTTCACCATAGGCTCTGCACCCTTGGAGGCAATTACAGTATCCTTACCCTTGAGAACCACAACCGCATCGTACTCATCGGCAAGGTCCTGAGCAACAGTTCTTCTGTCCTTGCGAATTTCTGTAACATCCAAGCCTGTAAGTCGGCTCATTTCTCCCTCGTGGGGTGTAAGGATTGTTGGGTACACTCTGTCCTTCAATACATCTATATGCTTTGACAAAGCATTTATTCCGTCTGCATCTAAAATCAGAGGCTTCTTACATTCATACAAAAGGGAGGATACAATAGATATGGTATCCTGTGTCAGCTTACTGCCACAGCCCATAAGCACCGCTGAGGACTTGTGAGCAAGGGTCAGTATCTCTCGGGTGGCATCTTTACTTATAGAGCCCTCCTCGGTCTGAGGAAGCAGGGTGAATACTGCCTCGGGAATCTGAGAGGCAACAATGGGATATATACTCTCAGGCACCGCAAGACGGACAAGACCTGCACCACATTTGTAGGCAGCTTTGGCACAAAGCACCGCTGCACCGGACATACCTACACTTCCGCAGACACAAAGGAGTGTTCCTACGGAATACTTGTTGGCATCCTCTGAACGTAGAGGCATATTATCCTTTACGTAGCTTTTATCCGTAATCATATATGTCCCCTTACTTGTTGTAGTAATACTTCATCACCAGTTCTCTGGTCATATGAGGACGCATACCGTCTATTATTCCCTGATTAGGTGAGAAGATAAGAAGGCATCTGCCACGACCGGTCTCACGATATACACAGTAAAAGCTCTCTTCTATATTACCATCGGAGCAATCCTTTGTACGGGCAAATCTCTCTTGGGGAACGTTTTTGTCGCTAAGCTTACCTAAATCCTCGATAGAGCTGATCTCAATGTTCAAAAACTTTTTTCTGGATTTTCTGTCTATTACCTTATCAACATAAAATCTGTTGCCCATAACTGAGTAATCAAACTCAACCTTGTTGATTCTGGGAAGTGCAATACAAAGCACCACCACAGCAATAATTGCGATTATGAGAGTGAACATAAGCCAGAAGGGGTCGGGAACCAAAACATAAATAAAAATAAAGAAAAGCTCAAGCAAGGCAAACAATGAAATAAGAACTGCGGACAGTACCTTTTGCTTTACTCCTGACTGTCTTTTTACTACCTGTTCGCAAAATGTATCCATAATTATCACCAATCCTGATTATCTAATATTAATCAGTATATCATAGGGATTTGTTTTTTTCAACAAAACACTTGCCAAATTAACAAATTGATGATAAAATTATTTTTAATATGTAATCTACACAAACGCTGTGATGAAGAAAGTACCTGTATCAATGCATTGTAAAGAGAGCAAACCCCGTGGCTGAAAGGGTCTGACTATGTGGATACAGCGAAGTTCCCTTCTGAGCGGCAGGGCTGAATTTTTCAGTAGGTCCTGACGGCAGACACCGTTATTAGTCAAAGGAGTGTTTGCTTCTTTTAAGATGCAAAAAAACAGGGTGGTACCACGGATATTATTCGTCCCTGCGTGTTTTCGACACACGCAGGGCGTTTTATTTTTTACGGAGGTTTTTTCATGAACGAAAAAATAATTGCTTTACGAAATGAACTTGACGAAAAGCTCTCGGCTCTTGCAGACCTTTCGGAGCTTGACGGTGTACGAGTTGCCTATCTGGGCAAAAAGGGTAGTATTACTGCTCTGCTCAAGGGTATGAAGGACCTGACTTCCGAGGAGAGAAAGACCTTCGGTGCAGAGGTAAACGAGCTGAAGGAATACGCCACAGAGAAAATTGACACAAAGGCTGTGGAGCTTCAACAGGCAGAGGTGCAGAAGGAGATATCCTCTATGCCCCTGTTCGATATTACTGCTCCCGCAAACCTTCAGAGAGGCTCCTATCATCCCATTACTCTTGTACAAAGACAGTGCGAGGCTATATTCAAGTCTATGGGCTTTGCTGTTATCGACTACCCCGAGGTAGTAACAGACTACGAGTGCTTTGAGGCTCTTAATATCCCCAAGCATCACCCTGCCCGTGATATGCAGGATACCTATTATCTTGACAACGGTCAGCTTCTTAAGTCTCACACATCATCTGCACAGAATGCCATACTCAAGAAATACGGCAAAAACCTTATTGAGGACGGCGTTCCCATCAAGGCCATTTTCCCCGGCAGATGCTTCCGTAACGAGGCTACCGATGCCTGTCACGAGAACACCTTCTTCCAGATGGAGGGCGTTATGGTTGACAAGGACATCTCTATTTCCAATCTGATTTACTTTATGAAGACTATGCTCTCCGAGGTGTTCCAGAAGGATATCAAGGTTCGCCTTCGTCCCGGCTTCTTCCCCTTTGTTGAACCCGGATTTGAGCTTGATATAAGCTGTCTTATCTGTGGCGGTGAAGGTTGTCCCTCCTGTAAGCAGAGCGGTTGGCTGGAGCTTTGTCCCTGCGGTATGATTCACCCCAACGTACTCAGAGAGGGTGGCATCGACCCCGAGGAATACACAGGATTCGCTTTCGGTCTGGGACTTACAAGACTTGTTATGATGAAGTACGGTATCAAGGATATCAGAAACCTTAACTCAGGTAGCCTCAAGGTGCTTGAGCAGTTTACCGACGACGAATAAGGAGGGTGCGAAAATGTTATTATCTATGAATTGGATTGAGGACTTCGTTGACCTCAGCGGTCTTGACAGACTGGAACTTATCCATAAACTTTCTCTCTCTACTGCCGAGGTTGAGAACGAGATATTCTTCAAAGGCTCTGACCTTTCGGGTGTTGTTGTAGCAGAAATCAAGTCTATCGAGGACCACCCCGAATCTAAAAAGCTTCACCTCCTTAAGGTAGATATCGGTGAGGCTGAGCTTGTGGACGTTGTCTGCGGTGCACCCAATGTTCGCCTTGGTATGAAAACAGCTTTTGCCAAGGTTGGCGCTAAGCTGGGCGAGATTGAGATTGCCCCCAGACCCCTGGCAGGATATATGTCCTATGGTATGTGCTGCAGCGAAGCAGAAATCGGCATTTCCGAAGACCACTCAGGTATTATCGACATTACCGAGGATGTGGCAAACGGCACCGACATCAAGAATGTTTATGCTATTGACGATATAGTTTTTGAGGTTGATAACAAATCTCTTACTAACAGACCCGACCTGTGGAGCCACTACGGTTTTGCAAGAGAAATCGCTGCCCTTGCTGGTAGAGAACTTAAGCCTCTGGAGACAGAGGAGCTGACTCAGTATGATAACCTCAAAAAGGTTGATATGAAGATTGAGGACCCTCTGTGCCAGAGATACAGCTGTATGCAGGTTGAGAATATCAGCAGAAGTGTTAGCCCTGTCAATATGAGAATCCGCCTTGCATATTGCGGTATGAGAGGAATTAACTTCCTTGCTGACCTTACAAACTACCTGATGCTTGAGGTAGGTCAGCCTATGCACGCCTTTGACTCAAGAAAGGTGGAGGCAATCCGCATCAAGCGTTTTGACACTCCCTTTACCTTCCAGACCTTGGACGGTGTAGAGCGTAATATTGACGAGAACACTCTGATGATATGCAACGGCGACACACCTGTGGCCATTGCAGGTATTATGGGCGGACTCGACTCAGAAATTGTAGAGGACACCACTACTCTCACTCTGGAGTCTGCTACCTTTGATGCAGTTTCTATCCGTAAATCTACAGTTCGTCTTGCACACAGAACAGATGCTTCTATGCGTTATGAAAAGTGCCTTGACCCTGAGATGACAACTCTTGCCATCGGAAGATTTATAAATCTACTGAAGAAATATGATAGCGGTGCTCAGGTAGTGTCCGCACTTACTGACGAGTACGCTCACAGGTATGAGACTATCACCCTCAGCTTTGACAAAAAGTTTGTTGACCGCTATACAGGTATTGAAATCAGCAACGACACTATAGTGAAAACCCTCACCGACCTGGGCTTTAAGGTTTCATTGGAGGGTAATGACTTCACTGTTCAGGTTCCCTCCTGGAGAGCAACCAAGGATGTTACAATGAAGGCTGATATCATTGAGGAAATCACTCGTATTTACGGCTATGATAACTTTGATATCAACACCACTCGCTCTCCCCTGTACCCTGTACGTGCAGATGCAACAAAGAATAACGAGGACAGAATCAAAGATATTCTTGTAAAGAAATATAATCTCCACGAGCTTCACTCCTATGTATGGGCATATAATGACGAGATGAAGGCTCTGGGAATCCCCACAGAGGAAAATGTAAAGCTCATAGGAGCTACCAACCCCAATATTGAAACTCTGAGAAACTCTATTGTACCCACACAGCTGTGTCAGGTTAAGATTAACACAGGCTACGGTGCCGACTTCGGCGTATTTGAGGTAGGCAGAGTTATCAAGGGTCTTAACGACAAGGGTCTTTGCAACGAAAAAAAGATGCTCTGTGTCACACTTTTCAGCAAGACAAAGGATATGAAAACTCTCTACCTTGAGCTTCGTGACATATTGGCAGTTGTCACCTCTGATATCAAGCATCAGAGCCTTAGCTACAAGGCAAAGGAAGCTACTCACGCCTATGAGCATCCCGTAAACCTTAACTCCGTTTTAATTAACGGTGTTGAAGTAGGTACTATCGGCATTGTTCATCCTACTGTCAGCAAGAAGCTTGACAAGAAGGCAAACATCGTATTCGCAGAAATTGATATGACTGCTTTCACAGAGGCAGAGGTTGCTCCTATTGTTTATGATGAACCCTCCAAATTCCCCGGAGTGACCTATGATATTAGTCTGGAGATTCCTGCAGGTGTACTCTTCGAAAATCTTCAGAACTGCTGGAAGAACGAAGGTGCAGGTCTGATTAAGAACACAAAAATTGTAGATACCTATGATACGGATACAGTCCACTCCATTACAGTAAGATTTGAGTTTTCCTCCTCTGAGAGAACCCTCTCCTCTGCTGAAATTCAGGAGATTATGGATAAGGTTATCGCAAACCTCTCTGCAATAGGCGTACAGCTCAGAGGCTGATATTAAGAAAAAACTGCCCGATACTTTATTAGTTTCGGGCAGTGCTTTTATTTTTGGGCTTGAATTATATAAAAAGATATAGTATAATTAATGTGGTGTCAGATTATTACCAAATATGACACCCCAGTATCCTATAATAAAACTATAACAGGAGGTGTTTCGGATGTTGGATAAAACTATGGTATTCTCTCTCGGCGGTGACAGAGATGATGAGATTAAACGTGCTTTGCTGATTGTGTATGATGCACTTAAGAAAAAGGGTTACAATCCTATCAATCAGATTGTGGGGTACATTCTCTCTGAGGACCCTACCTATATCACCACCTACAACAACGCCCGGAATA
>CAZRLC010000019.1:0-30112 GCA_964600975.1 uncultured Ruminococcus sp.
TCTGTTGCCTCTGTAGGAACGGTTGTAGGTTCTGTTGTAGGCTCCTTATCCGGTGATTCAACTAAAAACTCTTCGCCAACAGGATGAGGAACAGACATTGAAGCTACATACTTCTGAATGACGGTTGCATCCTTAACAGTTATACTGTTATCCTCATCTGCATCTGCTGTGAGAAGCTGGGTACCGGACAAAGACTCAAGCTCAGCCACGTACTTTTGAACAAGGGTTGCATCTTTGATATTAACTGTAGCATCTCTGTTTGCATCACCGAGAATAAGTATGGGCTCATTTTCGGATGCAGAAGCTACCAAAACAAGTGATACGCACATTGTAAGAACAAGTACAATAGCAATCATTGATTTGAACAATTTCATAATAAGACCTCCGTTGATTCTGATAAATTTACAGAATATATAAGACAGGACTTGACTTTTTTATCCATAGTTTGCTCTACAGCCTGTTTATAAAGCTTTAGCTGTTTAGAGTACATAGAAACAAGTTCGTCGGTACTACTGACTCGGTCTGTCTTATAATCTACTATTATTATACCATCATCCTCAACAATTGCAAGGTCTACAGATCCCTGAAGAATAACATCACAGTTTTTGAACTCTTCTGAGATGTTCTCGTCAACTGAGGAAGCAGGTATATTGACGGTAAAACGATATTCTCTGAAGTACTCATTTGCACTCAACGCCCTTGAAACAATAGAACTGTTTACAAAGGAAGATATTAAAGCTCTGTTAAGAGAATCCGCCTGTTTTTGAGTCAGTCGGGATTTAAGCACAAGACGGCTGATTTCAGATTCCACATTCTGCCTTGCACTGATAAAATCACAATACTCCAGAAAGCTGTGCATAGCAGTACCACGCTCGGCAGGTGTCAACGGCGAATCTGACATAAAGGCGGGTTTTGCAAGAATCCTGCCAAATTTGACGGCAGTTTCCTTGTGTGCAAGTTCAGAGGCAGTAACCTTTTGGGGAATTTTTGAAAGTTCTGTATACTTGTAGCCTTTATAGTCGAACCTTGAGCATAATGTTGAATAAATATTCTCGGGTACATCCTCAAAGCTTGTACGATTAGAAAGCCTTACCAAAGGCAAGGATTCAAGAGAATCAAGGTAGGTAATAATCTGGACGGACAAATTACCTGCAGAAGAATCGGGGAATGTATCAGGGGCTTCCATTCCAGCGTAGGAACGAAGAAGTGAGCCGTCAGGATGCATAAGGCCACAGAGCACAAGCCAGTCGCTGAGATAGGTACAATCTCTGACGATAAAGGGCGAAATATGATCATCACCTGCAAGTAGGGATGCCAGTTTAGAGGTATAGCTTCTGAGTTTTTTCTTTGAAGCAACCATTATAAGCTGTTCTTTTGCTCGGGTCATTGCAACATACAGAACACGAAGCTCCTCGGATTTTTCGCTACGTTTAATCTCAAGGGACACCGCCTCACGAGGTAAGGTATTATAGCTGCACATAAGGATTTCGTCACGACGCTTGGAAGCAAAGCCCAGCTTTGAGTGAAGCAGGACATTATCCTTAGCATCTGAGGAAAACTGTCGGGCAGTATTAGCTACTATACAAATAGGAAACTCCAGACCCTTACTGGCGTGGATTGTCATTATCCTTACTGCATCCTTATTGTCTGTATTGGTGACTGATGCAGCAGGGAGGTCTGTTCCGCTTCGCTGAAGCTTATCAAGATATGATACAAAGGCAGAGATACCCTTGGAAGCACCCTGCTCAAATGCAGCGGCGTACTCAATAAGAAGACGAAGATTGTTCTGTGCAATCTCACCGTCGGAGGCTTTGAGAAGAGAAACGAGTCCTGTGTGCTCATACATCAAACCGATGAAAACATCAGCAGGATATATAATAGAAAGATTACGTAAATAATCAATATCCGAAAGGAATTTCTGTGCCTTCTTATCACCTTGGTCAGCATATTTTCTGACTGACATATATAGAGACGTCTTCTTATTATTGGAACGAATACGAGCCAAATCGTCAGGAGTAAAGCCATATACAGGGCTCATCATCACAGATAGAATAGGAATATCCTGTACAGGGTTATCTATAACCCGAAGAAAATTCACCGCCACGTTCACATCAAAGGAGCTTAAGAAACCTCCTGAGCTTTCGCACACGGCAGGTATTCCACATCTGCGTAGCTCTGTGGCATAAATCTCACCATAGCGACTTTTGTTACGCATCAGAATAGCAAAATCACCGAATACTGCAAGACGCTCACCGTCACCGTCTTTAACATAGGTATCTTTACACTTTGAATGAATAACGGAGGCGATATGCCTTGCTTCGGCAACAGAGGCATCTATGTCCCCTATTTCGTCTAAATCAAGAAGGTGCAGTTCGTTACAAGGTGCGGCTGTGTCATTATATTTTGCACCACAGACAAGTTCTTCTTCTGAGTTATATTCCAAGTCGCCTGTTTCTATAGACATCAGCTCCCTGAAGGTGAAGTTGACAAAATCGGTAACCTGTTTTCGACTGCGGAAGTTTTGTTCGAGAATAACCTTTGCAGGATAGTTTTGGGCATCACAGTCGAAAAGCGGCAGGGAATTTTTACGTCCAAGGAAGATCTCCGGCATAGCCTGTCTGAATCCGTAAATACTCTGCTTCACATCGCCAACCACAAAAAGATTGGAACCGCTGTGGCTAACGGAATTAAAGATAAGATCCTGCACCTCGTTTGCATCCTGATACTCGTCTACCATTACCATATCAAAGCGGTCAGATACAAGGGTTGCTATTTCTGTTTCGGATATTTCTCCGTCGTTGTCGCATTTGACAAGTAGATTAAGAGCGTAATGCTCTACATCAGAAAAATCGGCAACATTTTTTTGAAGCTTGATTTCGCTATAATGCTTATCAAAAACCTGTATACATTCGAAAAGCTTTGATATAAGAGGCTGTTGATATCTGATATCGGATGAAATCTCTGCCTCGTTTTGCTCAAACAAAGCTCTGATGCTTTTGTATGTATCCTTAACAATATCGCGGTTAGCAGCTACGCGAAGCTTAATGGGATGCTCAGTAAAGCCTCGAGCGTTCATTCTACCAACTACAAAGGCATCTATGTAGGTTAAAATTTCGTCCCAAGTGCAATTACTCATTTTTTCTTTAAGGCTTGTGAAATACTGCAAATCGGTCATAAATAAGTCTATAACCTTTGACTGAAGTTCTACCTCCTGCTCCAAAAGTCTGAGGGAGTTCTCTGTTAAGTCGATACAATAATCACAGGCAGATAAGGCGTAATCGAGAACTATATGTCCCCATACGCTCTCGGAAACTGTTGTGAAATCGGTATAGTAGGATAACTTTTCGTTAAGCCATTTGGAGCCAAAAGGATGTGAACGGAGAAACTCATACATCCTGAGAATATTTGACTGAAGCCTTGAATCGTCACGGACGGTTGCAAAGGACTCGACAAGGCTTAAGAATACAGAGTCCTTTTGACTGTAAAAATATTCAAGGGTACGCTCCATTGCTTCTTGCTTAATTACAGTTAGCTCACCGTTGTCGGCTATTCTGTAGTCAGAGGATATCTCAAGATGCTGAAAAAATTCTCTGACCAAATCCGAGCAGAAACTATCTACTGTGGATATATTGGCACTCGGCAAATACATCAACTGTCTGCGATACCAAGGGTTAGCAGGATTCTGTGTTATTAGATTGCTGAGTGCCGAGGAAATCCTATCCTTAAGCTCCTGAGCAGCTGCTCGGGTGTAGGTTACAATCAGCAGACGGTCTATGGGTACGGGTGATGAGCTGTCAGTTACCATACGGATAACTCTCTCTACCAATACGGCAGTTTTGCCGGAACCTGCGGCGGCGCTAACAAGCAGAGAACCTTCTCGGGCATTGATTGCAAGTTTTTGATTATGGGTCCATGGTCTGCTCACTGTAACACCTCCTCGCTATTTTCATCCAAGCCAAGCTCCTTCAATATCTCTCTTCTGTCAAGCTTGTAGACATTTCTGAATACATCATCCTCTTTGTGTCCGCAAACGGAGAAATAAGGACAATATTCACAGGCATCATAGCATACAGCGGCAGGGTTGGGGTGTATGTTTCCCTTTTGTAGTTCTACAGCCATTTCGGCTATCATCTTATCAATATAAGAGAATATGGCGCCAAACTCCTCAAGACTTGCCAGATTATCTGTACCTTTGATGTTATCGCCTTTTGAGGAAACAGGGATGTAAATTCCTCCGCAGTCTCGCTCCATAGCCTCTATAACCTGTAGGTCGCTGAGAATAAGACCATTCATACAAAGTTTTTTGTTACGCCTGGACTCTATTGAATCAAGTGAATCGCTGAAGGTTGCATCGATAAAAGGTACAACCGAAGGCATATACAGTACTCCGGCAGGAATCAGATTATCACCGAAACGCTCACCACCCTTGCGGGTTAGGGCAGAAAGATAAATAAGCATCTGAAGATTAAGACCGTACATTATATCGGAGAGACTGAACACCTTGGTGCCTGTCTTGTAATCTATTATGCGGATGTAGGTCTTGCCATCTTTGCGCATAAGGTCAGCTCGGTCCACCTTGCCTCTTATGGTAATGGTCTGACCTGTCGGCAGGGTTAATGTATAAGCAGGAACATCTTCTCCAATTTCCAGTTCAAATTCCTCGGGTACGAAGCTTGACTGTGCCAACTCCTGAGCCATATGAGTAATCAGTCGCTCACAAGCAAATGACACTCTGGAATAAAGATATGTAAATCTATCGGACTTATCCTCTAAACCACCGAAATGTGTGTCAGCGTAATCGGACATAACAGACTTAACCTTTGAGCTTATCTCTTCTGAGGTAAGGCTACAAAGCTCAGTTTTTGAGTAATTCTTAATAAAATGCTCTAAAATGTAATGTACGAATGAACCGTACTCCATGGCATCAATCTGAGCCGTGCGACGCTCCTGTACTCGAAGTCCGTATGTGCAGAAATACATAAATCGGCACAGGTGATACTTCTCTACCTGAGAGGCAGACAGGTACATATTGCTACCGAACAAAGATGTTGCCACAGTTGAATCTGTAATTCTGAAACGGTCACGGTTGACGGCTCTCAGAAGTGCTGACCTGGGATTGGCAAATTCAACATTCTCGGTAAAATATTTATCTAAGGCGGTGGTAAAATCATCGGTACTGCCGAAACGTGTGGCGAAAAGGTTAAATGAAGGCTTTGAGCCCCAAGCAAAATCTACAGAAGATAGGTCACTAAACTTCAAAACCTTAAGGTCAGTAAACATAGCAGACAATTCGCCTATAATAACAGAGGGTGTAACGGAAGTACCCGACATGGTTGACATAGGATAAGAGACAAAAAGCTTTTCGCTGCCGCTTGTAAGTGCATAATAGCAAAGATACTTTTCCTTTGAATATAGAATCTCGGGGGTTTTATCTCTGAGGATTCCCTCCTCGGTAAGCAGAGCACGTTCACTTCCTGTAAAAAGTCCGCCATTGTCAGGCACCAGAGGAAACTCTCCCTCAACTGCACCAATCACAAAGACTGCCTTTTTGTCGGTAAGTCTGAGTCTGTCGATATCACCTACTATCACCTGATCCAAAGCCTTGGGAATGAAGGCGATATCCTGAGCAGAAAATTGAAGCTTAAGAAGTTCACTAAAGCGTTGGGGCTTAATAACTCTTTGTCCAATGACCGCAATTGTTCTGTCAATGGTATCAATAAGCATCTGCCACAGACGAATCTGCTCCTCAGAGAGCTGATGCTCTCCCCTTTCTGACAATTCATCAGCAAGGGCTACAACCCGCTTGTCTGCTCCTAAGGCTATAAGAAGCTTATAAAGTGCCTTACAGATTTGTTCAGCGGTGCTGCTCTTAATCTCATCACGGAATGTAAGAAGCGGCTCTATAATCTGCTTTCGTGTTAACTCAACACGACTAAGCTCCAGTAAATCGTCTGTTGTTGTATTATCTGCAAAACCTCTGGGATTTGCGGTAAACTCCGTGAAAAGCTTTGAGCCGGAGATATTCCATGTAAACAGATAGTTTTCAAATAATGAAGCGTGGAAGGTGTCCACGGATGTTAACCCTGACTTTATTACAGAGAGCACAGCATCCTTATGAAAGGATGTGGTGACACACTCAAAACAGGCACTTATAAGTTTCATAAGAGGTTTTGAGTGTATCTGTGAGGGTGTGTCGGAGAAATAAGGAATATCGTAACGGTCAAGAGTGAGGTTAAGTAAACCTGCATAAGGAGATATACTTCTGCAGACAACTGCAATGTCATTGTAGCGGTAGCCTTCTTCTATGATAAGTCGTCTGATATTTCTGGCAACAAAATCACACTCGTCGTATCTGTCCTTGGCTCCGTATATCATTACCGATGAATTATCGACGCTGATTTTCTCACAGGCTAATGTATTATCTCTGAATATATTTTTCTCAATATGTGAAAGTCCGGTATTTGAAAAGAATCCATCATAGTCACAGACTATTGTATCGTTTATCTTCACTCCTGCTTCCTTTGCACGGGCAAGAAGCCGCACACCTGTACTGTGAGGGACAGAGAAAAGCCCCTCACCTGCATTGTTATCGTCAGACAAAGCAACCAGCATTTCCTTGGAGCCTTGCATTAAAGTGGTAAGGATATCAAGCTCCACCTCAGAAAACGTCAGATAGGAATCCACACAGATTATGTAGCCGTCAAAGATATTATTCTCTGAAAGAATATCGGATACTATACCGAGTTTTCCTTCGGGGTCATCAAAGGAAGTGCCCAGAAGTGCATCAAAAGCAGAAAGAGTAAGAGAAATATCGTGGAGTTTCTGATGTAGGACGGGGTTATTATCCGACTTGATTTTTAGCAGAAGCTCCGGTGTTACCTTGTTTCGCATAAAATCACGACGATGTGAAAGCATAGTGGAAAGCATTTTTGGGGTATGTGCCTTCTCTCCGTATAAAAGCATACTATCGGCAGTATCCTCAAGAGCTATACTCATCAAAAGTGTACGTACGGACTCGTCGGCAAGTACTCCGTGAGCGTTGCCTGTTTGCTCAATTACATAATCGCAGAGTCTGGAAAATCCTAAAACAGTTACATTCATTGCATCACGAGGACCCAGAATGCTCAGAAACGCCTTCTCGGTCTCAAAGGTGTATTGGTCAGGAACAAGCATCAGGAGTTTATTAACTCCGGAGGAAGCATATGCTGATAAATATCTTTGCAAATATTCAGTTTTACCGCTTTTGCTTGTGCCGAGTACAAGTCGAAACATAACCACACCGCCTATAATCTTCTATGCTAACATTAAAACATAACAGCTGTACCAAAAACAGTACAGCTAACACTGTATATATAATTTATTCTATCATAGGTATACTAAACATTCAACGAAAAACTGACACATTTGTAAAATAAAAAACCTCTGCGGAATTACCGCAGAGGTTTAAGTGACAATACAGATTAATAGTTTTCAGCCTTAATCTTGAAGTAAGCCTGGGGATGGAAGCAAACAGGACAAACCTGAGGAGCTTCTGTGCCGACAACAACGTGACCACAGTTGGAGCATTCCCAGATAACGATTGAGCCCTTCTTGAATACTTCGCCCTCAGTTACATTAGCAAGAAGCTTACGATAACGCTCCTCGTGAGCCTTCTCGATAAGAGCTACTGCCTCAAACTGGTCAGCAATAGCATCGAAGCCTTCTTCTCTTGCTTCTTTAGCAAAGGTTGCGTACATATCAGTCCACTCGTAGTTCTCGCCCTCTGCAGCTGCTGCAAGGTTCTGAGCTGTTGTGCCAATACCGTCAAGATGCTTGAACCAGAGTTTTGCATGTTCTTTCTCGTTAGCAGCAGTTTCCTCAAAAATCTGTGCTATCTGTACATAGCCTTCCTTACGTGCTGTAGAAGCAAAATATGTGTACTTGTTTCTTGCCTGAGACTCACCTGCAAAAGCAGCAAGAAGGTTAGCCTCGGTCTTTGATCCCTTAAGATTCATAATAACACCTCTAATGTTAAATTTATAAAATCAGTAATCATTACTGTTTTATCTGATTTAATTATATTACATACTACCCAGTTTGTCAAGCAGTTCTTGCTTTGTATACAAAGAATTTATTATTTCAAGAAATGCATTGGCAGAAAGATATGTGGGAAGCCCCAAATCCTGCATTAGTTTTTCTCTGAGCTTTGCAGAATTTTCTCTGCCCGAGAGCCCCATTTCGTACAAATCTGATTTAGTAACGGGCTTATAGATAGCATATGATTTATTATCAACTAAAATCCCACAGCGATGAAGGGCATCAGAGATTATTTCTTCGGTTAATCCTTCCACACCAAGGAAGCCTTCCTTGGAGGGAGCAGACTTACGCTTTTCCTTTCCATAAATCTGAGGGACGTAACAGTTTTTAATTGACGCTTCGGGACAGATACCTTTGATAAAATTTCGTATCACCAGACCTGCTCCGTCACTATCTGTGAGTATGACAATTCCACGCTCTGTGGCAAGTTTTCGGATAAGAGTTTGCTTTTCCTTATCCTTGAAAATACGAAAGCCTGAGGTGGGAATTACCGGCGAAGCAATAAACTCCTTGAGTCGCTGTACATCATACTTACCCTCCACTATGATTGCTTCTTTTATGTTAAGCATTTTCCCTCTCCCTCACTGCAATCAATACCAAATCCGCAATAAGCTTATGAATAGCCGCCTCTTCGTTCATTGAAACGGAATTCATTTTAGCGGTAAGGTCGGCTATGGCACCGAGACTGTCTCGCAGAGCGTTTGTGGAGAGTTGTCTTGACTTAGTCTGAGCTTTGTCCAGTACCCATTTACGATTGCCATACTTGAAGAAATCGGCGGTATCCTTAATCAAAGAGCCGGATTCAACTGTAACTCTTGCACGATACAAATCAATATATGCAAAGCCCAGAATACGAAGGATATCTCTGGGATCCTCTTTTAAGGCAAACAACATCGAAAGCTGAGTATAAGCCTTATCTGTATTACCGTAGATAACGTTATCTACCATATCGTAGACCTTAGCCTCCAGCTTCTTGGTGACGGTTGCCTCCACCATATCCAGAGTTATCTCGTCGCTATCACCTGCATAAGCACAGACCTTGTCAAGCTCCAGACGAAGAGTTGCTAAATCTGTACCGCAATAATAAATAATTTTTGATGCAACGGGTAAGGAGAGCTTTTTGCCTATTTTGTCCGCCCATTTTGCAAGTTGATGTTCCAAGGCTGTTGCTGAACGCATATTAAGTTCTGCTACACAGCCCATACCCATCTTATCCACAAAATTGCAGAATAACTTAAAGCGGTTACGAGTTTTACCTTCTTCCTCGCCCACCTCATCGGCAGTTGACTTTGATTTTTCGGGCTTTTCTTTTTTTGGAGCAACTGAAGACATTGAAAATATCAAAACTGTGGAATCCGGAACTGAAGAGAGTATTCCTTTGAAGGAATCGTACTGGTCCTTTGTAAAAGCGTTGACATCCAAATCCTCTACCACAACGCAGTTATACTCTGCCATAAAGGGAACTATTCCTACGGCATCTGCCAGAGTCTGAAGCTCTACTCCCTGAGTAAACTTGTGAAAAGCAAAATCCGAAGGCTCACTACCTGCTACCGCCTTAGTCAGCTCTCCTGTGTAAAATCTTACAAGATACTTTTCATCTCCGAAGATTATATAAATATTATTGAATTTTTTTGTTGAGATATGCTTTTTGAAGCTTTTTTCGTCCAGATAAGCCATATTTATCCTCTTACTTCAAATTAATAGTATATTCGATGTCTGTGCCTGTAATGACACTCTGTGCAATCGGTGCCAGTCGCTCGGCAGTCACCAAGGCTTCGTAGCTGTCCCCGGGAACAATCAAGGTCTCGCAGCTGAGGCGTCCCATATTATCTGACATACCCGAGGTTATAATAATATCAGGAGTGAGATATTTTTCCTCAAGCTCACAGCAGTCGCTTCCCTCGGGGATAACTAATATCTCGGTGTCGCTAAAGGTCATAAAAGTGTACAGTCCGCTATCGGATGAGAGCAATTCTATCTGTCCTTTATTCCACAAAGATACTGTAATATTATCTGAAAACAGCACCTCATCCTCGGTAAGTGATGTAAGGAAATCCTCACTTTTATTATCATACCGCAAAACTGCCTCGTAGTCAAACTCATTCACAAGCTTTGTACCATAATTTACACTAATATCATCAAAACCTGCTATCAAAACATTTTTGCCTCCGGGAGGTATGGCTTCGATGGTTCTCTCCAGCTTATAATATTGGGTCTTTGTACCCTCCATTGATACCACAATATAACCCTGGGAGCTTTCTGTAACAAGGCATAATCCGTCCTTTGTGTCGGGCATATGCAGGGTAATGGTGTTCTCACTGACAATGCTGTGTGAGGCTGAGCCGACGATTAAAATCAGTATTGATAAAAATATAGCGGAAACATACGCCTTCTTTGTACTTATAAGCAGAGAAACGCCAACAAGCAACAAGGTAGCACTTAGCCAAAATATAAAATATAAATCATCGGCCGAAATATAAGAATAAGGTATAGAGGATAAAAGAGTACAGACCTTAATCAGATATTTATAAAAACTGCTAACAATAAAGGCAAATGTATCTGCCAAAACAGGCAAAAAGCTTATGTAATGCGTAACAGCACAAAAGCCTATACATACAAGCACTAAGCTCATAAAGGGTACTACTAAAGTATTTGCAAGAACCGATACAGAAGAAAAACCGCCGAAATATAGTATTGCTATAGGCATGGACCATATTGCGGCACATATAGACATTGCCATAATATCTACTAAAGCTTTTATAATTTTATATAAAGGCCTGTAAGAAAGAAGCCGAAGCATACTGAGTTTTCCCATAATATAATCTGAAATACCGTCACTCCAGAGGACTATACCGATAACGCAACTAAAAGACAAAAGCATTCCTATATCTCCGACACAATAGGGATTTATAAATATAAGCACTAAGGCAGCTGCACCGATTGAATTAAGTGAATCACTGCTTCTGTTTATCATAGTACCAATGGTACAGATGATAAGCATCACAGATGCTCGGATTACAGGTTTGCCCATACCTGTTAGCATAGCAAACAACAGGATTGCAACTATATTTAGAATTCCTGAGATGTATTTGTTTTTGGTAAGTTTTCTGAAAATCTTACCTGTTATTGATGTTATCAGAGAAAGGTGTAAACCCGAAACAACGGATATATGGGACAACCCGCACACACGCAAAAGCTCCTTTGCTTCACTTTCTAAGATATACTTATTGCCAAGCAATACGGCACTGCTGAAAGAGGCTGTATCATAGTCCATCTCAAGAAACAAATTTTTCTCGAGCCCCCTGCGAAGTCGGGATAAATAATATGTTAAAGGTTTATTTTCAGGTGAATTGATTGTTAGCGAATCCTGATTAAATATATAAGATTTAAGTAAACATCCTCTGGAAATCTCAGAATTCGTCATATCTGAACTGAGGGTGCAATTTAATATAAATTCATCGCCAACTTCTGTATATAAAGCCTCATCACTTCTGATTATAATACCGGTATTGACCTTTTCATTGTTGATAGTTTGTATTTTCAACTCATAATTATAATAACCGTAAGCGTAGTATACATCCTCAGCTTGAATTGCCTCAATCTGTACCTCTTTGTTATCATACTGAGTCTGCACGGGAGTTATAAACAGATGGGTATATCCAACAAACACAAGGGATGTAATAAAAACCGTAGCAAAGAACACAGGGTATACTTTTGTATTACGAAGCTTTGGTATCACCATTGAGAGTATAAAAAGTAAAATACCCAGAAATAAAAATATATATGAAATACCAACACCTAAATAAAAACAGGCTGTCAGTATTACAAGACAGGATAGTCCCGTAAGTCCTAACAGCCGTTTCATAAAAATCAGTCCTTAATAATATAATTACTTAAAAAACAGAGGAAGCTTCTCAAGGAAGATAATATCGTCTCTGTCTGCAGCATCACCCTCGGCAAGAACTGCAGCCTTGCCAACTATTTGTCCACCTGCTGCTTCTACGAGGTTCTCCATAGCCTTGAGGCTCTCTCCTGTGGAAATAACATCGTCAATAATAAGCACACGCTTACCTCGGATAGCCTCAACCTCTGTGTGTCCTAAATGAAGCATCTGCTGATTAGCAGTTGTGATAGACTTAACGTTGACGCTGACCGGATTACGCATATAAACCTTAAGACCCTTACGTGCTACTACATACTTACCGCATCCCTGACGGGCAATTTCATAAGCAAGAGGGATACTCTTTGCCTCTGCAGTCAGCACAACGTCATGCTCGGGGCATATTTTGAGAAGTGCTTCGGCAGATTTCTCGGTAATTTCTACATCGTTAAAAAGAATAAAGGCTGCAATATCAAGATTCTCGTTGACAGAAAACATCTCAAGCTCACGCTCACAACCTGCGATAGTCATCTTATATGTATTACTCATAGTTTATTCTCCGTATCTTATGCTTTAAGCTCAGCAAAGCTTTTCTGCAAGTTTCTTTCCGCCTAAAAGGTGGAAGTGCAGATGGAACACAGACTGGGCGCCGTCTTCCTTGCAGTTGTTGATAATACGATAACCGTTTTTGAGACCCTTAAGCTTTGCAATCTCGGGAATTTTTGTGAAAATGTGAGCTATAACACCAGCGTTACTCTGGGTAACATCATCGGCACAGGTTATAATATGCTCCTTGGGTATTATAACAACGTGAACAGGAGCACAGGGATTGATATCTTCAAAACAGAGAATCTTATCGTCCTCGTAAACTTTTTTGGAGGGAATTTCCCCATTTACAATTTTACAAAAAATGCAATCCATAGATAACATCTCCTCGGTATAAATTTTATAAGTAAATTTTATAACCTTTTCACTCTTTCGTCAAGGATTTTGCAAAAATTTACGCCTGTCTGCACAGACAGGCGTTTTAATTATTTATCGGTTTTCTTGGCTTTGATTTTCTTTTCTTCTCCGCGGATGAGCCGCTTGATATTTTCTCTATGCATATAGATAACAAAGGCACCTATCATAACCATAATTATAGTTGTGACAACAACCAGGTTGATTCTATAGGGGTCTGCGGTATCAAGTGAAGGCTTATAGTAGAAGAAGTAGGTTACTATAAAGTTCCACACAGAAATACATACCGCTGCAGAAATTGAGCCCACGGAGATAATCCTTGTAACAGCAAAGAATATAAGCCAACCGCCAAGAGTAAGGACTAAAAATCTCCAATCAAGAATAAGCAGAATACCTGCCATGGTTGTGATTCCCTTGCCACCACGGAAGCCAAAGAATATGGGAAAACTATGACCTAAGACACAGGCAAAACCTGCAATATATTTTCCGTAAATAAGATACTCGGAACGTAAGGACTGAGACAGCGCATTGATGCTCTCTGCATCAAACTGCAGGTTGAATATAAACATTGTAAACAATACAGCGATTACACCCTTGAGACAATCGAAAACAAAGGTGAATACTGCAGGAACAACGCCGACGGATCTCAGCACATTTGTAAATCCTGCATTTCCGCTACCCATTTCACGGACATCACCACTTTTGGAGTACTTGGTGAATATAACCGCAAAGCTGAAGCTTCCCAGCAGATAAGAGACTACTACAGACAGTAATATTCTCCACCAATATAATACTAAAAATTGCATCAGGTTTTGTCTCCTCGCTCTCTGACTATAATTCGGATTGGTGTACCCTCAAGCCCGAAGGTCTCTCTGATTCTGTTCTCCAGATATCTCTGGTAAGAGAAATGGAAAAGCTCTGCATTGTTGCAGAAGAAAACAAATGTAGGGGGCTTGGTGCTGGGCTGAGTTACATAGTAAATCTTAAGTCGTCTGCCCTTGTCTGAGGGTGGCTGAACTCTGACTGTAGCCTCAGCAAGAAGCTCGTTAAGAACGCCTGTTTTGATACGCATTGCATTAGTGTTGGCAACATATTTGATAAGCTCAAAAAGGCGGTCAATACGCTGACCTGTCTTTGCAGATATAAACAGTGTGGGAGCATAGGACATAAAGCCGAAATCCACATCCAGTTGCTTACGAAATTCTGACATTGTTTTGTCGTCTTTTTCAATAGCATCCCACTTATTTACACAGATAATACATCCCTTACCTGCTTCGTGAGCCATACCTGCGATTTTGGTATCCTGCTCAGTGGGACCTTCCTCTGCATCAATCATAATTACACAGACATCGCATCTTTCGATTGCCATTTTAGCACGGATAATACTATATTTTTCGATAGCGTTATCCACCTTATTTTTTCGGCGGATACCTGCGGTATCTATGAATATAAATTCACCGTGACTGTTTTTGACCTTGGAGTCGATGCTGTCTCGGGTAGTACCGGCAATGTTTGATACAATACTTCTCTCCTCGCCTGTTACACGGTTGATAAGGGAGGATTTGCCAACATTGGGCTTACCGATAACTGCAACAGAGATAACTTCGCTCTCCTCGTCGGTATATTCGGACTCGGGAATAAGTGCAAAAACCGCATCCAACAGGTCACCTGTACCGTGACCGTGAACAGAGGATACCTGTATTGGCTCACCGAGACCAAGATTATAAAACTCGTAAAAATCAGGGTCAGGCTCACCGATTCTGTCACATTTGTTGACACAAAGAACTACAGGCTTACCGCTTTTCTGAAGCATCTGTGCAACCTCGGCATCGGTGGCAACAAGGCCGGAGCGTACGTCTGTAACAAGAATTGTTACATCTGCAGTCTCTATAGCAAGTTGAGCCTGACGACGCATCTGAGTCAGAATTATATCATCGGAATAAGGCTCGATACCCCCTGTATCAATTAATGTTGCATGGCGGTTGAGCCACTCGACCTCACCATAAATTCTGTCACGGGTTACACCGGGAGTATCGTCTACGATAGATATTCTCTGACCTGTGAGTTTGTTGAAAAGTGTGGATTTACCTACATTAGGGCGTCCTACAATAGCTATAACAGGCTTTGCCATATTTCCCACTCCTCTCTATGTTCTAAATTTATCAGTTAAGTATTGCACTAAGAAGTGCCTCGCCTGTGTTATGTACACAGGTTACTTTTACGCCGAGGTTATCCTCTGCTTGTTGTGTAGTAATATCATCAAGGAAAACGTCCTCGTCTCTGCGAAGCATACACTCAGGAATTAAAACCTCAGTGCCTAAATCCTTATCTATTAGCTGAGCGATAAGGTCTTGTCCCACGATAAGTCCGGACACATTAATCATATGCCCAAAGAAATCATTGACAATAGGAATTACATTTACACACACACCGGGAAATTTTGCTTTAAGACTGTGGCAAAGCTCCTCAAGGAAGGGAGCCGCACTTACGCCACAAGCTATGGTCTTATTACGGATAAGTTCCATATCAGGTTCTAAGTCCTCCAAAGCATAGGAAAACTCCTCACGTTGAAGAGCAATAAGTCCCACGCCGTTCTCGAGACAAGGATAATCCTCGTAATACTCGGGCTCGGGGATAGGTCTATTTGCTTTTATATATAGTTCATCGGCGGCAAAAATAATTCTTCTGTCGAATTTTTCTACACAAATATCTCCGTATTTATCTACAATATCAAGAACTTCTCCGGCAGTTTCTTTGGTAAAGGGCGTTAAGGGATAAAGTCCCTCTCTATGGTCGGTAAGTCCAACGGGAACTACTGCTACAGAGTTTACACCCATTTGGGTCAAGTCAGTAAGGGAGCGTTCAAGCTCCTTGCCGTCGTTGATACCGGGGCAAATAACCAGCTGACAGTTAAGGACGATTCCCGCCTCTGCAAAACGCTTCATAATTGAGAGTGACTGACCTGCAAAGCGGTTATTCATCATCATACACCGAAGTTCGGGGTTAGTGGTGTGAACAGAGATGTTTACAGGGCTTATGTGCATTTTGATAATACGCTCTATTTCGTGTTCGGAAAGATTTGTCAGGGTAATATAATTGCCAAAAAGGAAGCTTAGCCGACTATCGTCATCCTTGAAGTAGAGGGTGTCTCTCATCCCCTTAGGCATCTGGTCAATAAAGCAGAAAATACATTTATTGCAACAGGAGTGCTCCTTATCCATTAGATAAGAGTCAAACTCAAGTCCGAGTTCATCATACTCAGGCTTACGGATATGGGCTGACTTATGCTGACCCTGAGATATATACTCAAGTGTTAGCTCACGCTCAAGCTGATAAAATCTGTAGTCCAGAACATCCACTATCTCGTTGCCCGAAATAGATACAAGGGTATCCCCTGCTTTAATACCGCAGAGGTCAGCAGGACTTGATTTTACAACTGATGAAATTACAACTGACACCTTGACGCCTCCTTTCCTAACAAAACAAAAGGGCGGTCAGTAATAAAACTGCCGCCTGAAATCTTTTGTCTTACAAGCACTGGACAATTGCCAAGAATTAGTCTTCCTTAGCGATTACCTGTCTGCCGTTGTACATACCGCAGTTTGTGCATACCTTGTGGGGAGCCTTAAACTCACCGCAGTTGGGGCATGTGCTCAGAGCGGGTGCATCCAGCTTCCATACATTTGAACGTCTCTTGTCTCTTCTTGCCTGTGAATGTTTGTTCTTTGGTACTGCCATTTCTTACAGACCTCCTTATATTAATTATCAAGTAACTGTCTTAAGACCTCGAGTCGAGGGTCGATTGAGCGTTTATCGCAGGTACATTCCTCAAAATTAAGGTCTGCACCGCATTGTGAACAGAGGCCTTTACAATCCTCACTGCACAAATGCTTAAGCGGAAGCTCCAGCAGGATATCGCTTGTGACCAACTCATCGAGTTCAAGGCTATAATCGGGAGTTTCAATATAATCGCCATCGTCATCACCGCACAGTGAAGCAATCAGCCTATGCTCAAAGGAATACTGCATAGTATCGGTGAGAGGTCTCATACAACGGTCACAAGGACGGCTGTACTCAAACTCTGCGTCGATATTGAGTCGTACAATTCCTGTATGATTAGAAGCTGTAGCTGTCACCTGAGCAGAAGAAGTGAAAGGATAGACTCCGTCAAGCTCGATATCGCTCATTGCCAGTTCGAAGCTGACTGTCTTAGCAGCTCCGTCGCGTTCGAAAACTTCTTTAAGGTCTAATACCATATCGCACCTCTAAAACACAATGACGCATAATAAAACATCGTCTAATATTATATCCTGTGACAAAAGATTTGTCAATATCGAATTTGCCGATATTTATGGGATTTGCTATATAAATAGTTATATATTCTGCAACAATAATAAAAGGGCATAAAAATATGCCGCAGTAAATATACCACGGCATATTATGTATTAATATTGTTGGCTCAGATTAAATCTCATGACAAACAGCCTTGAGGCCCACGGGAAGGTCAGCCTCTGCAGCAGAGATAAGGAATGTAATCTTTGTGTCGGTATCGTCGCTGAGCTTGTTAACCTTAATAATGAACTCCTCAAGACCCTCGATAGCCTCAGGACAAATCTTGAAGGTAGAGTCAACGAGGATGTCTGTTACATCGTAGTTACCTGCGCAGACACCTGAAAGGAAACCAAAGAGCATATCATAACCGCTGATGACGTACTGATCGGAGTCGATAAGACGAGCTTTATGTGTGATATCATAGGTGAGCTTGGAGCCCTTCTCGATTACAACAACGTTGCCTGAAGATGCAGCAGCGGTGTCGTTAGCCAATGCGATGAGCTTCTTTGTTTTACCCGAACCTTTTTTACCGATAATAAGTGTTACCATTTTGTTTTACCTCCGTTTTGTTTTTAGACCAGTCTTGCTTCCAAGGCTGCTTTTTCCTGCTCGTAGCCGGGTTTGCCAAGAAGAGCAAACATATTCTTCTTGTAGCTTTCAACACCGGGCTGATTGAAGGGGTTTACACCAAGGAGATAGCCGGAGATTGCACAAGCCTTCTCAAAGAAATAAATGAGATAGCCAAGCTCACTCTCTGTCATCTCGGCAACATTGAGGATGATGTTGGGTACTCCGCCGTCATTGTGTGCAAGTACTGTGCCCTCGAAAGCCTTTCTGTTTACGAAGTCCATAGTCTTGCCACAGAGGAAGTTGAGTCCGTCTACATTCTCGGGGTCTGTGCCAATGGTGATTTCCTTCTTGCATTTGTCAAAAAGTACAACAGTCTCGAAGAGGTCTCTTCTTCCGTCCTGAATGTACTGTCCCATGGAGTGGAGGTCAGTAGAGAAAACAACACTTGCAGGGAAAATGCCCTTGTTGTCCTTACCCTCGCTCTCGCCGTAAAGCTGCTTGAACCACTCTGACATCATGGTGAACGACGGCTCATAAGATACCAGAACCTCGGTAGTCTTGCCCTTACGATAGAGGCAGTTACGAAGTGCTGCGTACTTATAGCAGTCGTTTGTGAAAACATCGTCATTGTCAAAATCAGCCTGTGCCTTCTGTGCACCTGCCATAAGAGCGTCGATATCTGCACCTGCAACAGCAATGGGCAGAAGACCAACAGCAGTCAGCACAGAATAACGACCGCCAACATCGTCGGGAACTACGAAGGTCTCGTAGCCCTCACGATCAGCCAATTGCTTCAGAGTACCACGAGCCTTATCTGTAGTGCAGTAGATACGGCTCTTTGCTTCCTCGGGAGAATACTTCTTCTCCAGAAGTTCTCTAAGAACACGGAAAGCAATAGCGGGTTCTGTAGTTGTGCCTGATTTTGAAATCATGTTTATAGAAACGTCCTTGCCCTCACACAGTTCTATAAGTTCAGCAAGAGCTGTGGAGCTGATGCTGTTACCAGCGTAATAGATCTGGGGTGTGTCCTTGGCAAGAGCGTTGTAATTGGGAGAAGTAAGGAACTCAATAGCGGCTCTGGCACCAAGATAGGAACCGCCGATACCGATAACGATAAATACATCAGTATTACTGCGGATACGCTCAGCCGCAGCCTTGATACGAGCAAACTCTTCCTTATCGTAGTCTGTAGGTAAGGTCAGCCAACCGATAAAATCGTTGCCGAGGCCTGTGCCTGTATGAAGAGCCTGATGTGCAGCCTTAACCTGGGGAGCAATAGCAACAAGCTCCTCCTGAGATACAAAACCGGCACAATGTTTGTCTGAAAGAATTGTGGGCATTTTAGTCCTCCGTTGTAATGTGCATCCTTGCACATAGTTTTAGTTGTCCGTATTATACTATATTTTGTGGCATAATGCAAGGTTGTTTTTTACTTTTTCACATATTTTTTTGTAAATTCTCACAAAGAAATTAATTCTCTGAACAAAACGCTAAGTACAGAACCGAATGTCATTATCCGAGACTCCGACGAGGTAACTATAGGAAATTCGTCCAGTGTAGAACCTTCGTAATAATAAGTGAGAGTACCAACCTGAGCACCTGCATCCACAGGTGCTTTCAACTCCTCCTGCACAGTGAAGCTACTTGTAATCTCTGAGGTATTTCCTTTAGGAAGCAGCACATTTTCTTTAATTTTGCAATCAACTGACACCTGAGACTCCATACCGCCCTTGACAGAAATAGGAGCAAGACAGTCCTCAGGCAGGGTAAGCTTTTCTATCTTATAATTTGCAAAACCGTAGTCCAGAAGCTTTGCGGCATCAGAAAATCTGGCGGTACCTGTATCGCAACCTAAAACAACTGCCACAAGGGAGAGGTTATCTCTCTCGGCGGTGGCTGACATACAGCTTCCCGCCTGAGAAGTTGTACCTGTTTTAAGGCCTGTGATACCGTTATAGCTTTTGAGAAGCTTGTTGGTGTTGACAAGCTGGGTATCTCCCCCACGAAGATAATCAATCCAGATAGAACTGTACTCAAATATTTTTTCGTGCTTAATAAGTTCACAGGACATAAGTGCTACATCATAGGAGGAGGTTACATGACCTTCTTCATCGAGTCCGTTACAGTTCATAAAGACAGTGTCGTTCATACCAAGGGCTTTTGCCTTTTCGTTCATACAGGCTACAAACTCATCCTCGGTACCGCTAACAAGCTCTGCCAAAGCCACGGCGGCATCGTTAGCAGAGGCTACTACAACTGCCTTTATCATTTCGTGTACAGTCATAGTTTCTCCCTCTTCAAGCCAAATATCCGAGCCACCCATTCCTGCAGCGTGGGCTGAAGCAGTTACCTGCTGGTCGTAACTTATTTTTCCGCTTTCTATGGCTTCAAAAACGAGAATCAAAGTCATAACCTTTGTTATGGAGGCACAGGCTCTGACATCGTGGGGATTTTTTTCAAACAGCACCTTTCCTGTGGTGGGCTCCATAAGTACAGCCGAAGGAGCAGATATCTCCTCCACGGATAAGGCACTTACACTAAATCCCCCAAAAATTAAAGATAATATTGCTGTAAGTATCAAGGCTGATATAATGCGAACAGTCATTTTTTTATACATAAAAAGCACCTCTTTCATACTAAGATAGATATGAAAAAAGTGCCTATACTATTCTTATTCTTTTGTAATAATACAGACTGCGTGAGCAGACATACCTTCCTCTGTACCTGTAAAGCCCAGCTTTTCTTCGGTGGTAGCTTTGACATTGACTGCATCAGAAGGCACCTTGCAAACTGCAGAAATATTCTCTATCATCCGAGGGATGTAGGGCTTAAGCTTAGGCTTCTGAGCAATAATTGTTGCATCAATATTGCCAATGGTATAGCCCCTGCTGCTCAGAGCAGAAACTACACACTCCAGAAGTTTCATACTATCAGCACCCTTATACTTAGGGTCTGTATCAGGGAAAAGAGTGCCGATATCACCCATTGCGGCAGCACCGAGTAGGGCATCCATAACGGCATGTACGAGTACATCCGCATCGCTATGTCCCAGAAGTCCTACTGTATGAGGAATATTCACACCGCCTAAAATAAGTTCCCTGCCCTCTACGAGGCGATGAACATCGTAGCCGTGTCCTATGCGAATCATAGTATATTACTCCTTCCCTGCTCTTTTTCTCAACACACCCTCTGCAAGAGGAATATCCTGAGGAGTTGTTATCTTGATATTGGTGTAGTCACCGATTACAATCTGAACTTTTGCACCTACAGTTTCAACCAAGGCACAGTCATCGGTGAAGTCACCGCCCTTGTTTTTATCCATTGCAGTAAGGTACAGCTCTCTCTCGAACACCTGAGGTGTCTGTGCGGCACGAAGTGTACTCCTCAGCGGTGTGGAAACAATGAATCCGTCATCATCCACAACCTTGATTGTATCAGTAACGGGTACTGCCAATGCGGCAGCTTTGTTACGAAGTGCAGAGGAAACAACCTTGTTGATATCCTCGGGCAGTATGAGAGCTCTGGCACCGTCGTGAATTGCAAAATGAGTAGCCTTCTCACTTGCCTGACTGATTCCTGAGATAACGCTTTCGCTTCTTGTTGCACCGCCGAGAACATAGGCCTTTACCTTAGTGCAGTTTTCCTTGTCTGCAATTTCCTGTATGCTCTGCATATCGGTCTCTCTGCAAACAATGACGATTTCGCTGATACTGACAGCTTCCTCAAAGGCTCTGAGGGTATAGCCTATGACAGGCTTACCCAGAAGAGGAATAAGCTGTTTACTGATACCGCAGGACATTCGGGTGGAATTACCTGCTGCCACAATAACGGCGGTAACAAAAGGTTCTTTATCAATAATATTCATAGTATCACCTGTGGATTAAAATAGGCTTTTGATAAATTCCGCTATCCAATCTATACCCCAAATAACAAGACAGGCGGCAATAATGAAAATTACAGTCCAAGCAGTCTGCCATTTTGTACGCTTCATACCGCTTAATTCCTCAAACTTCTCATCATAGGTGCGGGTGTCCTCGGCAGAATCCTCTTGGGAAACAGGGATTAATCTGTCCCCTTCTTCTACAAAACCGAAGCCAAGGCAAATATCGAAGGCTTTGTTGTACATTTCAAAAGGAACTGTAACAGCATTGTCGCTCTCGGCAGAAACCTTTGCATTGAACTCGTTATACACATCCTTGCTTATATCAGAGAAGCAACAAGGTATACCTGCATCCTTAAGGGTTGCCTCAAGCATAGAGACGGAGGAGCCTTTTACCGTTGCTACCTTAACCTCGCTGCCGGGAGTAAGTTCTGCTGAACCGCCACCGCAAAGAGGACAGTTTTCCTCTGCATCTATTATACTCTTGCAATGTGCACAGTATTTCATATAAAACACCTCTGTAATTAATATTCCTGATTTTCTCTTTACAACTTATATCATACCACAACTATTAAACGAATGCAATAAAGGGACTCTAAAATAAACAGAGGCATTGAAAAAACAATGCCTCTTATTCTACATAAATTTATTTTATTATGGGCTGATGCTGGATACCCTGTAGGGTCTTTTCGGCACACTGAGGTATCAGGTCAAAGTCTGCTACCAGAGAGTTGGGTTTTTTGTCGGGGTCATCCTGACCAAAGGGTACAAAATAAATATTCTTTGTGTTGAGAAGTCTTCCTATATTCTGTGCTGATGCACCTAAGCCATCGTTGGTGGCAAGGCACAAAAGCACGGGACGTTTAATTCTGAGATGCGATTTTGCCGCCATTGTGACAGAAGTATCTGTTATACCCTGAGCAAGTTTTGCGAGAGTGTTGCCTGTACAGGGAGCTATAATCAAAACATCGCACATTTTCTTCGGTCCTATAGGCTCGACTTCCTTTATTGTGTGAAAAACTTTGTTTTGGGTTATTCTCTCTATTTCCGAAATAAATTCCTCTGCTTTGCCAAATCTGGTATCGGTGGAATAGGCATTCTCTGACATAATCGGGAGCACGTTATATCCTGATGATACCAGATTCTTTATCTGGGGAACTGTTTTCGAAAAGGTGCAGAATGAGCCGCACATAGCAAAGCCGACGGTTTTTCCTGTCACCTGTCTTCCTCCTCAAGAATGTGATAGATTGTATTTTTTACTATTTCTCCTGCGGTTTTAGGAGCAGCTTTTCCGGGTAAGGAAAGAGCGTGGATATAGGTAATACCCAAACGCTCTGCGGCGTATTTATCCACGCCGCCCTCACCCGAAGCAAGGTCGATTACTACTGAACGAAGAGCCAGTTTTGCAAGTAGGATACTATTAAATACCAAGGCAGGTACTGTGTTGAAAATAATATCAAACTCTGAAAGCTGATATAGATTTTCTGTCCTGTGGGATTTGGCACCGGTAAAATCTATCCAGGCAAGGTCTGAGGGTTTTCGGGCAGATACTGTTACATCCGCACCCAAAGATGTGAGCATCTTTGTGAGTGCCTTACCTATTCTGCCAAAGCCACACACAAGACACTTGGCACCATTGATTGTGCCCTCGAAATTGCGCATAGCGATTTCTATGGCACCCTCTGCGGTTGCTACTGCGTTACATACTGTAAACTCTTCTCTGTCGTAGTAATCATAAGCACTGCTTAAAAGTGCGGGACAGGCTCTTTCTAATCTGCCTTTCATACCGCAGAATATCCGCTTACCCTTCATAGCAGACAAAAGCTCCAAAGATAAATCTATATCTTCTCTGGAAAAGGGTGCCGGAATTTTGCCTTTATCGTTTACACAAGGCAAAGGAAGAATGATTATCTCACTCATAAGAGCTGCCTCAAAAGGGGTTGTAACCTCTATTCCGTCCATCTCGGCAACAGAGGAAAAACCGCCTAAAGACACCTCGTATCCGTCATCACAAAGAGAACGGGCACAATAGAGCTGACGCTTATCTCCGCCGATAATTGCAAAAGAGGTATTGCCTGTCTTCATATATAACACCACATCACTAATAATTACTTTTGAAGTATTCTATGTAAGAGCATCCCTTGTGGTGAAAGGCAAAGAAAAAAGCACCGACATAAAAGTCGATGCTTATATAAGTAATTTTACGCCAGAATCTTCTCCAGAAACTGCTGAAGTCTGGGGTGTTTGGGAGAGCCGAATATCTCCTCGGGTGTACCGTCCTCAAGGATAACACCCTCGTCGATAAACAGAACTCTGGAGGCTACCTCCTTAGCAAAGCCCATCTCGTGAGTTACGACTACCATTGTCATACCCTCATCTGCAAGAGAGCGCATAACATCCAGAACCTCGCCAACCATTTCAGGGTCAAGGGCGGAGGTAGGCTCGTCAAAAAGCATAACATCGGGCTTCATACAAAGAGCACGAACAATAGCAACTCGCTGCTGCTGACCGCCGGAAAGTTGGTCAGGATAGGCGTCTGCTCTGTCCTTAAGCCCTACTTTATTCAGAAGCTCCAAAGCGTAAGCCTCGGCTTCTTCCTTGGAAATCTTCAAAAGCTTCATAGGAGCCAGAGTCAGATTCTTCATAATTGTCATATGAGGGAAAAGATTGAACTGCTGGAACACCATACCGATTTTACGGCGATGCAGGTCAAGGTTTACCTTTTTGTCGGCAATATTTACGCCCTCAAATATAATCTCTCCGGAGGTAGGAATCTCCAGAAGATTCAGAGAACGAAGAAATGTAGACTTGCCCGAGCCTGAGGGACCGATAACACATACAACTTCACCCTTGGCGATTTCTGTGCTGATTCCGTCGAGGGCTTTAATCTCGCCTTTTTTGTAGTGCTTTTTCAGGTCGTTGACTATAATCAGAGATTTATCTTCCATTCCTCGCAAATCTCCTTTCTATAAACTTTACAAGTAAAGTAAGAAGTGCCACAAGCACAAGATAGATAACTGCAATTGCAATCAATGGCATAAAGGGTGAGAAAGTACGGCTCTGTATAATATAGGCACCTCTTGTAAGGTCGTTAAGAGCAATATATCCGCAGATAGAGGTCTCTTTAAGCAAAGTTATGAGCTCGTTGAGAAGCATAGGAACAATGTTGCGGAATGCCTGAGGGATAACTATGTACCACATAGTCTTGATATAGCTGAAGCCTAAGGAACGACCTGCCTCAAACTGGCCTTCCTTGACAGACTGTATACCACCTCTGACAATCTCGGATACATACGCACCGGAGTTAATACTGAAGGCTATAACAGCAACCAGCACCTTGTCCACATCTACAGATGCAAATACAACGAAGTAGATAATAAGAAGCTGTACCAGAACAGGTGTACCACGGATAATAGTCAGATATATCTGAAACAAAGCGTTTAAGAATTTAAGCTTTCCTGTTTTCTTGTTGGTAAATGTTACCATACCAACTATAACACCGATGATAATACCAAACACTGCAGAAAGCAGAGTAATCTTCAGAGTAATTCCAAGACCGTTCCACAGGAACATCCAGCGGTCTGCCTTGATGAAGTTTACATAAAACTGGTCACACAGGTTAGACCATACGCCCTGAAACCAAAGGCCTATGGAGTTAAAAAACTCAGCCATAAAAACACCCTTTCGCTG
The DNA here is from genome assembly GCA_964600975.1 of uncultured Ruminococcus sp. GTDB lineage: Bacteria > Bacillota > Clostridia > Oscillospirales > Acutalibacteraceae > Ruminococcoides. The sequence goes on from CAZRLC010000019.1 coordinate 25,389, forward strand.
AAAAACAGGGCGTGTAAATCCACGCCCTGAAAATAACTTGAAGTAAATAAATAGATTACTCAGCAGTAATGTACTTATCTATAATATCCTGAAGCTCACCACTTGTCTTAATCTCAGCAAGAGTATCGTTGATTTCGTTAAGGAGCTCTGTGTTATCCTTTGCTACCGCAAAAGCGTACTCTTCCTCAATATATTCAGCCTCAAGTATTACAAGGCCTTCGTTCTCCTGAACAAATACAGTAGCAGGGCCGTTGTCAATAACAACAGCATCAACCTTGCCTGTGTTAAGAGCCTGAACAGCGGTGATACCGTTTGCATACTGCTCAACTGTTGTACCCTCGTAAACGCCGTCCTCGATATCCCAGGTTACATGAAGGTCACCTGTTGTACCAAGCTGAACGCCAATCTTTTTGCCGTTGAGGTCATCTGCAGACTTGATATCAGAACCCTCGGGAACAATGATAACCTGCTTTGCGGTTGTATAGGACTCAGAAAAATCAACCTCAAGAAGTCTTTCCTCAGTAACAGTCATACCTGCTGCACCAACCTGTGCCTTACCACTCTTAATTGCTGCGATGATTGAATCAAATTCCATATCCTCTATCTTCATCTCGTAGCCAAGCTTGTCACAGATAAGCTGCATAATTTCCATATCAATACCTACGATTTCGTTGTTATCATCGTAGAACTCATAGGGAGGGAAATATGCATTTGTAGCAATAGTGATAACCTTTGCTTCCTCGTCCTTAGTTGCATCAGAGTTTGAGTTGTTGTCTGTGCATCCAGTAAGTACTACTGTGAACATCAGAACAGCCAAGATAAGTGCTAAAAACTTTTTCATTATGTATTCCTCCTAAAAATTATGCGATTTGCCATCTAATGGTTTAATCGTTATGTGATAAAGTATAGGTTAAATTCAAATATTTGTCAACAAAGAAAACTAATATTTATTCACATATATTCGAAACTGCGGTTTTACCCCTGTCTGCTATAGTAATATTAACTAATAATGACAAAAAGCCTACCTGAGCAGACTTTTTGCCATTATTCAAATATTGCATAAATTATGCATAATTATATTAATAATACTCAATTAATCCTTGCAATAGCTTTACTCTTCTTTGATAAGGACTTTTCTTTGCCAGGATTTTTCGTTACATTCGGGACAACGCATATATCTTGTTCTGCCTGTATGCATAGTGACAACCACCCCACTTGATTAATCATCTAATGTGATTCCAAGAACATCACAAAGACTAGGTTTCAAAAACACTTATGTTTACTGCCACCCACAATAGACCTACAATTATACGATGTCCTTTTTCATTTATAGAGAGATTTGTGCATAATTGATACCTCATCATTTACATTACAATAAACGTGCAGGTACTCGGTGCTAAATCTGTACATCCCGCCCTTTGCTGTTTGCCTTTCATTATGGGAAATTCGTTATTCTCTGAAACAGAAAGCGGTTCTCCGTTAAGATACATAACTCTGCTACGGATATCACCGTTGCCGGAAAGCGTGTAAATTTCGGCATCACAAGGCAGATCAACAGTTGTCGTTTCAGTCAAGGAATTATTGATAACAAGATATACACAGCCGTCTTTTCCGTCCTTACGCGAATGGCAATAGATGTGTGCTCCCTCCACTCCGAGATTATTGCAATCATACACAGTTGTTCCCATGAGCCGATTCCAGAGCAGAACGGCAAAGTAATTCGGGCGAGGCTCAAATGTGCCATGCTTCAAAAATCCATAGTCAGAAGATGCAAGGGTGTTATGGAAAATCACACCGTCTGTGATGGTTGCAAAGCTACCAAGCTCATTGAGAGTACGGAACACATCAAGATATGTGGAAGCCCACGTATCGCCGCCACCACCTGCATCACCGGATTCCGTTACCCACATCTGACCGTCCGGAACGTACTTGTCTCTAAGCGTTGAATATATTTTTGCATTCAAAGGAGCAACATTCAAATATGCATCGGTATGGGCATCACTTGCTAACCAACGCATCCCCGACATCATGGAACCAAGTCTCTCAGAAACATTGTTATAGTAGTGGTAACTGAATACATCAAGCGAAATCTGAGCACCATTCATAAGATCATCTGTGGTACACATTTTCATCATATTTCCGATACCGGCTCCGGCACTCTTCATATCAACTTTTGCCATGCCACCTTCACCGAGGGAACAGGGACCAACGATAAGGCAGTTCGGATAGTTTTCACGAACCCATCCGTTGAAAATATCCTGATCTCTTGCAAAATCAGCAGCTGTATACCCCTGGGGTGCTCCAGACATGGTGAGCATATTCGGCTCATTCATAAACTCTGCGGCATCAATATCCACACCGTATTCGTGACTGAAATTAAAAATTTTCTTAGTCTGAGTCAGATCGAGCGCTCCCCCATTCGGATGATCGCCAACACAGTTGCTAACCGAAATCAGCAGTTTTCCACCAACCGCTTTTACAAAGTCGAGCACTCCAATCCACTGTTTCTTGGTCAGTACGCTAACATATCCTTCGGGAGCTTTGCCACCTGTTGTACCTTCAAAATCATAGTAGGTCTTGGTTGCCCAAGATCCGGATACTCTGATCCATGCTGCACCCAATCTTTTTGCAAACTCACGCAGACGCTCATCATAAAGATTAATGGGAGGATAATACTGCATCAGGTCTGCCATAGAGGTAAAGTCGGTAAGATCACCTGAAAACTTGAATTCTTCGATTCCTGCGATCTGACCCGGTGTATAAGCCTTCCAAAATGTGCCACCTGTTACCTCTGTCATTTCCACGTTGTAGGACATCATACGAGGGTCGATGTCTCTTATTTTTTTGTTTTTCAAAGATAATGAAACATTCATTTTCCTGCTCCTTATTGTTTATATTTCTGCACTAACAGTTTGACGGCTTTTCGTTAGCTGCTTTTTTCATCGTCTATTATTTCTCCTTCCGAACATTGTCAGTACTCGTACCAAAAAACGCAGGAAATTTACCAGCGAGGTTAACAGCGAAGCAAAATAGGTCATCGCTGCAGCAGATAATACCTTCTTTGCTGCCAACATTTCATCCTGTGTAAGGACTCCTTCTTCCAAAAGCATTTTTCCTGCACGTTTACTGGCATTCAATTCGACCGGAAGAGTAACTAAAGCAAACAAAAGCGAACCACCGTACAAAATCACACCCAGCAATGCAATATAGAAGCCAATATTTTCATTGACCGTTGCCACAAACCAATCCAACAACAAACCAAAAAGCACTAAGGGTATGGAAAGGCTTGAGCCAAAATTTACTATCGGAACCAATGCTGTGCGAAGACGATACAGCAGATAACCATCCTGTTTCTGCATTACGTGTCCTATTTCATGTGCAGCTACCGCCACCGCAGCAACTGAATTACTATTATAAGTTGACTCGGAGAGGTTGACAATTCTCTTTGCCGGATGATAGTGGTCTGTAAGGTTGCCCTTCACACAGCCGACAGATATATCATAAACTCCGTTTGCCTTCATAAGAAGATTTGCTGTGTTGTATCCTGTCATACCCGAACGACATCTTACCTTATCATATTTTGAAAAAGATGAACTGACCTTTGCACTTGCTATTGCGGAAAAGATCATGCACACAAACATTGCGCCCATAAACCATATATAATCGTTCCAATACATAATAATCTTGTTTCCTTTCGCTAACTATTATCTAAATAAACAAGTCATATTATTTGTTTTCTGTGAGCAACTTTTCTCGCTTGTCGGTTGCTTCCTTAAAAAGTATGTATGCGGTAGATGCAATCGGAACACTGAGCAACATTCCGATGGGGCCTCCAATTCCGCCTCCTATCGTTACAGCCGCAAGTATCCACATTCCGGGAAGCTTTACACGGTTTCCCATTACTCTCGGATAAATTAGATTTCCTTCAAGCTGCTGCAGCACGACCAGATAAACGATAAACAAAATTGCTTTCATCGGGTCAACGGTCAGAATAATAAATGCTCCGACACCTCCGCCGATAAAACCTCCAACGACAGGAACCAGTGCAGTCACTCCGACTAAAGTACTGATCATTACCGCATAAGGGAAACGGAAAATCAACATACCAATAAAGCAAAGTACACCGAGAATAACAGCATCAAGGAACTGACCGGAAACAAAATTTCTTAAATTTGCATTCGCCACAGAAGCGGCATGGCAACTCCATTTGCTTACGTTTTCAGGAAGCCAAACCCGAACAATACGCTTCGCCTGATATTTTAGCTTATCTTTGCTAAACAGTATATAAATCGCAAAAGCAACGGACACAAACAAATCGAAAACACCGCCTACCAGAGAGGTAACCGTACCAAAAACAATGTTCACAATGGAATTTGCCTGATTGGTCAGCAAAGACTTTAAGGACTCAAGGAGCTTATTCCAATCCACATCCATTAGCACCTGACCAAAGGGCATTTCAGCAAGTTCCGCCTCGCTCATAGAGTTTAGTTTATTTACCAAATCAATGGCAGACTGTACAATGACCGTTATCGCATCCGCAAGTTCAGGTATAACAATTGCTACCACAGCAACCAAGATACCAAGGACAAAAACAAGCGATAATAAAAAGGCAACAGGACGGCGTACTTTGCACAGAAATTGCTTTTTACTATTGGTCCATAAATGCGCTTCGAAAAATCTCATAGGCACATTAACGATCAAAGCAATAGCACATCCAAGTACGA
>CAZRLC010000020.1:0-29417 GCA_964600975.1 uncultured Ruminococcus sp.
AGTCCGATGCTACAGGCTTCATCAATCTCTACGGACTTTCTACCACAGTTTACGCCCGTATGAAAAAGAAGAACGGTTTGGACTGATTGTAAAATAGTAAATATTATTTAAGTACGAGCTCTCCGTAATTATCGGGGAGCCTGTACTATTATTGCAGCATAGGGGACACCCTATAAAATTCAGAACAAGCAGGTAAGATTATGGATAAAATGTGGGCTGGAAGATTTTCAAAACAACTGGATAAACTTGCGGATGACTTCAACTCATCCCTTCGTTTTGACTGCCGTATGTACAAACAGGATATTGAGGGCTCTATAGCACATGCGCTTATGCTTGCCTCCAAGGGTATTATTACCGCCGAGGACAGCACAAAGATTATCGAGGGACTTACCTCAATTCTCAGCGATATAGAAAGCGGAGCTTTATCTTTTGATACAGATGCAGAGGATATACATATGTTCATCGAGTCGGAGCTGACAAAGCGTATCGGCGATGCAGGAAAGCGTCTCCATACAGCTCGTAGCCGCAACGACCAGGTGGCACTTGATATCCGTATGTATCTCCGTGCAGAGAACGAAGAGATTTTGTCCGGACTTCATACTCTGATTGAGGCTCTCCGTGATAAAGCATCAGAAAACATAGACGCAATTATGCCGGGCTATACACATCTTCAACGTGCTCAGCCTGTTACCTTTGCACATCATATTCTTGCTTATGCTATGATGTTTATCCGTGACTGCGGACGTATCACAGATGCAGTCAAGAGAATGAACAGTTCGCCTATAGGTTCCTGTGCCTTGGCAGGTACCACCTATAACACAGACAGATATTTTGAGGCTTCTCAACTTCATTTTGACTCCATTACTCTCAATAGTATTGACGGTGTTTCCGACAGAGATTTCTGCCTTGAACTTCTGAGTGCTTACTCAGTTTTGATGATGCATCTCAGCCGTTTTTGTGAGGAAATCGTAATGTGGTCCTCGTGGGAATTTAAGTTTATTGAACTTGACGACAGTTATTCCACCGGTTCGTCTATAATGCCTCAAAAGAAAAATCCCGATATGGCAGAGCTTATCCGTGGCAAATGCGGTAGAGTATACGGTGATTTAGTTGCTCTTTTGACTACTCTCAAGGGACTGCCCTTGGCATACAACAAGGATATGCAAGAGGATAAGGAGGCAATCTTCGATGCAGTAGACACAGTCAAGCTGTGCCTCTCTGTATTCACTCCTATGATTGCTACTGCAACGGTACTTAAAGGTAATATGTACACCGCTGCTCAGAAAGGCTTCATTAATGCCACAGACTTGGCAGATTATCTTGTAAAGAAGGGAATGCCTTTCAGAAGTGCTTACAAGCTTGTTGGCGAAACAGTGGCTTTTTGCATTGCACAAGGAACAGTTCTGGAGGACTTACCCTTTGAGAAGTATAAGGAACTTTCTCCTTTATTTGAGGAGGACGTATATACAGACATCTCTCTGGAGGCTTGTGTAAACAAGCGAATCTCACAGGGAGGCACAGGCCCCAAGTCTGTGCTTGAACAGATTGATTTTGTAACGGAGTTTTTGAATGACTAAAGTTTTTATAGATGGTAAGGCAGGTACAACAGGCCTTAAGATTTACGATAGACTCTCCAAGCGTTCGGATATTGAGCTTCTCACATTGCCCGAGGAGCTTCGCAAGGATATCTCAGCTCGTGAGAAAATGCTCAATTCGGCAGATATCGCTTTTCTTTGTCTTCCTGACGCAGCAGCCAAGGAGGCAGTTTCTCTCATTCATAACGACAACACAGTGGTTATCGATACCTCAACTGCTCATCGTACTAATCCCCATTGGGCATATGGTTTTCCTGAACTTTCAGAGGAGCTTTCAGAGAAAATAAAGAATTCCAAGCGTATCGCCGTTCCGGGATGTCACGCATCGGGCTTTATTGCTCTTGTGTATCCTCTTGTGAATACGGGTGCACTCTCAAAGGATGTACTCCTTAATTGTGTTTCCCTCACAGGCTACAGCGGTGGCGGTAAGCAGATGATTGCTGATTATGAAAGCGAAGATAGAAATAAGGAGCTTTCATCTCCGCGTCAGTATGGTACTGCTCAGACTCATAAGCATATTCCCGAAATGGTAGCTATGACAGGTATAAGCTCTGCTCCCGTTTTCTGTCCCATTGTTGCAGATTTTTACAGCGGTATGCAGGTGACAGTACCTCTGCACAAATCTCAGCTTTCACAGGGTTTTGATATAGACAAGGTTAAGGCGGTATACAAAGAGCTTTACACCGATTCTCTTGTGACATACGTTGATAAGATGGATGATACAGGCTTTATTTCCTCCAATGCTTTCACAGGCTTTGACAATATGCAGATAACCGTTGAGGGCAACGAGAATAGACTCCTTCTGATTGCCAGATACGATAATCTTGGCAAGGGTGCCTCAGGTGCCGCAGTAGAGTGTATGAACATTGCACTCGGTATAGATAAAACAACCTCCCTCGTTATAAAGGAAGTGTAAATATGAAGATTATAAACGGCGGTGTTTGTGCCGCACAGGGCTTTACTGCCAACGGAATCCATTGCGGAATCCGCAAAAATAAATCCAAGCGTGATTTATCCCTTATATATAGCACCAAACGTGCCTCTGCAGCAGCAGTATATACCACAAATCTCGTCAAGGGTGCTCCCATTGCAGTTACTAAGGAGAACATTGCTGACGGCTATGCACAGGCTGTTATCTGTAACTCAGGCAATGCTAACACCTGCAACTCAAACGGCGTAGAAATTGCACGTCAGATGTGCTCCCTTATTTCTGCAGAGCTTAACATTCCCGAGAATGACGTAGTGGTGGCTTCTACCGGTGTTATAGGTGAGGTTCTTGATATTGAGCCTATCAAAAACGGCATCCCAAAGCTTGTCACAGGTCTGGGAGATAATAGCACCTACGCCGCCGAGGGTATAATGACCACCGACACAGTCCGCAAGGAAATCGCCGTTTCCTTTGAAATCGGCGGCAAAGAATGTCGCATCGGCGGTATAGCCAAGGGTTCCGGTATGATTCATCCCAATATGGCAACAATGCTCGTTTTCATTACAACCGATTGTGCCATATCTCCCGAGATGCTTCAGAAGGCACTCTCAGAGGATGTACAGGATACCTTCAATATGACCTCTGTTGACGGAGATACCTCCACCAACGATATGGTTACAATCCTTGCTAACGGTATGGCAGGTAACGATGAGATTACTACTGACTCAGAGGACTTCAAAATCTTTATGAAAGCCCTCAATACAGTAACAGTTTACCTCTGTCGCAATATAGCCGCAGACGGTGAGGGTGCTACAAAGCTTGTAGAATGCAAGGTACAGGGTGCGGCTTCCAAGGAACAGGCCAAACTTGCTGCTAAATCCGTTATCTGTTCCTCTCTTGTTAAGGCTGCTATGTTCGGCTCTGATGCCAACTGGGGAAGGGTGCTGTGTGCTCTTGGTTACGGAGTTAAGGATTTAGACCCTTCTACAGTTGATGTTTCTTTCAAATCCTCAAAGGGTGAGATAGCATTGTGTCAAAGCGGAGCAGGAATCCCCTTCAGCGAGGAAAAAGCCAAGGAAATCCTCCTTGAAAACGAGGTGGAAATACTTGTTAATCTTGGTTTGGGCAGCTATTCAGCTTGTGCATGGGGCTGTGACCTTACCTACGATTATGTCCGCATCAACGGAGACTATCGCACATAATTTATTACCGAAACGATTCTATACAGCAAAGGATAATATATAATGTCATTAAAAATTACTAACGCACAACGTGCTGAGGTGCTGACACAGGCACTTCCGTATATTCAGAAATACAACGGTAAAATTGTAGTTGTCAAGTACGGCGGTAACGCTATGGTCAGCGAGGAGCTGAAGCAACAGGTTATGGAGGATATTGTTCTTCTGTGGCTTATTGGTGTCAAGGTTGTTCTCGTTCACGGTGGCGGACCCGAAATTACCGAAACCCTGCATCAGATTGGCAAGGAGTCTCAGTTTGTAGACGGACTTCGTGTCACCGACAAAGAAACTGTAGACGTAGTTCAGATGGTTCTTGCAGGTAAAATCAACAAAAGCCTGGTAAACCTTATCGAAACCAAAGGCGGTAAGGCAATGGGTATCTCGGGTATTGACGGCAGAATGATTAAAGCTACCGTCAAGGATGAGCGTCTCGGCTTCGTTGGTAGAATCACCGAGGTTGACGTTCAGCCTGTCATAGACCTGCTCAATAACGGCTATATTCCTATCATTTCTACAGTTGCCTGTGATGATGAGGGTAATGTGTATAACATTAATGCTGATTCTGCTGCAGCGTATATTGCAGGTTCATTGGGAGCAGAGCGATTAATTACCATGACAGATATAGACGGTATTCTCCGTGATAAGGATGACCCCTCAACTCTTATTCCCGAGATTGACACCAAGTCAGCCGTATCTCTCTTTGAGGACGGCACTATCTCAGGCGGTATGATACCCAAGGTGGAGTGCTGTCTGGAGGCTATCTCTATGGGAGTTAAGCGTGTTATAATTATGGACGGACGCGTTCCTCATTCACTTCTTATCGAAACTCTCACAGACGAGGGTGCAGGTACAATGGTAGCGGAGGACTTTTCTGATGAACATTAAGGAACTTGACAGTAAATATGTAGCTCATACCTACGGACGTTTCCCTCTTGTTATCAAAAGCGGAAAAGGCTCTGTAGCCGTTTCCGAGGAGGGCAAGAAATACATAGATATGGCAACAGGTATTGCCGTTAATTCCTTTGGCTATTCCGATGATTTATGGATAAAAGCGGTGACAGACCAGCTTTCTATTCTCCAGCACACATCTAATCTCTACTTCACCGAGCCCTGTGTCAAACTTGCCGAGACTTTGTGTGAGCGAACACAGATGAAGAAGGTCTTCTTCTCTAACTCAGGTGCAGAGGCAAACGAGTGTGCCATCAAGGTTGCCCGTAAATATTCACAGGATAAATACGGTTCAGACCGTAATGTAATAGTAACTCTTAAAAACAGTTTTCACGGCAGAACAATCACCACCCTTGCTGCCACAGGACAAGACACCTTCCATCAGGACTTCCTTCCCTTAACTGAGGGTTTTGTCTATGCCGAGGCTAATAATACCGAGGACTTAAGGCAGATAATTGAATCCAATAAGGTTGCGGCTATAATGTTTGAGTTTGTACAGGGTGAGGGAGGAGTAATGCCTCTTTCTCAGGAGTTCGTTGACTGCATCTTTGCTTTTGCAGAGGAAAATGACATCATCACCATTGCCGACGAGGTACAGACAGGTAACGGCAGAACCGGTGAGCTGTATGCCTTTATGAACTACGGCGTTAAGCCCGATATCGTCTCTACTGCCAAGGGACTGGGCGGAGGACTGCCTCTGGGTGCCACAATATTAGGCGAAAAGGTTCAGGATGTGCTAACTCCGGGCGACCACGGCTCAACCTTCGGTGGCAATCCTGTTTGCTGTGCAGGAGCACTCAGTATAGTAAATCGTATTGATTCTCAGCTTCTCGCTGAGGTTCGCAAAAAATCTGAGTATATAGTAACCGAGCTTTCATCTTCTAAGGGTGTAACAGCCGTAGACGGTATGGGACTTATGCTGGGTATTACAACCTTAAGACCCCTTGACGATGTTGTTAAGGAGTGTATGGAGGCAGGTGTCCTTGTTATTAAGGCAAAGTCAAAGCTTCGCCTTCTTCCTGCTCTTAACATCCCTTGGGATTTGCTCAAAGAAGCCGTAGAAATAATCAAAACAGTATGTAATAGTGAGGTATAATAATATGGAAACAATCATTAATCAGTTGAAGGGCAGAAGCTTCCTCAAACTTCTGGACTTTACCCCCGAGGAGATAGGTGCCCTTATAGACTATGCCGAACTTCTGAAGAGGCAGAAGAAAGCAGGTATTCCTCACAGACTCTGTGATGGTAAGCATATCGCTCTGGTGTTCGAAAAGACCAGCACCCGTACCCGTTGTGCCTTCGAGGTTGCAGCTCACGACTTAGGAATGAGCACCACATATCTTGACCCCGATGCATCTCAGATAGGTAAAAAGGAGTCTATCGCAGATACAGCTCGTGTGCTTGGCAGAATGTACGATTGTATCGAGTATCGAGGATTCGGACAGGAAATCGTTGAGGAACTTTCCGCAAAGGCAGGTGTTCCCGTATTCAACGGCCTTACCAACGAGTTTCATCCTACACAGATTCTTGCCGACTTCCTTACAATCAAGGAGCATTTCGGCAAACTTAAGGGCATCAACTTTGTATATATGGGTGATGCCAGATACAATATGGGCAATTCCCTTATGGTGGGTTGTGCCAAAATGGGTCTTAACTTTACTGCTTGTGCACCCGAGGAATATTTTCCTGATTCAGAGCTTGTAGCCAAGTGTCAGGAAATTGCAAAGGAAACAGGTGCAACACTTAAGTTTGAGACAGACCCAATGTCAGCCACAAAGAATGCGGATGTTATTTATACAGACGTGTGGGTATCAATGGGTGAGGCTGCCCAGGTGTGGGCAAAGCGTATTGGTGATTTGCTTCCTTATCAGGTTAATCGTAAGCTTATGGATAATGCAGGGGAGGGTGCAGTGTTTATGCATTGTCTACCTGCCTTCCACGACCTTAACACAGGAGTTGGCAAAGAGGTAGGCGAGAAGTTCTCTCTCGATGCATTAGAGGTTACAGACGAGGTGTTCGAGTCCAAGCAGTCTATCGTATTTGATGAGGCAGAAAATCGTATGCATACCATCAAGGCGGTAATTGCCGCTACGGTAGGTAGCCATAGATAAGAATAAAAAAAGGCGGTACAGTCTTTGAACTGTACCGCCGTATTTTTTTTCAGAATTCCTGTTTTACAGAGCGTTCAAAAAGCTCCTCAATACCTTTAACAAGGTCCTTATTCTCAAAGAGTACCTCATAAAGCACAGATATAATTGGCATCTCAACATTATACCTGTCAGCAATTTTTTTCAGTGCTTTTGTAGTCATAACGCCCTCGGCGAGTTTCTGAAATTCAATACCCTTTACGAAGTTTTCGCCAAACATTCTGTTGTGACTCCATTTAGAGAAGAGAGTTGCCTCATAGTCACCTAAATGACACAGACCATACGCCGACAGAGGATTGCCGCCCAATGCCTCAATAAGCCTTGCAATCTCTCTTGTACCTCTTGCCATCAACGCACCTTTCAGAGACTGATATCCAAGTCCGTCCAGCATACCTGCTACGATACCGATTACATTTTTAGCAGCAGCACCGATTTCACTTCCGATTAAATCAGTACCTATGTACATTCTTATGAGTGAGCTTGACAGCTTCTCCACAAGCATCTTCTTGACTTCCTCATTTTTACTGTCGATAACCATACAGTTGGGAATCCCCTTGACAAAGTCCTGAGGATGTCCGGGACCAACCCATACTGCAATAGGAGTCTTCTCCTCATCCACAAAGGAGGCAACAACCTCACTGAGTCTGCAGCCTGTAGACTCCTCAACACCCTTCATACAAAGTATAATCACCTTGCCCTCAAGGTTGTATTTTGAGATATCACTCATATATTCACGCAGATGCTGTGCAGAGATGGAGATAACTATAATCTCAGCACGATTCACGGCATATTCCAGATCAGAGCTAACCTCTATGCTCTCGGGATATTCCAGATAGTCATTCTTGTGAGTATCTCTGAGGGCTATGAATTCAGGTGCGTTTTCAAGTCCGCAGGACAGTACCTCATGACCGGTCTTGTCCAGATACCAAGCTATACAACTGCCCCATCTTCCACAACCAAGTACAGAAATTTTCATATATTACTTCTCCTGATTTTAATGTAAAAGTCCCGCCTGACCGTATAAGGCATAAGATAACCTGCTACTAAAAAAGCAGGTGGGTGCTCTCCCGATAGCTTTTGGCTCCCTTCTTCCCATAGTAGGGGAGGTCTGCACACCACTATCGGAGCAAAGCTCCCGATTTAACGGTTGTAGGGTTATTTTTGCCTTATTCGCGAATCAGGCAGGATGTTTATTTAATGTATATGATGAGAGATAAGTGTTTTAGTCTTCGTCGTCAAAAAGTTCTTCGAATCTTTCCTCAAAAATATCTGCAAGTTTGTCTACAAGGTCGTCATCCTCTACCTCTGCCAGTTCCCAGCCCTCTTCAGAGTCTGTAGCCTCCATGATATAGTATTCACCGCTATCGGCTACCATATCCTCAGGATTTTCAAAAACAGGGTATAAGGCATAATATTCCTTGCCCTCGTATTCAATAGTATCAAGTATTTCAAAGTTATGCTCGTCACCGTTTTCGTCAACAAGAGTAATAAGGTCGGGTGAGTATTCGCTCATAATCATTCGCTCCTTTTATAATAATTATAACCATAATAATTTTACCCTTAATCTATTCTTTAGTCAAGTATCAACTATGTTTAATAATTAATATATTACAATATCATAGTATAGAGTCATAGCGGATTTTGTCAAAAGGATATATTTTCTATAAAGTGTTGAAAATTACTGCGAATTATAGTATAATATACAATGTATATTTATGTATAATAACTTACCTATAATATAATTTCGGAGGGGTATAATGCGACTGCTTCCATTTTCAGAGCTTCCCGAGGAATTTCGTAATGACAGCGTCAAGCCTTATTACGACATTCTTCTTAAGAAGCGTTGGAGCCTTTTTCTCAAAAGATTACTTGATGTAGTGGCTTCTCTTATTCTTATTGCTATACTTATAATTCCAATGTTTATTATCTCACTTGCCATAAAGTTTACCTCCGAGGGGCCTGTTATCTACAAGCAAATTCGCGTAACTACCTATGGCAAGAGGTTCCGTATTTGGAAGTTCCGCACAATGGTTGTGGATGCAGACAAACAAGGTGAGCTAACCTGTGGTGATGATGCCCGAGTAACAAAAATCGGCAGATTTCTCAGAAACTACCGCCTTGATGAGCTTCCGCAGATATTCCACGTATTATCGGGTAAGATGAGCATTGTAGGTACCCGCCCTGAGGTGCCGAGATATGTAGACAGGTATACTCCCGAGATGATGGCTACACTCTTAATACCTGCAGGTGTTACCTCCCTTGCCAGTATTATGTTCAAGGATGAGGCAGAACTTCTTGAGAACGCTCAGGATGTAGATAAGGAATACGTAGAGGTTATTCTTCCTCAGAAGATGGAGCATAATCTCAAGTATATATCTCACTTTGGTTTCAGACGGGACATATATCTTATTTTCAAAACTATCGTTGAAATTTTTAAGTAATTTTGAGTATTTACACAAATTGTGTAGTATAAGAGGGATGTTTATGCAGAAGCTCAAGTTGCTTTTCCTTGATACCTCATTATTCAGACTTTGCTATATGATTTCGCTGTTTTTCAGTATGGTAATGTATGTAGAAAAAACCGCCTATGTAGCGGTATACATATTATTTGCCTGGGGCTTTGCTCTGAGTCTTTATAAGGTAATTAAGGAAAAGATTTACACCAGAATGTATATTTTCATCTGGTTATTTGCATTTTTGGTTTCTTTTTCTATAACAGTACTCGTTAATATCAATTCCAATCTTCTTGCACTTGGATACAATCTGCTGATGTTTGCCCATTGCGGAGTATGCTTCTTCATCTTTTTCGGAATGCACACCGAGAGGGGAGTCCCCTTCAGGTGGGAGCTGTATCTTATGGCAAGGGTAATAGTATATATCTCAACAATATTCACCCTTATCGGACTTGTTATGATGTTATTTACACAGGGTAAATTTGACGACTATATGTATTACGAGGGTGTTTTCAAGGGATTTTATACTAACCCCAACTACCAGGGCTATGTTTCTGCTCTGTCGATTATTTTCTGCCATATGCTGACAAAACCCGACTTTATTGCACATTCGGGACAAAATCGTGTCAGCCGTATCTGGCTTATTAGCTGCATACTTCTCAACTGTACCGCACTTCTTCTTTGCGATAGCAACGGAAGCTTATTGTTAATTATAGTATATTTGGCGGTCATAACCCTTCTCAAGTTCTTTACAATGACAGAGAATCTTACCCCAAAAAAGATGATTCTCAGGATGATTATGCTTATAATAGCAGGAATTGTTGCTATAGCAATTATGATGTTCGTCAGAGTTATCTGCCGAATTGGTGTGGCGGCATTTTTCAGCGATACAGGTCTAACACAGGCAGAGATAGATGCACTGAGTTCAGATGCTGTCTTTATCCCCAGCGAGGATACAGGCTTTACCAGTCGCTGGTTTTTGTGGGATGCAGGTGTAAAGCTCTGGAAGTGTAATCCCTTGTTCGGTATTGGCAAAGGAAATCTCTATGACGGCATCGTTGCTGTAACAGGCAGAGAAAACCTTAACTCTCAATTTGATGGCATTATTCAGATAGCCTATACAGATTTGCACAACGGCTACCTAACTATTCTTACAACTGCAGGTACCATAGGCTTTATCCTCTTTGCAGTATTTTTAGTCAGGTATCTTATGATGGTACTTCCTGTTTGGTTTGTACATCGAAGGATTATGACCTATAGCGTATTTCCCTGTCTCATTTCATTTATTGTTGCATATCTTGTTTATGCAGTTATCGAGAAAACCATACTCTTCGATATTACATATATGGTGATGAGCTTCTGGCTTATACTTGGCTATACAACCTGCTATGCATTAAGTTCAGGATATCAGCGCAGAGGTATAATCTATATCGGTAACTTCAAGCTGAATAAGAAGTACATCTAAGAATATTACATATATTTCAAACAATACTATAACCGTATATATAAATATTAATAACGTAAGACGGTGATTGTATGAAGCTATTAATCAAGCGGGATACCTCAATGGAGCATACCCGATATATAATCTTCGATGATGCAGGGTGTGAAAGATACAGAGTAACAGGTAAATGTACGGCGTCTATGGATAAAGTAGTAGTCTCTGATATGAGTGCCAACGCCTTACTTGTCCTGCGTATTGCACGGCTTCCCGTTTTAGAGGCTTGTATTGTGTCAGACAAAAAAGAACGATTTGAGATGACCGTAGCCTCAACTTCAAAAGCCTACCGACAACTGCATTTTCACGGCATAAGTTGGCAGTTTAGTCCCAGCCGTGACGGACGCTCTTTCGAGGTATTCGACGCTGACGGAACCTGTGTTATGCTACAGTCTGCAGACAGATACCTGTCTACCGGTATGCTCGAACTTACAATTAACTGTGAGCCGAGGGAATTGTTTTGCATCGGTACAGCAGTCTTTGCCGATATGGTAAATATAGCAGACTCTGCTGTTGCTGCCCCAATATAAAATATAGATAAGGAGATATAAAAATGGATAAATTACTCAGACTTCTTTCAGAGAACTCATCCTATACTGCAAAGGAACTTGCCCTTATCCTCAGCGAGAGCGAGGAGGAGGTTGCCTCTCGTATTAAAGAATACGAGCAAAAGGGTGTCATTAAAGGCTACCGTGCCGCTATTAATTGGGAAGAGGTAAAGGACAACGGCGTTACCGCCTATATCGAGCTTAAGGTTACTCCTCAGCGTGACAAGGGCTTTGACGAAATCGCAGAGCGTATTATGTCCTTTGATGAGGTTTCATCTCTTTATCTTATGGCGGGTACATATGATTTAGCGGTAATTGTTAAGGGTGACACAATTCAGGACGTTTCCTCCTTTGTTTCCAGAAAGCTTTCTGCAATGGAGGGCGTACTGGCTACAGCCACACACTTTATTCTCAAGAGATACAAGGACGAAGGACTCATTATGTCCGAAGTACCCAAGGACGAAAGGTGTATGCAGTTTTAATGGATTATTCAAAATATCTTAATAAGACAATTCAGGACGTCAAGCCCTCGGGTATCAGACGCTTCTTTGATATTGTCAACGAAATGGACGATGTAATCTCCCTGTCCATAGGTGAGCCGGATTTCCGTACACCCTGGCATGTCCGCAAGGCAGGTATAGATTCACTTGAAAACGGCAAGACCTGGTATACTCCCAACCGAGGTTTCGAAAAACTTCGCCGTGAAATTTCAAACTTTGTTAGCCGCAAATATAGCCTATGCTACGACCCCGCCTCTGAAATTCTTGTTACAGTAGGCGGCAGCGAGGCATTGGATGTTGCCATACGCTGTATGGTAAACCCCGGTGATGATGTGCTTGTGCATCAGCCATCCTTTGTCTGCTACGAGCCTCTGACTCAGATGTGCGGTGCCAATGCAGTTATCATCAATACCAAGGAAGAGCATAGCTTCCGTCTTACTGCTGAGGAACTTGAAGCCGCAATCACACCTAACAGCAAGGTGCTGATTCTTTCTTATCCCAATAATCCCACAGGTGCAATTATGCAGAAAGAATACTTAGAGGCACTTTGTGATGTAATCATAAGGAATGACCTGCTGGTTATCTCTGACGAGATTTATTCAGAGCTCACATACTCAGACAATCACACCTCAATCGCTTCACTTGAGGGAATGAGGGAGAGAACAGTTGTAATCAACGGCTTCTCCAAGGCATTTGCTATGACAGGTTGGCGTCTTGGTTATGCAATGGGTCCCGAACCTGTAATTTCTGCAATGACCAAGCTTCATCAGTACTGCATTATGTCCTCACCTACAGTTGCTCAGTATGCCGCTATCGAGGCTTTGCAAAACGGTGATGCCGATATTGAAAAAATGCGTAACGAATATGATATGAGACGAAGATTCATCGTGGGCTCCTTTAATGAATTGGGACTTACCTGCTTTGAGCCTCTGGGTGCATTTTATTGCTTCCCTTGTATCAAGTCCACAGGTCTTACCTCAGAGGAATTCTGCACAAGACTTCTTCACAGCAAGGGCGTAGCCATAGTTCCCGGCAGTGCCTTTGGTGATTGCGGAGAAGGATATGTCCGTGTTTCTTATTCCTACTCATTGAGTCATCTTACAGAAGCAGTACATAGAATCAAAGAATTTATCAAGGAGCTTTAATATGCGAGTAACTGCTGTTTCTCCTGCAAAAATCAATCTCACTCTGGATATACTGGAGCGTAGACCCGACGGCTATCATAACGTAGATATGCTTATGCAGTCAGTATCTTTATACGAGACAGTTACTGTTACTGCCGACCCCACAGCCTGTGAGCAGGAGGGTACTATTACCATCACCTGCGACAAAGAGGGCGTACCCTGTGATAGCACCAACATAGCCTACAATGCAGCTAAAGCTTTTTTTAATTATACAGGTATCACTCACGGCGATATTCTTATTGATATTCATAAGGAGATACCCTTTGGTGCAGGACTTGCAGGAGGAAGTGCCGACGGTGCTGCCGTTATCGTTATCCTCAATCGTCTTTATGATACAAAACTTAAGGAAGAGGAGCTTTGCAATATAGGTGCCAAGGTAGGTGCTGATGTGCCTTTTTCTATCGTAGGTGGTACAAGACGTGCGGTGGATACAGGCACAACCCTTAAGAAGGTTATCCGTTTGCCTAAATGCTTCGTTGTTATCTGTAAGCCCGAGATTTCTATCTCTACCCGTGATGCCTACGCTCTGGCGGACAAGCGTACCGGGGGCAGATTCTCTTACACAGAACTTGTACTTAGGGCTCTCTATAGCGGAAGCATCCGTAATGTATCCGACTTCCTTCACAATGATTTTGAAGAGGTGCTTTCACTTCCCGAGATTAATATGATTAAATCCAAAATGTATAGACATAAAGCCTTAGGCTCGGCAATGAGTGGCTCAGGCTCAGCGGTGTTCGGTCTCTTCCTTACAAAGAGGGCTGCCGAAAAATGTGCCAAAGCCCTCAGCGAGGAATACGCCGATGTCTATGTAGCAGAGCCGACAAGTAAAGGCACAGAGATAACAGATATTTCTTATTAAGAAATACAGTCTTTTGAATAACACAAACAAAACCTGCCAATAATTCCCTTGAAATCAAGTGTGAATGGCAGGTTTTTTATGAAAAAAATATTCAAATCTCTACTGTGCGGTTTTATGGTGGCAGCTGTTCTTTCCTTTGTACCCTTCGAGGGACAATGCCGAGAAATAAGCGAAAAGGTGTTTCGACTGCATATACTGGCAAATTCCGACTCGGACTCTGACCAATCCCTCAAGCTTAAGGTAAGGGATGCTGTCCTTGAGAGCAGCGGGGAACTGTTTGAGTCCGCAAACTCCAAGGAAGAGGCAATGGAACTTGTAAAGAAAAACCTGCCTTTGTTAATTGACAGGGCAGAGGCTGTAATCCATAGTGAAGGATATGATTATAAGGTTACGGCTTCCGTCTGTCAGGTGCCCTTTGATACCCGTTATTACGGGGATGTCACAATGCCCAGCGGTACCTACGACGCTCTGCAGATAGTCATAGGTGAGGGAAAGGGTCAAAACTGGTGGTGTGTTATGTATCCTGCCTTGTGTCTGGGGTCTGCCACCGAGTCAGAAGTGTTATCAGATTCTCTTACTACCTCACAGTACAGCATAGTTACCTCAGACGGCAAATATGTACTCAGGTTCAGAGCTCTGGAAATCTTCAATCAGATTACCGACAAAATCCGAGATTTAATAAAATGAAAGAACACCTCCGCTATTTAGCGGAGATGTTCTGCTACTCTCTCAATATATCGCTTTCAATAGTCAGGATATCCTCTATAGGTACTACAGTTTTATCCATAAAAATAATATTTCCCTCCTGAGGGTCAATCCTCTTGATTATACCTTTGAAATCTGTGTATTTGCCGCCGGATTTTCTCTTGTCCTCTATAAAGTACATAAGGCTTACCTCAGGGTGTTCTGTGACTTTGTCCGTTAATATTCTCAGCTTTTCGTCAAGCCGTTCCTTGGCACCCTCTGTCAGCTCAATCCGTTTATCTGTGAGTCTGGCGGTTTCCTTGATTGCCTCGTCGTGTCCTGTTAAAGCCGCAAAGGGAGAGAACTGTGCTGCACGGTCCTTTATAGGCATATGAGGTCTTTTTTTAGACTGATAATGGGGAAGACCTATTATATCCTCATACATATATAAAACTCCTTTTATTATGCTTTGTGACCGCCTATCTGACCGTTTCTTTCTATGGCGGTAGCACCCTCCTCAAGATTAGTGCCTTTCAGTATTGCATTTTTCCCGAAACGCTTTTTTATTCCTATCATTGTATGCTGAATACGTTTTTCTCTCAGCATATTTGTTTCTTCTGCCTCTATATCCGCCTCGGTTTTTATATGCTCATCAAATAGAGACAACTGCTCTGCCTGTTGATTAAGCGAAGCGGTCATCTCATCCTGCAACCTACAGGCGGCAAGGGTTATTCTTCTTATAAGCAGATTTTTGTCTGCAATACTGTCATATAACTCCATTACCTTCTGAGTAATTAGTTTTGTAGAAGAGGAATATTTCTTCAGATTTACTGTGGAATGAGCGTGTTTCGGAACTCTTCTTCCATAGTGGTCGGTGGTGATTTCACCCTTGTATTTTTTGCTTCTTTCAGGGTCGGTTAGGTTTTCTATATCATAGCCGATAGTCAGTGTCAGCTGATTGGTCACCAGCCCTTTTTCCACCAAATCCAGCACAAGCAGTTCCGTCATTTCTTTTGTCACAAGTCTGGCTTTGAGAAAGCTATAGGGACATTTCAACACTTGTCCCGAACTCAGACTGCTGGACTCAGGTCTGTATGCCTTTACATCTGCAATGGTGCAGGGCTCCCACCCCCAGGCGTGGTCAATGAGAAGCTCTGCATTTACTCCGAAAAGCTTATAGAGTAAATCTTCGTTAAACAGCGAATACTTTGCCACATCGCCCATGGTGAACATTCCGTTTTCCTGCAGCTTCTTTGCATATCCTCTGCCAACCCTCCAAAAGTCGGTCAGCGGTTTATGAGACCATAGCTTTTCTCTGTAGGACATTTCGTCAAGCTCTGCTATGCGTACCCCGTCTTCGTCTGCAGGAATGTGCTTTGCGGTGATATCCATTGCAATTTTAGCCAGATACATATTGGTGCCGATTCCGGCAGTAGCCGTGATTCCCGTAGTGCTGAGTACATCCTTTATAATCATTCTGGCAAACTCTCTGGGCGTTATTTTTTGCAGTTTAAGATAGGGTGCAATATCGATGAAAACCTCGTCAATAGAGTAAACGTGAATATCCTCGGGAGATACATACTTCAGATACACATTGTAAATCCGTGTGCTGTATTCCATATAGTGAGCCATTCTCGGCGGTGCTACTATATAGTCAAGAGATAGTGCAGGATTGCTTTTTAGCTCTGTATCATAAGGAGATGACCCGATAAATTTTTTATCCGGTACCTTCGCAAGTCTTACAGCATTAATTTCCTTAACCTTCTGTACAACCTCAAATAGCCTTGCTCTTCCGGATATTCCGTAGGACTTAAGCGAGGGCGTTACCGCCAAACAGATAGTTTTTTCGGTTCGACCTATGTCAGCCACAACCAAGTTAGTTGTCATAGGGTCAAGCCCACGTTCGGTACATTCAACTGAAGCGTAAAATGACTTCAGGTCAATGCATAAATATATGTGGTCAGCCATATGCTTCAGCTCCTTTCCGATACTTGTCTATAATATAATTATACCACAATACAGGTACAATGAAAAGTACAATGTAAACTTAAAAATCTATCTTTACTTTAACCCTTTCGGGATGTATTATAAGGTTATAAGATAATTAGGAGGGATTTATATGGCAAAAACCACTTCCAAAAATATCCGTAATCGGGTAATGTACTCTGTCTTTGTTCGTAACTTCAGCGAAGAAGGCACCTTCGAGGGTGTTCGTCGGGAGCTGGACCGCATCAAGTCCTTAGGTGTAGATATTATCTGGCTTATGCCTATACATCCTATCGGAGAGGTAGCCCGTAAGGGTAGCCTTGGCAGTCCATACGCTATCAAGGATTACCGTGAGGTTAATCCCGAATTCGGCACCATAGAGGATTTTAGACGCCTTGTTGACGATATACATTCTAAGGGTATGAAGTGTATCATAGATGTAGTATATAACCACACCTCACCGGATTCTTATTTGAGCAAGGCTCACCCTCAGTGGTTTTATCACAAGCCCGATGGAAGCTTTGGCAATCGGGTAGGGGACTGGACAGATATTATTGATTTGGACTACAGCAACACAGACTTGTGGGATTATCAGATAGAAACCCTCAGAATGTGGGCAGAGATTGTAGACGGCTTTCGCTGTGATGTAGCCTCTCTGGTGCCTCTTGATTTCTGGCTCAAGGCCCGAGCCGAGGTAGAGAAGGTACGAGAAGATTGTATCTGGCTCAGTGAATCCGTAGACCCCGGCTTTATCAGATATATGAGAAGCCAAGGGCTTACCGCCTTGTCTGATTCCGAGATTTTCGAGGCTTTTGATATCGCCTACGATTACGATATTGCCTCCAAGTTTATTGATTGCCTTATGAAGAAGTGCACACTCAGTGACTATGCGGAAGCTATAAATCAGCAGGAGGTAATCTATCCCGATAATTACTGTAAACTCCGCTTTCTTGAAAATCACGACAGACCCCGTGCCCATCATCTTATTCCTGATGAAAAATCTCTGATATCCTGGACTGCATTTATGTATTTCCTCAAGGGTATGCCTCTTGTATATAACGGACAGGAGACAGGTGCAACTCATCTGCCAAATCTCTTCCATAAGGATACGGTATGCTGGGATGTTAAGGTAGACCTGACTCCTTTAATGCAGAAGCTTTATATTATCCGCAAGGACCCGCTTTTTACCGATAGCGATTTTTCTCTTACAGCTCCGACTGACAATATTCTCATAGGTACCCATAGAAAAGACAACCGCAGAATCATAGGTGTCTTCCCTGTAGAGGGCAAGGGCGGACTTGTTTCTTTAGATGTACCCGACGGAGAGTATGAGGACTTAATAAGCGGTGACAAGGTTGAAATCCACCGGGGAATGCTTGGCTTAGAGGATAGACCTCTTATCATCAAAGTGTAATTTATTATAAATAATTGAATTAAAAAATCAGCCCTCGTCAATACTAAGGTAAAAGTATTGACGGGGGTAATTTTTTGCAGTTCAGTAAAGTTGAAATCTGCGGTGTAAACACCGCCAACCTGACAGTCCTCAAAGAAAGCGAGAAAAGAGACCTTCTTCTGAAAATCAAAAACGGTAGTGAAAAAGAAAAGAAAATCGCCAGAGATAAAATGGTACAGGGCAATCTTCGACTTGTGCTCTCCGTTATTCAGAGATTTTCCTCCCGGGGCGAAAATCCTGATGATTTATTTCAGGTAGGTGTAATAGGACTTATCAAGGCAATAGACAACTTCGACCCAAACCTTGATGTTAAATTTTCCACCTACGGTGTACCAATGATAATCGGAGAGGTGCGTAGGTTTCTTCGGGACAATAACCCAATCCGTGTCAGCAGAAGTATGCGAGACACCGCATATCACGCAATGCAGATAAAAGAAATGCTAACCTCACAAAACGGTAAAGAACCCACAGTTGAGGAAATAGCAAAGGAAATGAACGTCCCCAAGGAGAACGTTGTATTGGCACTTGAGGCTATAGTAGAGCCTGTGTCTTTGTATGAGCCTGTATTCTCTGACGGCAACGACACAATCTACGTAATGGATCAGGTGGGTGATAGCCGAAGCGATACCGACTGGCTGGAAGAGATTGCCTTAAAGGAATCAATCTCAAAACTCAGCGACAGAGAAAAAACAATTCTGGGGCTTAGATTTTTCAAAGGCAAAACCCAGATGGAGGTGGCAGAGGAAATCGGTATTTCTCAGGCACAGGTCAGCAGAATTGAAAAGGGAGCCCTTGATACTATCAAGAGGGAGGCGTTTTGAATTAATATAAGTAAAGTAAAAAAGGATATTCTTCTGTTTACGGCAGGAGGCTTGTGCTACGGGGCAATAGAACTTCTGTGGCGACAACGAACACATTGGAGTATGCTTCTTACAGGCGGTGCTTGTTTTTTGTGCTTGTATAAGATTTATACAAAATACCCCAAGCTGTCCCTGCCGGAAAAATGCTTGATAGGTTCTCTTATTATAACTTCCCTTGAACTTGCGGTAGGATGTGTAGTAAATCTTATGATGGGGCTTAATGTCTGGGATTATTCAAAGCTTCCGATGAATTTTCTCGGACAGATTTGTCTTTTGTATAGTGTAATGTGGGGACTTTTGTGCATACCCATAAGTGGTGTTTGCTCCTTAATTAACAGAAGAAAAAATATCGTATAAAATAGCCGTGAAGCTCAAAGCTTCACGGCTTAATTTTATTCTTCCGCTTCTTCAGAGTTTTCAGTTTCGTTTACCTGAATTGTCACTGTGTCAATACGCTGGTTTGTAACGCTGTCTACAGTCAGGGTCAACCCCTTAAATTCAATGAAGTCGCCGTTTTTAGGTATAGTACCCAGAGTCTCTGAAATGAATCCGCCGATAGTTACGCATTCGCTGTCGTTGTCATTTTCGTTAAGACCAAACATATCATATAAACTGTCAAGCTCAAAATCTCCGTCCAGTCTCCAGCTTTTTTCAGATATTTTCTGGATGTCGCTTTCAATTTCTTCGTCCTCGTCCCATATTTCTCCTACAATTTCTTCCAGCAGGTCCTCCATAGTAACAATACCCAGAGTACCGCCGTACTCATCTGTTACTACCGCCATATGTAGCCTTCTTCTTCTGAACTCGGTCAAAACAGAGGACAGATTCTGTGTCTGGAAAATAAACTGTGCAGGACCTATAAGGTCTTTGAGAGAGGGGGTCTGTCCTGATGCAGCCGCATCAAGATAATCCCAGGTGTGAAGAATACCGATTATGTTATCAATAGTTTCCTCGAAAACAGGAATTCTGGAGTATCTGTGCTCCTTTATAATCTCCATTATTCTATCGTGGCTTTCATCAATATTGATAGCAACAACGTCAACTCGAGGAGTCAGAACCTCAACCACTGTTGTTTCGTCGAAGTCAAGCACCGAGCGTACCATTTCACTTTCTTGCTTTTCCAATACACCCTGTTCTTCAATCTCTTCAACGATATACTTAAGCTCGTCCTCTGTAACGGTCGAATCCTCACCCTTAACGCTGAAAAGCTTAAGTGCTAATTTCTTGATTCCAAGGAACAGATGAATAAAGGGAGTTAAAATTATCATCAGAAACCAAAGAGCACCTGATATAGAAAGTGCAAGTTTATCGCATTTTTCTTTGCCGAGGCATTTAGGGATAATCTCACCAAAGGTAAGAACCAAAAGCGTAATGATACCTGTAGAGATAGCTGCACCGTAATTGGGGAAGATGTTAAGGAACAGCACCGTTGCCAGTGCAGAACATCCCAGGTTTACCACATTGTTCAAAATAAGAACAGCAGTAAGCACCTTGTCATAGTCGTTTGCTATCTTAAGGGCTCGTTTTGCTTTCTTGTTACCCTCATCAGCCCATCTCTTAAGTCGAATGGTATTCACACAGGAAAAGACAGTTTCACTGCAAGAGCAGAATGCTGACATAATGATTAGAATAACTATAATAACGGAATATATAATATTCGTATTCGTGTCCAAGATATTTCACTCCTTAATTTAATAGCATACCATAAATTTTTGCAACAATATTGTAATAAAGAAATATAGATAATATTCTTGAAGATTTTACACTATAGTGATATAATGTAAATAATTACATACATTATATTGTATCTCGGAGGAAAAACTACTCACAGAGGTGCAGTATATGAACAAAACACACAATAATTCCCCAAAGGTTAAGAATAATAAAGAGAATAGTCAAAGTAAAGACTCGTCCTTTGTTCCCAATCCTTGTGAGGAGCAGACTTCTATTGAGTCCGACAGCCCCATTAACGAGCAACATACAGAGCAGATTAACGAAACCGGCTCTGTGCTTATCAACCGCAATGGCGTGATTATCCATTGCCTTACCATAGTGGGGCAGATAGAGGGGCATTATCTTTTGCCTTCGGGCAGCAAATCCACAAAGTATGAGCATGTTATTCCTCAGCTTGTGGCGGTGGACGAGGATGACCGCATTCATGGACTTCTGATTCTTCTCAACACCTGTGGCGGAGATGTGGAGGCAGGTCTTGCTATTGCAGAGGTCATAGCCGGTATGAAGAAGCCTGTTGTTTCTATAGTCCTCGGCGGAGGCCATTCCATAGGAATCCCTCTGGCAGTAGCCTCCAAGAAGAGCTTTATAGTACAGAGTGCATCTATGACAGTTCACCCTGTCAGAACTACAGGACTTACCGTAGGTGCACCCCAAACCTTCGAGTATTTCCGCAGAATGCAGAACAGAATCACCACCTTTGTATCGGATAACTCCAATATCTCTAAGGAACGATACACAGAGCTTGTGCTTAATACAGGTGAACTTGTTCTTGATATAGGCACAATCCTCGAGGGGCAGGAAGCAGTCTCAGAGGGGCTTATTGATAACCTCGGTACTTTATCTGAGGCAATAGACTGTCTGTATTCTATGATTAAAGAGAATAAATCGCAGACCTGAGGGTTTGCATTTACATAATGCATATTTTATAACATATCATATATCAGCATCAAGGAGGTATATTATGGATTACATATATTCCATATTACAGGGCATCGTTCAGGGACTTACAGAATTTTTGCCTGTTTCCAGCAGCGGACATCTCAATATGTTCCAGCACTTTTTTGGCATTACAGAGGATAACCTTTTCTTCAATGTAATGCTTCATCTCGGAACTCTTGTTTCCGTATGTATCTTTTATCACAAGCTTATCCTTCGCCTTATCAAGGCGGCATTAGGGATGATAAAGGATATTTTCACAGGTAAGTTCAGCTTTAAGAATATGGACAATGACAGAAACCTGCTAATAATGCTTATTGTAGGTCTTGTACCTTTGTTCCTTTTATTCCTGCCTATAGGCAACGATATGAAGCTCAAGGATTTAGCCTCCATTTTTTCAGGGGACCCCGGATTCTTCATTGTAACCGGCATATCTTTGCTCCTTACCTCATTCTTACTTCTTGCAGGTATCTTAATGACCAAAGCAAGAGAGAACAAAATCGCCAAGGGCATTATCTCTCCAAAAGAGAGATACACCTTTATAGATGCAATTGTGGTAGGTTGCGTACAGGTTGTTGCCGCTATCCTTCCCGGACTTTCCCGTTCCGGTTCAACCCTTGCAGCAGGACAGAGCAGAGGTATCAGTAAGCAAAAAGCTCTCGACTATACCTTTATCCTTGCAATTCCCTCTATCCTTGCAGCAGCAGTGCTGGAGCTTTCCGATGCTCTTTCACAGGAGGGCGGACTTTCTATCGACTTCGGTCCTGTAATTGTAGGTATGATTGCCGCTGCAGTTGTTGGCTACCTTTCAATTGCTCTTTTCAAGTGGCTTCTCAAAACCGACAAAACCTATGTGTTTGTAATATACACCGCATTAGCAGGTATAGTAGTACTGATAATCAGCATTATTGAACTCGTAACAGGTAATGTTATATCCTTTGTGTAAGCTATTACATTAAAGATAAGGACGAAAAACGGAGGAAGAATTTTGGCTCAGAAGAAAAGTAACAGTAAACGTGCTGCTTCTACAAAGAAAAGCACCTCATCCTCAAAAAAGAAAACAACAGGTAAATCCCGTCAGCAAGAGACTCTACATATGGGAATGAATCCCCAGGTTAAGGCAATTTTGCTTTTAGCATCTGCAATCCTTTTACTGGCTCTTGTAATCTTCCCCGGTGAAGCCTTCTGGAATACACTCAGAGGTTTCCTCTACGGAGTTTTCGGAATTGGCTTTATACTGATTCCCGTTTTGCTTGGATACCTTGCAATTATGACCGCTAAGGAAAAACAGGTCTCAAGGCTTTCCACAAAGCTTCTGCTTTCCGCCTTTATTATTCTGCTTGTGTCTTCACTATTCTTTATGTTCGGACCTGCCGAGTACAAAGAAGTTGGCTTCTTTAAGTCAATGGGACTTTCCTATACCGATTCAGCAGATACATCTAATGGTCTCGGCGGCGGTATCATCAGCTGTATCTTAGGCTATCCTTTAGTCAAGCTTTGCGGTGACAACTTCCTGCCTAAGTTTATAGCCATACTCCTTTTGATTGTCAGCATTATGCTTTTAACAGGAATCTCTCTTATAGATATAGCCAATGTAGCAAAAAAGCAGATGACTGCCTTGCGTAATGCCCGTCAGCGTGAATACGACGAAGAGTACGAAGAGGAGGTAGAACAGATACAGGAGATTCCCACAACAAAGAAGAAAAAGGGCAGAGGCCATTCCCGAATCGACATACCTCTGTCTCCTGCGGATGTTAGCGGAACCCCTCACGGCATTAATCCCCCCGATGATGTTTCTACAGATGATGATAGCGGCAAGGTCTACGAGGACCCTGCCGATAAGCTTATCACATCTATTTTAATAGCACAAAGTGACGATTTCACAGGTGATGATGCCACCAAGGCTTCAATCGTAGCCAAGGGCATCACAAAGTCCAAGGGTCAGTCCCACCTTACAGAGGGTGCAAAACAGCCCGACCCCGAAACTGTAGCCGTAGACCCCAGAGCAACCTCCTCTGATGAGGAAGAGCCTATAGATTTAGCCTCAGAAACCAAGCTTGTAGAAAACGAAATCAAAAAGTCCGAGGAGCAAGTCAAGGAGGCTCCCAAGTATACATATCCTCCTGTTCAGCTTCTCAGATTGCCTCCCAGCTCTGATGATGCAGGAGCACGACTGGAGCTTGAGGGCAACGCCAAAAAGCTTATCGAAACATTGGAGAGCTTCGGCGTAAAGGTTACTATAAGTAACATCTGCCGTGGCCCCTCAGTTACCAGATACGAGCTTAAACCTGCACCCGGTGTCAAGATTAACAAGATTACAAACCTTGCAGACGATATTGCTTTAAGCCTTGCAGCTGACGGTGTCCGTATAGAAGCACCCATCCCGGGCAAAGCAGCCGTAGGTATTGAGGTTCCCAACAAGTTTGTCAGTATGGTTACTATGCGTGAGCTTATTGACTCCAAAGAGTTCCGTAGTGCCGAGAGCAAACTTACCTGTGTTTTAGGCAGAGATATCTCAGGTGACATTGTTACCACAGACCTTGCCAAGATGCCTCACTTGCTTATAGCAGGTACAACAGGCTCCGGTAAGTCCGTATGTGTAAACTCCTTGCTTATGAGTATTCTCTTTAATGCAACTCCCGATGAGGTCAAGCTCTTGCTTGTAGACCCCAAGATGGTTGAATTTTCCAAGTACAAGGGACTTCCTCATCTGCTTATTCCCGTAGTGTCCGATGCCAAAAAAGCCGCAGGTGCTCTCAACTGGGCGGTTACAGAAATGCTCCAGAGATACAAACTGTTCTCTGAGTATGACTGCAAGGACATTCTATCCTTCAATAAGCTTGTAGAATCAAATATCGAATATATAGCCGATAACAAAGACAGCGAGGAAAAGGTATGTATGGATGTAAACGGACTTCCCGTACCTACAGAGAAGCTTCCCAGAATTGTTATTGCTATCGACGAACTTGCCGACCTTATGATGGTAGCTGCCAAGGAGGTTGAGGATGCTATCTGTCGTTTGGCTCAGATGGCTCGAGCAGCCGGTATGCACTTGGTACTTGCCACTCAGCGACCTACAGTTAACGTCATTACAGGTCTTATCAAGGCAAACATTCCCTCCCGAATTGCCCTCAAGGTTAGCACAGGTCAGGATTCCAGAATTATCCTTGACTGTGGCGGTGCAGAGAGCCTTATTGGTAGGGGCGATATGCTATTCTCACCTGTAGGTTCTCCCAAGCCTATCCGTGTTCAGGGTTGCTATGCTTCTGACGAAGAGATTGAGGGCGTTACAGGATATATCAAGAAGAATCACAGTGCCCGTTATAACGAGGAAATCGAGGAAAAAATCCGTCGTATTGCTGCCGAGGAAATGGACAAGAAGTCCAAGGATTCCTCTGACGGTGACGATTTGGGCGGTGACGTTGACGATAAGATGGAAGAAGCCATAAAGTATGTAATCGATGCAGGACAGGCTTCCACCTCTATGCTTCAGCGTCGACTCCGCATAGGTTATGCCAGAGCAGGTCGTATGATAGACGATATGGAAAAAATGGGTATTGTAGGTCCCTATCAGGGAGCCAAGCCCAGAGATGTGCTTATGACCTATCAGCAGTGGCTTGAGCGTAACAATATTACAGGTGAATAAAGCTAATCAGTACATTTCACTTGACGGATTTATAAATTAGATTTATACTTATCCCTATAGGTTTTATTACAAATGAAGGATTGATACAAATGAACGTTTTTGACGAACTTAAAGCCCGTGGCATTATTGCTCAGTGCACCAACGAGGAAGAAATCAGAAAGCAGCTGGATGCAGGTCCTGTACGCTTTTATGTTGGCTTTGACCCAACAGCTGATTCTCTCCATATAGGTCACTTTATTCCCATTATTCTTATGTCACACCTCCAACGTGCAGGTCATGTTCCTATTGCACTTTTCGGCGGTGGCACAGGTGTTATCGGCGACCCCTCGGGCAAAAGCGATATGCGTAAGATGCTCACTATGGATGACATCAAGCACAACGTAGAGTGCTTCAAAAATCAGATGTCAAGACTCATCGACTTCTCCGATGGAAAAGCAATTGCTGTTAATAACGCTGATTGGCTTTTAGACCTTAACTACATAGATTTTATCAAGAAGGTTGGCGTACACTTCACTATCTCCAAGATGTTGGCTGCCGAGTGCTACAAGCAGAGAATGGAGAGAGGTCTCACATTCTTCGAGCTTAACTATATGCTTATGCAGAGCTACGATTTTTATGTGCTCAACCAAGAGTACGGTTGTATGATGGAGCTTGGCGGTGACGACCAGTGGAGCAATATGATAGGCGGTGTTGAGCTTATCCGTCGCATTGCTGCTAAGGAGTCAGAGGAAACAGGCACTCCCGTACCTGAGTCAACAAAGGTCAATGCTTTTACCTGTTCACTTCTTCTTACCTCCGAGGGTAAGAAAATGGGTAAAACCGAGAAGGGTGCTCTCTGGCTCGACCCCAACAAGACATCTCCCTACGACTTCTATCAGTATTGGAGAAATATTGATGATGCAGATGTTATCAAATGTCTGAAGATGCTAACCTTCCTGCCTCTGGATTATATCGACGAGCTTTCTAAGGCTGAGGGTAGTGAAATCAACAAGGTTAAGGAAATCCTCGCTTTCGAGGTTACAAAGCTTATCCACGGTGAAGAAGAGGCACAAAAGGCTCAGCAGACCGCAAGAGCACTTTTCACCACAGGCGGCGATATTGAGAATATGCCTTCAACAGATCTGACTGCAGAGGATTTCACCGAGGGTAAAATTTCCGTCCAGGATATCCTCGTCAAGTGTAAGCTCTGTCCCTCCAAGGGTGAGGCAAAGCGTCTTATTCAGCAGGGCGGTGTCCTTGTTGATGACAAGAAGGTAACCGATATGTTTGCAAGTCTCACAGAGGAGGACTTTGCAAAGGGCTATGTGGTAATTAAAAAGGGTAAAAAAGTCTTTCATAAGGCTTGTTTTATTAAATAAACAGGAGGTTCACAATGAAGAAATTTTTTGAGGAGTTCAAAGCATTTATTTCAAGAGGAAACGTAATGGATATGGCAGTCGGCGTTGTAATCGGTGCTGCATTCCAGGGTATAATCAAGTCTTTGGTTGACGATGTAATTATGCCTTTCATCTCTCTTATTACAGGCGGTATCGATTTTTCCGGTTGGTACATTCCTCTTACATCAATCCCCGAGGGTGTAGAAAACAACGTTACAGCTCTCAAGGATGCAGGAATTGCAGTATTCAGCTACGGTAATTTCATCTCTGCAGTAATCTACTTTATCATCCTTGCATTTGTAGTATTCCTGCTGGTTAAGGGTGTAGCAAAGGTTAGAGACCTTGCTCCCAAAAGGGAAGAAGCTCCCGCAGAGCCCACAACAAAGGTTTGTCCTTATTGCTGCACAGAAATCGACATCAAGGCAACCCGTTGTCCCCATTGTACATCAGAGCTTTCTGAGTAATACAACACTACATATTAAAAAACCGCTTGAAGAACACTTCAAGCGGTTTTTTATGCCTCTCTATCTGTTATCATAAGCCTTCCTCTCTGTCATTCTGAGCGAAGCGTATCGAAGTCGAAGAATCTAAACTTGCCTCCCTTGTAAAGGGAGGTGGATTTGCCGAAGGCAAAGACGGAGGGATTACTCCTCCCGAGCCTGTCAAAGAATCTAACAAAAAACCGCCTGTACTCAGTACAGGCGGTTAACATTTACCAGTTTCTGTTTGCTCTTGCTTTGATTCTTTCAAATCTTGCCTTTTTCTTTTTCTTTTCTGTGGTGAACACAATCCAGAATGCAGTACTCATAAATACAACCATAATAACTAACCACAGAATAAATGAGCCGTTATTTGATTTTGAGGAGCTATCTGCTTCTGCCTGAACGTTTACTCCCTCAAGAGCCTTAGATGCAAGTTGAGCAGATTTCAGGGCAATTTCAGTAGCTTCAGTAGGGGAGACAATAGCCGATTCTGTAGTCTCAGTAGTTCCTGTAGCCTCAGTACCTTCAGTAGGTGCCTCGGTGTTGTCCTCGTTTGCATTGGGATTTACAACAACAGTTCTGTCTGTTGATTCAACCTGATTGGGATTTTCAAGAGCATTTATGCTGAACAAGGTTTTGTATGTTAGCTCGTCCACAACACCTGTGGAGGTAAGTCCGTTTTCGCTCTGGAAATCCTTAACGGCTTCCTCTGTAAGTTCACCGTAGTAACCTGTAGCATCATCGTTGAAGTAACCAAGGTCACCGAGCTGGGACTGAATGTTATAAACCTCATCGTGATAGTCACCTGTTGAGAAGCTTGTAGAAGCTTTTGCCTCAGTAGTTGTCTCAGCCTCAGTAGGTTCTTCCTCAACTTCTGCTGTAGTATTACTTGTGCCAAGCTCAGCAATACTGCCTGTAGGAGCGTAATCGGAATAAAGAATCTCCAGATCAGACTCACCGGCAATTCCGTCAATATACACACCGGCAGCCTTCTGGAATCTTATGTAAGCAGCCTCTGTCTGTTCGCCGAAGTAACCTGTGATTTCTCCGTTGTAAAAGTTAAGCTCGGTCAGTCTTTGCTGGAGCTTTGTAACATTGTCACCGTAGGAACCAACCTTCATAACAGAACTTGTTGTAGCAGAAGGTGTGTCAACAACTGCACTTGTATCTCCGGGGGTGGAGGAGCTTACACCACTTGCGTCCAGATAATAAGAAATACCATCAACAGTAATATAAGTGTTGGTTAGATACTCGCCGTTTTGATAGTAATAATAGCTTCCGTTATAGTATTCCCAGCCGTTGGTAGGATAGCTAACACCTGCAACCTTAAACCAGTTTGTCCAGCCCTTGGAGTATACAGATTGATAACATACACCGTAATATTCATCCCTTGCATCAACAGCCATACCGCCGCCGACATATACACCAACATGTCCCGGCTCATAAAGTCCCAGTCCGTGAATGTTGGGAATGCCGTTTGCCACGGAGCCTGTCTCAGGAGAGGAGCCCATCATATTTGAGCGACTGCCTGTCCCGGAGTAAAGATAAATAAGACCGGAGCAGTCAACTGCACCGTAACTTGCAGCTCCGTAAACATAGCTCCAACCGCTGTAATAAGCATTAAGTGCATGTTCAGCAAGACCTATACCTGTACCTGCAGCAGATGCAGAGAGCATACCGCCTGTCAAAGTCATAGCAGCCAACAGGCTAATTATAAGTAATAAAGATATAATCTTTTTTATACGATTCATAATGGAAAAAACCTCCGGATTATAAGGGACAACGCCCTCAAAAAAAGCCCCAAAGGGCATGAAAATTTACAAAGATAAATAGTTTAGTTACAACTTTGTAAACATTATAACACGAAGGTGTATATCTTGCAACCCTTTTTAGTATAAAAGTTTGAAAAAAACAATAAATATAGTAATTCTTATTAGATTTTATACAATATATACAATTTTTACACAATATACTGTGTTTGTAACTTTTTGTAACTTTAACACGTTGAAAGAAATACTTTTTAGTCTTTTTATTATACTTCCAAAATAGAAAATATAAGAAAATAGTACCTGCATAATGCAATTTATATCACAAAAAGAAACATCAAGTTTTAGAGAAAAGAGAAGAGCGAAAAGAGAAAAGTGAAAAGAACAAAAAAGATATTTTCGGCAGTTTTGCGTATGAATTCGAACCCTCGCAATAAATTCTAAATCATCCGCGAAGCGGATACCTTTACTTCTTCACTATTCACTATTACTTATTACCTAATCGACAAGTTTCGAAAGAGAAGAGTGAAAAGTGAAGAGTTAATAGTGAAAAAGTAAAAATCGACAAGCTTCTGTCGAAACTTGTCGATTTTTGT
>CAZRLC010000021.1:0-29178 GCA_964600975.1 uncultured Ruminococcus sp.
GGCTTCTCCTTGAGGAGAAGCTCCGCCGTAGGCGGTGATGAGGTGTAGGATGTATTACATTCGTCTTGAAGTTTTTCACCTCATCCGTCACAGCTGATGCTGTGCCACCTTCCCCTCAAAGGAGAAGGCAATCTCGCCTCCCTTGGAAAGGGGACAAGGAATTCTATCAATTCACAGGTATGTTGTTCTCATCAGTTCCCTCAAAGTTAAACTGAATCTGAAGGTTGGCATTTTGCACGTCGTCGTCACACTGTGGGTCTTCGCCCTCAATCCATACCCTTACGGTAATCATCTTAGGGGTAAGAGCATCAACATGAAACAGTCTTGTGTCATCAGAAAATCCCATAGGCTCAGGCAGGTCAAAAGTGTTCTGACTTGCAACCGCAGAACCTTTGTTAGGTTCGTAAATAACAGTTGTACCTGCAACCTCATCAGTGAAGCTAACTCTCACACAGTTTATGATATCACCCTGTATGCCTGTGCTGGAGGTTTGGATGCTTGTGCCGTTATTTGCGCCCTCTTCACCTTCATCGGATGTTAGGTGAACCCACATATCCTCAGTAGAAATAAAGAAAAGCTCAAACTCAAGAAAGCTGTCGTTGTTGGCATCTCTTTTAACTCCACGCTCAGTATAGAAGGCTGTGCCGTCAGAGGAGGTGAGGGGATCAAGCTTCATATTATCAAGAGAGGTGTTGTAAGCAGATAATTGCCTGTTGATATCCTCACCTGTGATTTCAGATACATATTCGGTCAGGGAATCTCCGTGGTCTGAGTCAGAGATAAGCAGTTGTACGCCTGTTCCTATGGTAATCTCCATGTTATGTACGGAGGAAATGCTGGATATAGTGAACCAAGCATAGGTGGTAGTTACCATAGAAATAAGCAGAAGAATAAGCAGAAAAACAGACAATTTAACTCTTGTCTGTTTGATTCTTTTACGTTCTGTTTTCAGTTGTTCAATTTCTTTTTTCAGCAGTTCGTTCTGGCGCTGAAGCTCTGCATTATAATCCATAAGGTAAGCTCCTAAATTGTGTTTGCGTGTTATACTTGGCAAAATACGTGTTATACTTGGCAAAATAGATGTATAATATTTTACTTATAATATATAAAAAAATTAATATAAAATATTATACATCTTAGTGGAATTTATATCAACAGAATTTAACAAAATAGTTACAAAAATATTACACAAATATTCAAGAGCTTTTTCTTAATTTTCGATATTGAAAAATGTCTTTTTGGTAATATTAGATAAATTAATAATTCAAAATATGTATAACCTGATGAGCGAATTTGATTTTATGAAAATAAAGCAAAAAACGGCAACAATTAATGTTGCCGTTGAGGTGTTCGATTATTATTTAATACGCAGCAAGAAGAGGATTGACTTTTCTTGATGAGTTGTTCTCAACATCAGAGATATAGTCTATAGCCAGACCGCAACCCTTCACAACACAATCAGAGGAATTTTCAGCAAGATGAACATCAATGTGAGTGTGTTCTGATATCAATTCGCAGAAGCCCTCCAGCTGTGCCAGACCGCCGGAGAGGGTAATACCATCTGTATAGATGTCACCGATAAGCTCAGGAGGAGTTTGCTCAAGAACCTCCATTATACCCTTAACTACTCCCATAGCAACCTCAGAAATTGCCTCGTAAATCTCAGAGGATTTCATATCTACATATCTTGGTAGACCACGCATAGAATCTCTGCCCTTAACTCGGAAAACTTTTTCTTCCTTGGGCTTTATAACAGAGCCGATGGCATTTTTGCATTGTTCTGCAGTAGTGTTGCCGATAATAAGGGAGTATTTACGGCGAACATATTTGATGATTTCCTCATCCATATGTTTGCCCACTTCCTTAATGGTACGGCTGACAGATATACCGCCCAGAGACAGCACCGCAATATCAGCAGTACCGCCACCGATATCTGCAATCATACATCCGTGAGGGCTCATAATATTAAGTCCGGCACCCATAGCCGCAGCTTTTGCAGATTCAATAAGATAGACTCTTCTTACGCCGAAGCTGGATATAGCGTTTACAACCGCACGTTTTTCAACCTCGGTTATCTCTCCGGGAATACAGGCAACAACTCTGGGCATAACCACCTTACTTGTGCTGACCTTTGATAAAAAACTACCTATCATTTCCTCAACAAGGTCAAGCTCGGCAATAACGCCACCCTCCAGAGGATAAACAGCGTGAATCCTTGTGGGGGTTTTGCCCAGCATACGGTACGCGTCAGTACCGGCTGCCAGAATTTCGTTGCATATTGCGTCGTAAGTTATAACAGAAGGCTCGTCCAAAACCTTTCCTTTTTCGTTAAGATATATTCGGGTGTTACAAGTACCCAGATCAAGGGCTATATCCATAATTCAACATCCTTTCGGTTGACGTGATTTTTCATATATGTTCATTATATTATGAGTGCAGATTTATTTCAAGTCGTTTTTACTGTTGCAACAGCAAAAGTTACACAATGTATACTTGTAGCTTCGGCTTTCTGAAGCATTTTTGCACATTCACCCAAGGTGTAGCCGGTGGTTATGATGTCATCCACAAGGAGAATCTTCTTATCTTTAACACAGGACACATCAACAACCTTGTAAACACCCTGTACATTTTTGGCTCGTTCCTTAAGCTTAAGGGTGTGCTGAGGCTTGTTTTTCCTTGTTTTGACAAGCAGTTCTTTTACAGGAATATTCAGTATTTTACCTAATTCCTTTGCCAATAACTGACTTTGGTTATATCCCCGTTCTTTCTGTTTTTCTTTGTGCAGAGGAACATAGGATATAACATCAAATTCCTGCTCTGCATAGGATTTTGCAACTGCTTGTGCCATAGGGAAAGCCAACTGATAAGCACATTGTTTGCGATTTTTGAATTTGAAGGCTTTGATTCCGTTGGCAAATACTCCTGCGTAAGGCATAGGGCTGATACAAGGAAAGTTACCTCTGGCATAAACAAAATAGGTTATGCCGTTTTTCTCTTTTTCGCATTCCTTACAGTTTAGCTCACCGCTGTCTATAGGAGCAAAACAGTAGGGGCATCTATCGGGATATAAGACTCTCAGTGCTTTTTGAAAAATATTGAGATTACGAGGAGTTATCTTCATTGATTTTCACCCTTGAGCATATGCCTGAGACCGCTATATCGAAGGGTTCTGACATTATTGTCCACCATGTATTTTATACTCTCTCTGGTGCCAACAAGTATAATCAGCTTTTTGGCTCTTGTGACACCTGTGTACAGAAGATTTCTGTAAAAAAGGTACTGAGAATTTTTGATAACAGGCATAACAACTGCCTCAAATTCGTTACCCTGACTTTTGTGTACGGTACAGGCATAGCTCAGCTCCAAATCCGAGGCACAGTCCCCGTCATAAACCGCATACCTGTCGTCAAAACGCACCTGCATCTTTTTAGAAACCTTGTCAATCTGTTGTACAATTCCTATATCTCCGTTGAAGATACCTTCGCCGTATTCGCCGGTTTCTAATTTAAGCCAGGATATGTTGTAGTTGTTTTTGACCTGCATAACCTTGTCGCCTGTGCGAAAAGTTGCAAAGCCGAAGGTGATTTCATCCTTATGCTCAGAAGCCGGATTCAAAGCATCTCTCAAGGCTTGGTTTAACTCGTATGTACCGAGAATTCCCTTCCTGCCGGGAGTAAGCACCTGAATGTCATCTATAGGGGAGTAGCCGTAGCTTGAGGGCAGTCGTTCTTTGCATAAGCTGACAATAAGCTCACGTGCTTCTGTGGGATTGTTGCAAGGTAAAAAGAAGAAGTCGTTGTCCCTTATATCAAGCAGGGGCATTTCGCCTTTTACAATGCGGTGAGAGTTAGTGACAATCAGGCTTTTACTTGATTGTCTGAATATTTCCCGAAGGGCTACTACAGGTATCGCCTGTGAGGCTATAAGGTCAGCAAGAATGTTTCCTGCACCCACAGAGGGAAGCTGGTCGCTGTCTCCCACAAGAATAATTCTGCAACCCAAGGGGAGGGCTCTCAGAACGCTCTCAAAAAGTTGAGTATCCACCATAGAAAGCTCGTCCACAATGAGTGCATCACAGTTGAGCATATTTTTTTCGTTTTTCTTAAATTCCGGCTGGTCGTTTTTGTTCCATTGTACCTCAAGAAGTCTATGCAGAGTCTTTGCCTCACAACCTGTCAGCTCAGTCATTCGCTGGGCTGCTCTGCCTGTTGGAGCAGCAAGGAGCACGGTTTGTCCCTTTTGTCTGAGAATACTGATAATTCCGTTTAACGTGGTGGTTTTGCCTGTTCCCGGACCGCCGGTCAGCACAAGAAGACCCTTGCAAAGTGCCTGAATAATAGCCTTTTTCTGTAGCTCTGCATATTTAATATTTGTGCTGTTTTCTATGTTTTCAATCAGTTCTTCTGCATCACTCATTGCTTTTACAGGGTATCGCAGAAGCATTTCCATTCTGGATGCAATGTAGCACTCACTACTATACAAATCAGGTAAGAAAATAAACTCTCTCTGAATAAAGCAAACCTGAATTAATGTGCCCTCCTCAACCATACTGTTAAGAGCACTTTCTGTTTTGAAGGGCTCAACTGAGAGAAACTCAGAGGTAGTCTTAATAAGCTTATCCTTAGGAAGACAGGTATGTCCGCCTCGCCGGTTGTGATTAAGCACATAGGTGATTCCGGCTCGGATTCTCAGACTGTTGTCAGAGGAAAAATCCTTCTTTTTAGCAATCATATCTGCCGTCTCAAAGCTAATTCCACTTCCGTCAAAGCAAATGCTGAAGGGGTTGTCCTCAATAATATTAATTGTCTCACTGCCGAATTTTTTCCATAGAGAGATTGCTTCCTGAGGGGTGATTCCAAAGCCTCCTAAATACAAAAGCAATTCTCTGATACTGCTGTTAGCCTTCAATTGGTCGCTGAAGCTTTGGGCTTTTTCGGGGGAGATTCCCTTAATTTGTGCCACTCGTTGAGGCTCATTTTCAAGCACATCCAGAGTGTTTTCACCGAATTCTTTTACAAGCCTTGCTGCAGTAGAGGGGCCGATTCCTTTTATAGCTCCGCCGGAAAGGTATTTCAAAATTCCCAGTACCGTAGTGGGCATACTTCTCTCAAAGGCGGATACAGAGAATTGCTGTCCGTAGGTGGCGTGACTTGTAAAGGTTCCGATGAGCTTCAGCTCTTCACCCTCATATACCTGCGGCAAAATACCGACTGCGGTGATAACATCGTCACCGCAGCCGATTTCAAGAACCGTATATTCATTTTCTTCATTGCGAAAAACAATTCTTTCAACTGCTCCGCATACCTCGTACATTTCAGCGTTTCCCATAATTTCTCCGAATATTATATGTATCATTAATGTAAAAACTAACAAATTAATTATAATACATAATAATAAAATTAACAACTATATTTAGTGCAAAGTTTTAATTATTTTTACAAGATGATGTATTATTGCAGATAAATAATATAATTCTAAATTAGAATTATATCCTTAAAATTATTCGTCAAAATTCAGTAATTCAAAGAGCTGAGACGGTGTGAGTATGCTCATAAAATCATACTCACTGCAAACCTTTTCGCAAATGGATTTTGTATCTTTTTCCATACCCTTATCAAGACAAATTACAAGCCTTGGTCCCGAGTGTCCCATCCACTTTACCCTTGATGCACAGCTTCTGAGAATAAACTCAATGTCCTCTTGCTGATTTTTTACAGGTGTAATCAGCATTACAGTCTTGTCTGCCTTACTTTTATACAAACGAAAAATCAAAAATTTAAGAAACTCTACAAACCCGAAAAGAGCAAAAAACATCACAATAAAACCTACAATTATATATGACAAATATATCACCTCTTTATATAATATCCTCATTGTTAAAAAAAGTGCTGAATAGTCCTGTTTTCTCAGGCAATAATAATATCGAGGTGAGAAAAATGGATAATAACATTAACAAGTGTATTCAGTGCTCTGTAACAAGTTGTGCATATAACAACACCGAGCAGGGTTACTGCAAACTCAATGCTATCAAGGTTGGTACTCACGAGGCAAATCCTACCGAGAAAAAGTGTACCGACTGCGAGAGCTTCAGACTTAAGGGCAGCTGCGGCAGCACAGGTTGTTGCTAATAACCTCAAAAGGGCAGAGAGATGACCTCTCTGCCCTGAATTTTTGGCAATTAATTTGCTTAAAATTCGATTTAATGCAATATTATCTTATTATAATATTCAATGTTTCAAAAATTCTTCAAAAATTCCTTGTATTTACAAGTATTATGTGTTAAAATTACATTGTTTTATAATGCCATTTTGATAAAAGGGGCATTTTGCTTTCGATTATATTTTGAAGGAGAATAGGTCAATGGTGAGTGAAAAGAAAAACAGTACTCAGGAATATTATGTTATTGACTTCCTACATATCGTCAGAACAGTATGGAGGAGAATATGGGTTGTAATTCTTGTTGGCATTATCGGTGCCACAATCGGTTTTACATATTCTGCTTTCTTTATTCCTCCCAAGTATTCATCATCCATTATGCTTTATGTTAACAACAGTTCGTTTTCACTCGGCAGCTCTAACTTTAGCATAAGCTCCTCAGACCTTACCGCTGCACAGAGCTTAGTTAACACCTATACGGTTATTCTTCAGAACAGAACAACTTATAATCAGGTAATCGAAAAAACCGGTCTCGATTATTCCTATGAGGAAATATATGATATGGTTGATGCATACGCTGTTGATGAGACCGAGGTGCTTAAGGTTAAGGTTACCTGTGAAGACCCCTACGAGGCAGAGCTTATCGCCAATACAATCGCCGATGTTCTTCCTGACAGAATAGGAGAGATTATCGAGGGTAGCTCCATGAAGGTTGTTGACCTGGGTGTAGTTAACACAAACAAGGTTTCTCCCAGTATTACCAAATATACCGAGATTGGTTTGCTTCTGGGAGTTCTTCTTTCATTGATTATGCTTGTAATCATTGCTCTTATGGATGATACAATTCATGATGAAGAGTATATACATAATACATACGACTATCCCATCCTTGCAAAGATTCCCAACCTATTAGGTTCCTCTGATAAGCATTACGGCTATTACTATCAGAGAAGAAAAAGTTCTAAATAAAGGGGGAAAGGTAAATGTCATTAAGAAATAAACGCGGCAAGAAGCTGTTCTTCGATGCTGCAGCAGATACAAAAACTTTACACAAAAATCTTGAGTTTACTGCTCTTGAGCAATACAAACTCCTCAGAGCTAACCTTTCCTTTACACTTCCTGAGGGACAGCGTTGTCCCATTATCGGTGTTACCAGCTCCATAAGAGGTGAGGGTAAAAGCACAACCGCTGTTAACCTATCCTATGTACTTGCAGAGAATGGCAAGAATGTTCTCCTTATAGACGGTGACCTTCGTATTCCCAGTATTGCTAAGAAGATGAGTCTTAAAAGCTCACCCGGACTTACAGATTTGCTTATGGGCTATGAGTCCTTGCAGATGGGTGCCTTCAAGACCAGCCTCTTGGATAACTGGTATATAATGCCTTCAGGCGAACTTCCTCCCAACCCTTCGGAGCTTTTAGGCTCCAGAAGAATGGAGTCAATCCTCAAACTTGCATCTGAGAAGTTTGACTACATTGTAGTTGACCTTCCTCCCGTTAATATCGTTTCTGATGCTCTTGCTATTTCCAACTACATAACAGGTATGGTTGTTGTTATTCGTGAAAACTATACCTCCAAAAAAGAGTTTGAGTCTTGTATGAGACAGCTCGAACTTTCCAATGTCAACATTCTGGGTTGTGTACTTAATGAATCCGAGAACCAGAGTGGCACACACGGTAAATACAGAAAGTATTACAAGTATTACCGTAAGTACTACACCTCCTACTCTTCCAAGCCCGAGGATAATAAGTGATAGATTTTCATAGTCACACATTACCCGGTATTGACGATGGAAGTAAGAGCACGGAGGAAAGCATAGCTTTACTAAAAGACCTTAAATCTCAAGGTGCCGATACGGTAATCGCTACCCCTCATTTTCTCCCTGATAGAGAATCAGTTTCGGATTTTTTATCCCGAAGAGAAGCTTCTCTAAAGAAGCTTACAGATGCATTACCTCAAGAGCTGACAGACTCACCTCAGTTGCTTGTGGGTGCAGAGGTTGCATATTATGACGGCATCAGCAGACTTGACGGACTGGAGGATTTATGCATAAGTGACACCAAGCTGCTTTTACTTGAGATGCCTATGTGTAAGTGGTCCGAGATGTCAATTAAAGAGATTATCAATATCTCTTGTTCAGGACAGATAATTCCCGTCTTGGCTCATATCGAGAGATATATGCCTTACCAGAACAATCAGGTTCTTATAAGACTTCTTGAGTGCGGGGTATTAATGCAGGTTAATGCAAGTTTCTTTAATACATTTTCTACCCGTAGAAAAGCACTGAAGATGCTGTCTCAGGGAATGATACATTTTATCGGCTCTGATTGTCACGGAGTTCAGCATAGACCGCCTTTTATAGGCAGGGCCTACGAGTATATAGAGCGTAAGCTCGGCAAAGGCTTTATAGCGGATTTAACCGATTTTCAAAAGCGAGTGCTTTTTGATTAGTCGGCAATCATAGATTTAATCAGTAATTATTTAATTCTTGAAAGGATGAATTAAAATGAAAAAAATAATCTCAATTTGTCTCGCACTTGTTATGGTGCTTTCTCTCTGTGTCAGCGTTTCAGCTGCTTCTTTTATTGAGAGCCCCTCTAACAACAGCGCTCCCATCATCATCGACTACACTAACAATGATGATGATTGCACAGCTAATGTTGTTGTTTTACCTTACGGTGATCGCGATCTTCTTTCTGAGGATGAAATCAACGAGATCGAGAAAGCCTACGATGATATCATCAACTCTGATGATTTAACCGAGCTTTTCTCCGGTCTTGATAAGATTGTTGAGTCAATGAATATTGTTTCTTCTGACCTTGCTGTCAGCGATCTTTTCCACATCAACTATAATGATTGTGAAGACCACGACGAGCATGGTGACTTTAGGATTAAGCTTCAGTCTGATACACTCAACGGTTTCGCAGGTCTCGTACAGATTATCGATGGCGAGTGGGTAGTTGTTGACGGCGCATATGTTGAGGATAACGAGTATCTCGTATTCTCTGTTGACGAGCTTTCTACATTTGCAATTGTTGTTAACAAGAATAAGAGTGAGACAACATCTCCTATAACAGGTGACCCCACAGGCTATATTGCTGCAGGTGTTGCTCTGATTGTGCTTATCAGTCTTTTTGCTACAGGCGTTGTTGTTAATAAGAAGAGAGTATGATTGGTCACAAATTTTTTCGTGACAAAAAAATAAACAAGAGGATATTACTGCGCAATGTCATTCTGATTGTCGCAGTAGCTTTTGTTGTGGTTGCTGCCTTGCTGGTGATTAAATTCTATGAAAATCGGCAGGGCAATCTGCCTGTTACTTCAGTTACTCAGAATACCGTTATTTATGAGGGACAGGAGTATACAAAGAAAACAAATACCGAAACCTTCCTTTTCATAGGTTTGGATAAATATGAAGAAGAGATAGACTCAGATTCGTATAATAATGACCAGAGGGCAGACTTTCTTATGCTTTTTGTTATTGATAACAAAAACAAAGAGTATTCTGCTATACATATAAACAGAGATACAATGGCAGACATCAACATACTGGGTCTTGCCGGTGAAAAAGTAGGCAGTGTAAACGCTCAACTTGCCCTTGCACACACTTATGGTGACGGAGATATGTCAAGTTGTCGCAATACTGCAGATGCTGTGTCAGGTGTGCTTAACGGTCTGAACATTGATAAGTATATCTCCGTGACTATGGACTCTGTTCCGGAGTTCAACGATTTGGTTGGCGGAGTAGAGGTTGAAGTGCTTGATGATTTCAGCGGTGTTGACGATACTCTTGTTAAGGGCGAGACAGTAACACTTATGGGTGAACATGCACTCAATTACGTTCGCACCCGATTCGGGCTTGATGACAGCACCAACAAAAGCCGAATGGAACGTCAGCGACAGTATATTATCTCAATGCAGAAGAAAATTCAGGATGTCAAGAGTTCAGATGCAGATTTCATTTTTAATGCAATGGATGTTATTGACAAGTATATGGTATCAAACTGCTC
The DNA here is from genome assembly GCA_964600975.1 of uncultured Ruminococcus sp. Taxonomy (GTDB): domain Bacteria; phylum Bacillota; class Clostridia; order Oscillospirales; family Acutalibacteraceae; genus Ruminococcoides. The sequence continues at coordinate 10,168 of CAZRLC010000021.1, forward strand.
TGTTGCAGATTTAGAGAGTAAGTTCAACAAGATTTCCGATTATACTATGACAGAAATTTATGACATTGAGGGTGAATACGTCCTCGGCGAAAAGAATATTGAGTTCTATCCCGATGAAGCTTCTATTGAAGAAGTAATTATGAATGTCTTCTATACTCCTGTGGAGTAATATTTAAGTTTTATTCAACCTTAGGTTAGCTTAAGGAAAAATGGATTACCAGTGAGTGAATATGGATAATATTATCGAGAACGAAAAATTAATATTGATTGACAACGCAGAGCCTTTAGTTGCACCTGAGGAATCAGTAAGGGTTGTTGTATCCGAAAAACCTTTTTATCAGTTTTTCAAGAGGTTTTTTGATATAATATTCTCTTTTATTTTGCTTGTGATTTTGCTTGTCCCTATGGCTATTGTTGCCCTTGTTATCTACATTGATAGCCCGGGAGCCTCTCCTGTTTTTGTACAGGAGCGACTTGGAAAGAACGGAAAGATATTTAATTTTTACAAATTCCGTTCAATGATTCCTGATGCTGACCGTATGGTAGAGGACTTAATGGAACAAAACGAAATGGACGGTCCTGCCTTTAAGATTAAGAATGACCCCAGAATTACCAAGGTGGGCACTTTTATTCGTAAGACAAGTATTGATGAATTACCCCAATTGCTTAACATCCTGAAGGGCGATATGTCCTTTGTAGGACCCAGACCTCCCTTGGAGCGAGAGGTAGTTCAGTACACCGAGTACCAGAAGCAAAGACTGCTGGTAGTTCCGGGACTTACCTGCTATTGGCAAGTGCAACCCAGTCGCAATGAGTTATCCTTTGACGAATGGATAAGGCTTGACCTTAAGTACATATCCGAAAGAAGTGTTGGCACTGATATCAAAATATTGTTCAAGACTATCCGTGCTGTATTCGGAATGGAAGGTGTATAATGCCCGGTGCTAATGGACGTAAACTTCGCATAGCTATGCTTGGTCATAAGCGAATTCCCTCCAGAGAGGGAGGAGTTGAGATTGTCGTTTCTGAACTTGCAACGAGAATGACAGAGCTTGGTCATAGTGTGACCTGTTATAACAGAAAAGGTCATCACGTAAGTGGTTCTGACTACGATACAGATGCCCTTAAGGAATATAAGGGAGTCAGACTCAAAGAGGTTTTTACCTTTGACAAAAAGGGTCTGGCGGCTATGACATCTTCATTTTTTGCATCCATGAGGGCGGCTTTCGGAAAGTATGACGTTGTACATTTTCACGCAGAGGGTCCCTGTGCTATGCTTTGGCTTCCTAAATTTTTCGGCAAGAGATGCATAGCCACTATCCACGGACTTGACCATCAACGTGCAAAATGGGGACGATTTGCCTCCTGGTATATCAAAGCAGGAGAAAAATGTGCTGTAAAATTTGCTGATGAAATTATAGTCCTCAGTAAAAACGTTCAGCAGTATTTTAAGGATATCTACAACAGAGAAACTGTTTTCATTCCTAACGGTGTAACAGTACCTGAGGTTGTAGAGGCTGAATTGATTACTGAAAAATTCAGCCTCAAAAAGGATGATTATATTCTCTATCTTGGCAGACTTGTGCCTGAAAAGGGAATCCATTATCTTATTGAGGCTTATAAGAGTATTAACACAGATAAAAAACTCGTAATAGCAGGTGGTACATCTGATACCGACAGCTATACAGATGAGATAAAGAAACTGGCTGATACCGACAGCCGAATAATCTTTACAGGTTTTGTGGAGGGTAAGCCCTTGCAGGAACTGTACAGCAACGCTTATATATATGTATTACCTTCTGATTTAGAGGGTATGCCGCTGAGTCTCCTTGAGGCTATGAGCTACGGAAACTGTTGCCTTACCTCAGATATTCCTGAGTGTGCACAGGTAATAGAAGATAAGGGAATTACCTTCAAAAATGGAGATGTTATTGATTTGAGGGTAACCCTTCAGTATTTACTTGAAAGCGAGAATATCGTTTTCGATTATAAAAATAAAGCAGCAGATTTTATTACCAATAAATATAACTGGAATGACGTCGTAAAAAACACATTAGAACTTTATTATTAATCTAATGCTTTATCTATACCTGATGCATTGGGGAATATACATATGAGAGTATTAATCATTAATAAATTTTTACATCCTAACGGCGGTTCTGAAACCTACATTTTTGGTCTTGGAAACCACCTTTCGTCTCTTGGACATCAGGTTGAATATTTTGGTATGGAGCATCCCGATAGAGTTGTAGGCAACAGCGTTGAGGCTTACACTTCCAATATGGATTTTCATTCAGGTTCTAAGTTATCAAAAATATTTTATCCCGTAAAAACTATTTATTCCACCGAGGCAAGAAAAAAGCTTCATATGGTGCTTGAGAATTTTAGACCCGACGTTTGTCATATAAATAATTTTAACTTCCAATTGACCCCCAGTATTATCTTAGAAATAGTTAACTGGAGAAAGAAAAATTCTCATCCCTGTAAGATTGTTCTGACAGCTCATGATTTGCAGTTGGTTTGCCCTAATCATATGTGTTATAACCCTAATACAAATCAAGTTTGTGAAAAATGTCTTGACGGTAGTGTTTTTAATTGCACAAGTGGTAAGTGTATACACGGTTCAACGGCTAAATCCTTAGTTGGTACTATGGAGTCTGTTTTTTGGAAAATCAACGGTGCTTATAAATACATTGATAAAATTATTTGTTGTTCAAACTTCCTTAAGTCAAAGTTAGACACTAACCCTCTTTTTGCTCAAAAGACAGTTGCACTTCATAATTTCATTAATATTTCTGCTGAAGATACTTCTGCAGATAAGAGAGATTATGTTCTGTATTTTGGTCGATATTCCAGAGAGAAGGGAATTAACACCCTTATAAGTGCGTGTAAGGCTTTGCCCGATATTAACTTCATATTTGCAGGAAGCGGTCCTCTGGAGGGTGAACTGCTCAATATACCGAATATTACTAATGTTGGCTTTCAGACGGGTGAAGCGCTTTATAAACTTATTCGTCAGGCAAGATTTACCGTATGTCCATCTGGGGTGTATGAAAACTGTCCTTTTTCAGTAATGGAAAGCCAGGTGTTGCACACTCCTGTTTTAGGTGCTGAGATAGGCGGTATACCTGAACTGATAATACCGGGTGAGACGGGTGAATTTTTTGAGAGTTTCAATTTACAGGATTTAATAGAAAAGATTCAGTATATGTGGAAAGAGACGGCTCAGACCCCAAATAAATATACGGATTGTAGCGGTAGCAGATTTGACACAATATCCGAATATGTTGAGAAATTAATAAAATATTATATCTGAATGTTGTAAGGTGATTAATTTGGCAAAAAAACTTAACGGTACAGTTATTGTTACATACAGATGTAATGCAAAATGTACTATGTGTAACAGATATAAAGAGCCCTCAAAGCCCGAAGAGGAAATCTCTATAGAAACAATCAAGAAGCTTCCCCCTATGTATTTTACCAATATTACAGGCGGAGAGCCCTTTATCCGTGAGGATTTGAAGGACATAGTAAGAGAGCTATATAAGAAAAGCGATAGAATTGTTATCTCTACAAACGGCTTCTTTACGGACCGTATTGTAGATTTGTGCAAGGAATTTCCAAATGTTGGCATCCGTATCTCTATCGAAGGCCTTGAGCAGACCAATAATGAAATCAGAGGTCTTGATGACGGTTATAAGAAGGGCTACACTACCCTCAAAACTCTGGTGGATATGGGTATGAAGGATGTGGGCTTCGGTATGACAGTTCAGGACAAGAACGCTCCTGACCTTTGTGCACTCTACGATATTTCCGACGAGATGAATATGGAGTTTGCAACTGCATCTCTGCACAACAGCTTCTATTTCGTTGAGTCCAACAATATAATCCACGACAGAATGATGGTTGCTCAGAATTTCGAGGACCTTGTTAATAAGCTTCTTAATTCCAACAGTCCCAAAAAGTGGTTCAGAGCATACTTTAACCACGGACTTATTAACTACATATTCTCACAGAAGCGTCTGCTTCCCTGTGATATGAGCTTTGATACCTTCTTCATCGACCCCTTTGGTGACGTAATGCCTTGCAACGGTACAAAGGAAAAGAAGGTTATGGGTAATCTTAATAATCAGAGCTGGGATGAACTTTGGAACAGCGAAGAAGCCGAGGATGTCCGTAAGCAGGTTAGAGCTTGTGACAGAAACTGCTGGATGATAGGCTCTGTATCTCCCGCAATGCACAAATACATCTGGGTACCCTTCTTCTGGGTACTTAAGCATAAGTTCCTTTTCTTCTTCAAAAAGAAGAAGTACAGTATGTTTGAAAACAAAATTGTCCGTGATTTCCGTGACGGTAAGGTGTCAAAGGAAGAACTTGACAGATGCTCAACCTGTGAGATGTGTAACAAATAACAGATTACTTTTTGGTGATTTATTATGAAAAAGATTCTGTACCTAAGTAACATTCAGGTTCCTTACAGGGTGACTATGTTTAATGAGTTTGCCAAGGCGTGTAAGCTGACTGTTTTATATGAAAGAAAAAAATCCTTAAGCAGAGTTGATGAATGGGCTAAGAGTGAAGATATAAATTTTGATGCTAAATTCCTTAAAGGAATTAACATTCGTTCTGAAAGCTCCTTCTCCTTCGGTATCATTAGATACTTATTTAAGGATTATGATGAAATAATTGTTGGTTGTTATAACAGTCCTGTTCAGATGTTTGCAATTCTTTTGATGAAACTCTTCAGGAAGTCGTATATCATAAATCTCGACGGTGAGCCTTTTTTAGAAGGTAATTCTATTAAGAGCAAGTTGAAGCGTTTCTTTCTTAAGGGCGCAAAAAAATATCTTGTAGCCGGTGAAATGACGGCTGCTTCTCTGAAAGATTTTGCTGATGAAAAAGATATCATTCCTTATTATTTCAGCTCACTGACAGAGGCTGAACTTGCTGAGAATTCGTCTAAAAAACGTGATAGAGATGATTTTGTTTTGGTCGTTGGTCAGTACCTGTATGTAAAGGGGCTTGATGTTGCACTTGAGGCAGCGCGTCTTAATACAAATATCAAGTTCAAATTTATCGGTATGGGTAATAAAACCGATGATTTTATCAATGATTATAAGGAAAAAATCCCTGACAATGTAGAGATTATACCTTTTCTTAATAAACAGCAGCTTGAGGCTGAATATCTTAGCTGTTCGGTTTTTGTATTGCCTTCCCGTCAGGAATGCTGGGGTCTTGTAATTAACGAGGCAGCGTCCTATGGAACTCCAATTGTTTCAACCCACGGCAGTGGTGCTGCAGTAGAGTTTTTGCATAAATATCCTGATTATTTAGTTCCTGTGGATGATTCTCAGGCTCTGCTTAATTGTATTGAGAAACTTCTTAAAGCTGATGTAGCATCTCTTAGTGCATACTCTGATTATCTGTTAAGTAAATCCAAATTATATAGTATAGAACATTCCGTGTCGGCTCACTGTTATGCCTGTGGAATTAATTAAGGGAGTAATATGATCAATAGCTTAGTAACAGTTGTATTACCTGTTTATAACGTAGAAAAATATCTGGACAGATGTATCAAAAGTGTAGTTAATCAAACCTACAGTAATTTAGATATTCTGCTCGTAGATGATGGCTCTTCTGATGGAAGTTCTGAAATATGTGATAATTGGGCCAAGCTTGATAATCGCATCCGTGTTATACATAAGGATAATGCGGGGTTGGGTATGGCTCGAAACACAGGTCTTGAAAATGCAATGGGGGATTACATCTGTTTTGTAGATAGCGATGATTATATTGCCGAGAATACTGTGGAGAAGGCATTGATACTAGCCACTGATACATCCTCTGACCTTGTGCTGTATGGTATTAACACAGTGGATTCTTTTGGTAATGTTATCAGCAGTTTTCATCCAGATGTATCAAAGGTTACTTTTGACGGCAGCGAGGTTCAGAGCCGATTTTTCCCCGATTATATAGCACCCGACCCTTCGGTTAAGGGGCGAAAAAAATATTATATGAGCCCCTGTCTTTTGCTATATTCTATGGATTTGATTCACAGAGCAAACTGGAGATTTGTATCAGAAAGAGAGATTATCTCTGAGGATGTTTATACCCAGCTGATGCTGTTTCGCTATGTTAACAGAGTTTCCATTTTGCCTGATGCATTGTATTTCTACTGTCATAATGACAGCTCATTAAGCCGAAGATATATTCCTAACAGATATGATGCCATAAAGAATTTTTACTGCAAAAGTGTTTCCTTATGTCAAAAAATGGGTTATAGCGATGTTGTTATTAACCGTGTTTCTAAGCCGTACTTATCCTTTACAATTTCTGTATTAAAGCAGGAGTGTTCTCAGCCTCGTTGCCGGAGGGACACGCTTGATGCTCTTAAGCGAATAGTAGATGATGAGGTTTTGCAGGAAGTTCTTAATGTCGGCAGAAATGACAAAGCAAAACTGTCCAGAAGAATTTTATTTTTTGCACTCAGACATAAGATGTATGCATTTTGTTATTTACTCCTAAAAGCAAAAAACTGATTTAAGAGGTTTATATGAAAAAAATTGGTATCCTGACATTTCACAGAGCCGATAATTTAGGTGCTGTTTTACAGGCGTTTGCTCTACAGCATACTATTGAGGCCGTTTGCGATGCTAAAGCTGAGATAATAGATTATAAATGTGATAGTATAGAATCCACAAAGGATATTAAAATTAGGTCTATCAAGGATATTATTAAATATATTCCTATGAAAGCTTACTATTCTATAAAGCATAGAGGATTTGAAAAATTCAGAAAAAAAGAACTCCGAACTACACCTAAAACCTACGATAAATCTTCTATCGTAAGTACTCTCAATGATTATGATATTTTCATTACAGGCAGTGATCAGGTGTGGAATCCTGATTGTTCCGGTAATGACTTCACATATTTCCTTGATTTTGTAACAGACGATTCAAAGAAAGTTTCTTTTTCTGCAAGTATTGGTCAGTATAAATTTACTGATAAAAATGCCTATATGGCATCATCCTTACTTAAATCTTTTGATAATATATCTGTACGCGAATCTTCGGCGTTAACCGAGCTTGAGCGTATGGGCATAACTAATGGAATTGAACTTTGCGACCCTGTCGTGCTTTTGGATGAAGCTCAGTGGAAGCAACAAATGTCAGAAAGATTATTTAGGGGCAGATATGTTCTTGTGTATCTTGTTCTTGATGATGTAAACACACTTGCTTGTGCACAGGAATATGCCAAAGCCCATAACTGTAAGATTATCAACAACAAAAAAAGCATTGAATTTATAATGCATAATTCTCCTGCGGAATTTTTATCCTGGATATATTATGCAGATTGTGTATTCACTAATTCTTTTCACGGAACTGCTTTTTCACTTATATTCAATAAAAAATTGGCTTCGGATATATATCTTTCAAACGGAGAGTTTAATCATAGAGTTAGGGACTTTTTGAAAAAAACTGATGCGACTCAATGTGAGATTAACGATAGCAACAGAGTTGGTCATATACCGAATGCCTGTGAAATGTTACGCATATACCGACATAAGGGTATAGAGTATCTTCAGAGTGTAATCGGAGAATAACAAACTTGTCATAAAGTAGGTTTTTAGATGCAACAGAGATTTTTTTCTGCAATACATTCAGACATTAACGTCAGACGTAGCAGCTCCTCGGGTGGAGCCTTTACCGCAATAACAGACGCCTGGCTAAGTGAATATAAAGATAAAGCAGTTATCTACGGTTGCATCCTTGACAATAATACGATGACAGCAAAACATATCAGAGTGACAGATGCAAAGGGTAGGGATTCACTTAGAGGTTCAAAGTACATAGCCTCTGATATGTCTGATGTATTCTCTCAGGTTGCTGATGACCTTAGATTGGGTAATCACGTTATATTTACTGCAACTCCTTGTGGCATAGCTGCACTTAAGATTTATCTGGATAAACAAGGTGTTGACGATTTATCTGACCTGTTACTTATAGATTTTGTATGTCACGGAGTAGGGGACACACACTTCTTTCAGGAGTATATAGCACATCTGGAGCGTAAGTACAAATCCAAGGCGGTGCGGTGTAGTTTCAGAGGCAAGAGTGCTCCTCACAAAATTTCCGATATGCTGGTTGAGTTCGAGAACGGAAAGAGGTACTCCTCTTCTGCAACTAAGCTTGATTGGTTCTATTCTCTTTATTACGGCAACTATATCCTCAGACCTTCCTGTTTTACGTGTAAATACACCTCCCTTCAACGGGTTTCCGATATAACTCTCGGTGATTGCTGGGGTCAGCTGACTGCTGACTACTCTGCTACCAGCTCCTTGATAATAGCATCCTCCTCCCGAGGATATGAATGGATAAAGCTGTCCTTACAGAATATGTCCTATATAGAGCTCACAGAGGATACTGTTGTTCAGGCTCATTTACACTCTCCTGCAGATAAACCTGCAGATTACGACGAATTTTGGCAAATCTTTAGGTCAGAGGGTTATCTTTCAGCACAAAAGTTTGCAGGTAACAACACTTTTTCTGCAAAGCTTAAATCTATGATGGCAGATTTTCTTGATAAGACCAAGCTTTTATCTTTACTCAAGAAGCTTAGCCGTAAACAAAAATGATTTTAATTTATACAGTCTTTTGAGGATATGATAGGTATATGAATTTTAATTTACAACTTAGGGTGAGAAAGAGATCACAACCGGAATTTTTAATTTATACCATTCTCTTTTTACCTTTTGCATTTGGTTTTCTTACTGAGTTCTTGCCCTTGCCTAATGCTGTTAAATATATAATAGATTTAGCCTGGATATTTTTGGTGGTTCTTGTTATTAAGAATTATAAGTACGGTGTGTTGCAATTTAACGATAAGCATTGGTTTATATATGCAATACCCATAGCTTTTTTTCTAATTACCTTATTAGTTTATGTATTTAATTTTCAGTCCCCCTTGTATTATTTATGGGGATTTCGAAATAATTTCAGATTTTATATTGTGTTCTTCATTTTTACCTGTTTCCTTAACAGTGATAATATAGATGATATATTAAGTAAATTTGATGTTATATTCTGGATTAATGCCGCTGTCTGTTTCTTCCAGTATTTTGCTTTGGGTATAATGCACGATAATCTGGGCGGACTCTTTGGAACCGAGAAGGGTTGTAACGGATTCCTGAATATATTCTTCGTCATAATTTCTATTAAATCAACGGTTTATTTTCTCAATAAAAGAGAAAAGATTTTACTATATTTATCAAAGGTTGTTATTATTCTGATAATCTCAACCTTTGCTGAACTTAAATTTTTCTACTTTGAATTTTTATTCATTGTTCTTTTGTCTATTTTAGTTACCTCTTTTTCTTGGAGAAAACTCATCGTTATTGTTAGCTGTGTAATTTTATTACCAATAGCAATCATTATGCTTTTGCGTATATATCCCCACTTTGGTGATTTGTTCGTGTCCTTTGAAAGCCTTTTTGATAGTGTTAGTACCGGCGGTTACGCAAGTGAGGAGCAGGTTAACAGACTAACTACTATTCCTCAAATATCAGAGATGTTTTTGGATACTCCTGCCAAGCAGCTTTTTGGTTTGGGACTTGGTAACTGTGAAACCTCCAACTTTTCATTTTTAACTACTCCATTCTATGAGGCATACTCATACATAAGATATAACTGGTTTTCTACAGCATTTCTTTATCTTGAAACGGGTATTGTCGGTCTGTGTATGGTATTTGGATTTTTTATCGCAGTTTTCTGCGGTGCACTTGTAGAAAAAAAGAATAAAGATGTAGTATATTGTCAGCTTTCAGCCATTATGGCACTTACATCTATTCTCATAATAGTATATAACGCCTCTATGCGTACTGAGGGTGCTTATATGGTTTACTTTATTTTGGCTTTACCTTTTATTTCTACAAGAAACGATGTTATTTCTCAAAAGGGGAGACAAACAAAATGAATGATATCCAGAAGTCTCTGATGGATCTGCTAAAGCAATTTTTACATATTTGTGATGAGCTAAATCTTAAGTACTATCTTGTCAATGGTTGTGCTATAGGTGCCGCCAAGTATTCAGGCTTTATTCCTTGGGATGACGATGTGGATGTTGCATTGCCTCGTAAAGACTATGAAATCTTCTGCGAAAAGGCACAGTCTATGTTACCTGAGCATTGCTTCCTGCAAAACTATCATACAGACCCGAATTTTCCCCAGTTTTACTCAAAAATAAGAAATTCCAACACAACCTTCATTGAGGACGGTTCTCAACTTTTAAAAATGAATCACGGTTGTTATATTGACATTTTTCCTCTTGACGAGTATCCTAAAGACAGGGCTGATTTTGATATCAGACTAAAGATTCTAAATACGTTGCGTGTGTGTGCGCTAAATGATACAAGAAGCAAAAAAATCATAATCCGCAATAAGATTTGCAGGTTTTTTGGTTTCCATAATAAAACTGCTAACCTCAACTCCCGCATTGACTCTATAATTAAAAATTACGGCAAGGATTGTGATTATTGGCGTAACTTTGGTGACCGTCAGGCACACGCAGGACCTATTCATAAGTCTGTTTTTGGTAATGGCATCGTGGCAAGGTTTGAGGATATAGATGTTATAATTCCCGAAAAGTACGACGAGTATCTAACCTCTAAGTATGGCAAATGGAGAGAAGACTTACCGGAGGAAGAAAAGCACAGCCATCATTGTGCAGTAAAGATTGACCTTCATCGTCCCTATACCGATTATATCGGTGAATAATATTGTATTATGTCTGTTTCGGCAGATAAAATGAATAAAAAGGAGAGAGTAATTATGAAAAAATTCGTGTCAGCATTATTGGCAGTACTTATGCTTTTATCATTAGTACCTATGTCAGTATTTGCAGCTAATGACTACGAAATTAACAGCTCTTCGAGTACAGATGATTATTATAATCTAATTTCGAAGACAGACTGGGAGATCGCTCCCGGTATTACTGAGTCCCAGATCGTTATCAATAACGACGACGGTTCTCAGCAGCAGGTACTCTTTGTTATGGAGGCTGATACCAATAACGAGTACGTTAAGGTTATCAACAGCTATACCGGCATGAAGCCTGAATACGGCAACTATCAGGTTTCCGGTATGACCAATCAGGCGGCAATTGCCGAAGAGATGGGTTACGGTAATGTTGTTGGTGCTATGAATACCACACTCAGCTGGTATACAGGCTATTCCGCAGACAGAGTTAGTGAACCTCTTGGCTTTATTATGCTGGATGCAGAGATTCTCTTTGACCCTGCTAACTGTGGATATGATTACGGTAAGGTAGGATTCCCCTCAGTTCTTGTTATCAACAAGGATTACGATGAGAACGGAAACCCCAGACCCGACGACATTCCTAAGATAGAGATGCCTCAGATTACCAGTGCAGACGACCTTGATGGCTGGGAGGATCAGGTTATTCCTTGTTCTTCCGGTTATATTCTCAAGGATGGTGTAAATCAGAGCTCACCCAGCCACACAGGCGGTGCTCCTCGTTCTGTTGTTGGTATCAAACCCGACGGTACAGTTGTTATTATGGCTAACGACGGTCGTCAGGCTCCTTATTCAGAGGGTATGTCTATGTACGAGCTTGCCGAGGTTATGCTTGACCTTGGTTGTACATGGGCTGTTAACTGTGACGGCGGCGGTTCCACAACTTGGGTTTCTCAGCGTCCCGGCGAAGAGTTAAAGATTAACAACTCTCCCTCCGATGGTGCTGAGCGTTCTACCACCACCGGTATTCTCTTTATTTCTACTGCTCCTGCAGACGGAACCTTCTCTCGTGCAAATATTACTACTGAGGGTACATATTATACTCCCGGTAGCTCTGTTAACTTCGATGTTTTAGGTACAGACCTTGTTGGTACACCCACAGATGTTCCTGATGATATAACATGGCAGATTAAGGAAGAGGGTATGGGTTCCATTGAAAATGGTGTGTTTACATCAAACGGAACCACAGGTACAGTTACTGCACAGGTTGTTTATGATGATAAGGTTGTAGGTGAACATAGTATTGAAATTGTTGTTCCTACAGAGTTCTCATTTAGTCAGAAGGTAATGACAGTTCCTTTTGATAGTGAAGTAACTATCGGACTAAAGGCAACTATCAATAACGGTCTTAATGATGTTATTTTAGGTGACAATGATGTAGAGTTTACTACTACAAATTCTGCACTCGGTACATTTAATGGTTTAACATTTGCTTCTGTCAGCACAGAGAATGCACCCGAGAATGTTACCAGCGTTCTTACAGCAACTCTTAAATGTGCCGGTTTAACGGCTACTGCTAATCTCAATCTTGGTAAAGCATCTGAGGTTATTTTTGACTTTGAAGATGCTTCTGACGTAGACGGTTGGAATATAGCCGATGTAAACGGTAACGACAGCGGCTTCTATCAGAACGTCAGCCATGCTACAACAGATGGCGAGGTACACAACGGAACAGGTTCGATGCGTGTTGAATTGAATCCTATTTCCGGTTCAGGTATTTCTGCAGGTGGCTACGCACAGAGCGACCTGTACCTTGACGATGCAGTAATTATTAAGAATGCACAGAGCATTGGCTTCTGGTTATATGTTCCTGATGAATTTGTTCATCTCTGGCTTCGTGTTCATTATTATTATGACTCTAACGGCGATGGTATTTATGATACAAAAAATACCGTTTCACCGCTTAATCAGCCTGAAGTTTATAACAACTATGATGAGAATGGTTGGCACTATTATTCTGTAGATGTAAGTGCATACGACAGTATTTTAATTCCCGGTATAAATGATAAGGATTTAATGAAATACAATACATCTAAAAATGAGCCTAACAACCTTCGTTTCATCGAGTTTAACTTCCCCCATACTCAGACTAACAGTCTTTGGTTAGACTATGGTACAATTAATGGACCATACACTATCTATATTGATAATATCACAGCAGATTTTTCTGAGGCTGCTGATGATAGAGAAGCACCTATCTTTGGTGCAATCAATTTGATTGGTGACAACGATACATTAACTGAGCTTGTTAAGCATACAGTTACTGAAACAACCAACAACAGTCTTAGTGTTTCTGCAAAGGTTTCAGAAAACACAACAAAGACAAATGCTACAGGCCTCAATGCGGCATCTGCAAAGGTGTACATTGACGGTGTTGAAGTTGAATCCTCCTATAACAATGGTACAATCAGCATTAGCGGTATTACTGTTGCTGACGGTGTACACAGAGTTAAATTTGAGATTTGTGACAATATGGGTAACAAGACCGTAAAGGTCAGATTAATCAACGTTAACTCCGGCGAGGATTTGTCTACTGTTAAACTTGTTCCTGCTGATGATGCATTAGACAGACTCTACGGCGGTTCTCTCTATTGGATGAATCTTGAGGCAACAGATATTGAGACTATCAAGTCTGTAAAGGCTGTGATAGACCTTAACAGTGTAAACCATTGGGAGCTTGACCATATGGAGGTTGCAGAGGGATTCTCTTCATCCTATGAAATTGACGAAGAGAACAACACAGCAACAATTACAATCACCCGCACAGGTATTAACTCTCTTACAGGTGAAGCAGTTATTGCATCCCTTCCTGTTCGTGTGGTTTATTATGATACAGATATTAATGTTCCCGGTTATACAGCTGAGACCTTCTGGACTACATATAATTTCTGGCCTCAGGATGTAAAACTTGATGTTGATATGGGTATAATCACCTTTGTCGACGAAACAACAAGCACATTCTCAAATGAGTATTTCAGCGTTGCAACAGAGATGTATACATCCAGTGCAAATATGGATTCCACATACAAGGCTGAACATGGAACTACCCATGTGCATACCGAGGTGGCTGTTGCTGACAAGGAAGCATCATGTTCAGAGAATGGCTATACCGGTAGAACCTACTGTAATGTTTGTGACTCTGTTGTAGATTGGGGCGAAACAATTTCTGCAGCCGGTCACAATTACACCCTCGTTGACGGTGTTCTTGCATGTGAGCATTGTGGTGAGAATAATGCTTTTACTGGTCCTTACAAAGACGGCGATGCATACCGCTACTTCGTTAACGGTAAGGTTCAGACCGGTTGGCAGATGATCGACAACGAATGGTATTACTACGATACAACTACTAAGGCTGCCAAGGCAGGTACATATAGAGTTGGCGCTGTGTCCTACACATTCGAGGAGGACGGTCGTCTTACATCAGGCGAATGGGGCAAGACTCTTGAGGGTACAAGATATTACTATGGACCTTCTTACTATTACAGAGGTTGGTACACTATTGATGGCGTTGAGTATTACTTCTCACACGGTTATCGTCTTGAGGGCTATGATTGTATCAAGGCTTCAGGTACTGTAACAAAGTGGTACGATTTTGGTGAGGATGGTTCTCAGCATATACTTCTTGACGGTATTTATCCCATCGAGGATGGTTATCGTTATTTCGAGGATGGTGTAGCTACTGAAAAGGGTCTCATTGAGTATGAGGGTAACTATTATTACACCACTTATGAGGGTGTTCTTGCTACAAACAAGACCCTCAGAACTGCTCAGACAAACTGTGACCTTCCCAACGGTACATACACCTTCGATGCAGAAGGCAAGATGATTGGCTCTTCTGCTGACGGTGAAATCGTAGTAATTGACGATGTAATCTATTATTACGAGAACGGTGTTGGTGTAGAGAAGGGTCTCGTTGAGGTTGACGGCGATTATTACTACTCAACATACAAGGGTGTTGTTGCTGTTGATAAGACAATTAATGTAAGCCTTATCAACTGTGACTTTGCTAAGGGCAAGTACACCTTTGGCTCAGACGGTAAGATGCTTGGTGCTTCTGCTGATGGCGAGATAGTTGAAATTGACGGCGTTCTGTATTATTACGAGAACGGTGTTGGCGTAGAGAAGGGTCTTGTTGAGTGTGACGGTGACCATTATTACGCTGCATACAAAGGTCAGCTGGTTGTAGACAGAGTTCTCAATACTCCCTTCACAAGCTGCGATATGCCTGTTGGCAGATACGAGTTCGGCACAGACGGTAAGATGGTACAGGGTATCATCGATAAAGACGGCGTTCTTTACTACTATGAGAACGGTGTAGGTGTAGAGAAGGGTCTCTTCGAGTACGAGGGTGATTACTACTATGCTGCATATAAGGGTCAGCTCGTTGTTAACAAGTCTCTTAATACTCCTTTTACCAGCTGTGATATGCCTGTTGGAAGATACGAGTTCGGTGCAGATGGTAAGATGATTAACGGTATCATTGAGAGAGACGGCATCTATTACTACTACGAAAACGGTGTAGGTGTAGAGAAGGGTCTCTTCGAGTATGAGGGTAACTACTACTATGCTGCATATAAGGGTCAGTTGGTAGCAAACAAGGTTCTTAATACTCCCTTCACCAGCTGTGATATGCCTGTTGGCAGATATGAGTTCGGCTCAGACGGCAAGATGCTTGACGGCATTGTTGAAAAGGATGGCGTTCTCTATTACTATGAGAAGGGTGTCGGCGTAGAGAAGGGTCTCATCGAGTATGACGGTGACTACTACTATGCTGCATATCTTGGTAAGATTGCTGTCAGCAAGACTGTCAGCGTTTCTCTCGTAAACTGTGACCTTGGAAAGGGTAAGTATGAGTTTGGCGCAGACGGTAAGATGCTTAACGGTATCGTTAATAAGGATGACGTTCTTTACTATTACGAGAACGGTCAGGGCTTAGAGAAGGGCCTCTTTGAGTACGAAGGCAACTACTACTATGCTGCATATAAGGGTCAGCTCGTTGTAGGTAAGACAGTAAACGCTGCTGTAACAAGTTGTGACCTGCCTCTTGGCAAGTACGAGTTTGACACAGACGGCAAGATGCTCGACGGTATCGTTGATAAGGACGGGGTTCTTTATTACTACGAAAACGGTCAGGGTGTAGAGAAGGGACTTATCTACGTCGATGGATATTACTACTATGCTGCATATAAGGGTCAGCTTGTTGTAAATAAATCCTTAACCGTTACAAACACCAACGGACTTCTTATTTCAGATCTCTATAAGTTTGATGAACTTGGAAGAATTGTTGGCTGATTAAATTAATTTAATGTTAGCAACCCACCAGCGTAGGTTGGTGGGTTGCTTTCTTGGATATGTTATGGAAGCAAAAAGAGTATTTAATAATGCAAAGTGGATAATCATATGTAAGTTTGCACAGTCTGTGATTCAACTTGTTGTCGGAATGTTATGTGCTCGATATCTGGGACCCGATAACTACGGTTTAATCAACTATGCGGCTTCTATTGTTGCATTTGCAATGCCGATAATGAAGCTTGGCTTTGATGCAACACTTGTTAGCGAGTTGGTATCTTCTCCTGAAAAAGAGAAGGAGATTATGGGTACCTCTTTATGTCTTAATATATTTTCAAGCTTCGTTTGTGTTGGCGGGGTTACCTTGTTTGCCTTCCTTATGAATATGAACCAGAGTGATGTTATCCTTGTTTGCTTTTTGTATAGCATTTCTCTGTGTTTTGCTGCCATAGAGATGATACAGTATTGGTTTCAGTACAAACTGATGTCAAAGTATTCCTCTGTGGTGATGCTGTCCTCTTATATTCTGGTCTCAGGATATAAGGTTTTTCTACTTGCAACTGCAAAGAATGTTTACTGGTTTGCTTTTTCACATTCTGTGGAGTATGGCTTAATCGGTCTGGTTCTTGTTTTTATCTATCTTAAGAAAGGAAAGGGCTTTTCTTTTTCTTTCTCTACTGCTAAATCTCTTATTTTTAAGAGTAAACATTATATACTTTCTTCTATGATGCTGGTCGTTATACAGAACACCGACCATATTATGATTACTACTATGATTAGTACAGAGGAAAACGGATATTATTCTGCAGCTATAACCTGTGTCGGTGTGGTTCAGTTTGTGTACACCGCTATAATCGATTCGTTCAGACCGTTAATTTTACAAAATAAAAAAGATAATTCTTGTAACTATGAATTGAATGTTAAGCGTCTTTATAGTATTATATTATATATGGCCATTGCCCAGAGTATTTTATTTACTATATTTTCAAAGCTTATTGTTCAGGTGTTATACGGTAAGGATTACTTAAACGCTGCACCTGTTTTACAGATTCTTACATGGTATCTTGCTTTTTCCTATATGGGTGCTGTCCGTAATGTATGGATTCTTGCCGAGGGAAAGCAAAAGTATCTTTGGATGATTAACTTGTCCGGTGCGGGATTTAACGTTGTTTTCAATTTGATTATGATTCCGTATTTCGGTGCCTGTGGTGCGGCAGTTGCATCGCTTTTGACTCAAATTTTTACTAATTTTATTCTTGGCTTTATTATTAAGCCTATAAGACCTAACAACAGGCTTATATTAAGAAGTGTCAGCCCTTCGTTTTTCTTCAAAGAATCAAGAAAAATATTTGATATCATTATAAAGAAAAAACACTAATTTGAAAAATTCTCCTTTTGGATTTATTATATATTTTTGAGGTGAAAAATATGTCTATACTTATTACCGGTGGTGCAGGATTTATCGGCAGCCATACCTGTGTCGAGATGCTTGAGGCGGGATTTGATATAGTTGTAATCGATAATCTTTCTAACAGTAGCGTCGAATCTGTCAGAAGGGTAGAGGCTATCACAGAAAAAAACATCAAGTTCTACGAGGCAGATGTCCGTGATAAGGTGGCTCTTGATAAAATCTTCGCAGAGAATTCTATTGAAGCTGTTATCCATTTTGCAGGGTATAAGGCAGTCGGTGAATCAGTTGAGAAGCCTATTATGTATTATGAGAACAACATTCTCAATACTATCTCGCTTCTTGAGGCTATGAAAAAAGCAGATGTTAAAAAGATTGTATTTTCATCTTCTGCTACTGTTTACGGTACAAATAATATTTCACCTCTTACTGAGGATATGCCTCTCTCTGCAATTAATCCCTATGGTAAGACAAAGCTATTTATTGAGGAGATCCTCAGGGACCTTTATGTATCCGATAATAGTTGGAGCATAGCTTTGCTTCGTTATTTCAATCCCATCGGTGCTCATAAAAGCGGTACTATCGGAGAATCTCCCAAGGGAATCCCTAACAACCTGATGCCTTATATCTCTCAGGTAGCAGTTGGTCAACTTAAGTGTCTGAATGTTTTCGGCAACGATTACAAGACCGCAGACGGCACAGGCTCTCGTGATTATATCCACGTGGTCGATTTGGCAAAAGGTCATGTTAAGGCTATACAGTGGGCACTTGGACACACAGGTTGCGAGGCAATAAACCTGGGTACAGGTAAGGGCACAACCGTGCTACAGCTTCGTGATGCTTTTGTAAATGTTACGGGTGTTGATGTGCCTTACGTTATTGCTCCCAGAAGAGCAGGAGACTCTGACGAAGTGTATGCTCAGGCGCAGAAAGCCAGGGAGCTTCTTGGTTGGGAGGCAGAGTTAGATATTGAGGATATGTGCCGCGATACCTGGCGTTGGCAGAAGAATAACCCCCACGGCTACGATAATTGCTAAATAAAAAGAGGACTTATCTTTTGAAAGGTAAGTCCTCTTTTGCTATTTATTTTTTAGGAAAGCACTTTTTATCAAAGGACGGATTGAAGGCATAGAAGTTCTTCTCGTCCAGCTTATCAGTAAGAAGTCTCAGGTTCTCGCCGAATCTCTGATAATGGACAACCTCACGTTCTCTCAGAAAACGTATAGGGTCAATAACATCAGGGTCATCACAATATCTCAGAATATTATCATAGGTTGTTCTTGCTTTTTGCTCTGCTGCCATATCTTCGTGCAGGTCTGTTATAGGGTCGCCCTTGACCTGCATATAAGCGGCGGTAAAGGGGACACCCGAGGCAGAGTTTGGGTATACACCTGTTGTATGGTCAACGAAGTAAGCGTCAAAACCGGCAGCTTTAATCTGCTCTTCGTTGAGATTCCTTGTCAGCTGATACACGATAGTACCTATCATCTCTAAGTGAGAAAG
>CAZRLC010000022.1:0-25241 GCA_964600975.1 uncultured Ruminococcus sp.
CATGCCGAAAAAACTTGAGTTATTCTAAAATGTTTTTCAATCTCACGTTTATATCATAATTATGATTATAATTAGACATAAAAATTCGTCAGTTTAACGAAAATTATTTGCATTTTTGTTAAAACTGCCTAATATTATGCTTCCAAATTCTTACAAAATGACAGTTTATTTTGTAGTGCAATATTTGTATTGCTTTTTGCCATATATATGTATTATAATAATATGGTAAATAATAGGGGGATAGTATACCCTTTTTGGCGTTTGCTGTGTGTTATGAGGTGCTGTATATCGGCACCCGATAACACACAGCAGCAGCGGAGGTCAGCTGTTGCCTTAGCCTACGAATACTACACCCTCTGTACAATGCAAATTGTAAATTAGGAGGTTATATTATGACAACTCTTAAGCACGGCTTCACAAAGCGTCTGCTCTCATTAGTCCTTGCACTGATGATGGTAGTCTCCATTTGTGTAGTCGGCATAACATCCACAACTGCCGCAGAGGTAGAGGTAGCCGACACAGGTGCCACTATCACAGGCGGTACAGTTCTTTATCTTGACCCCACAGCTTGGGATCCTAGCAGCGCCTGGTTTGCCGCATATTTCTACAACAGCAGCGGTAACGCTTGGGCAAAATGTAACGTATTTGACGGCTCTATTTATTCCGTAACCGCTCCCGATGGTTCCTGGACAACGGTTATTTTCTGTCGTATGAATCCCGCTTACTCAACTCTCAGTTGGGATTACAAGTGGAACCAGACAGGTAACCTTACTTGGGACGGCTCCAATAGTCTTTTCACAATTAATACATCTAGTAGTTGGAACGGTCAGACCTCAGGTTGGAGTGCTTACACTCCTCCCGTAGAAGAAATATCAGAAAAATTCTGGGTAGATATAGACGGCGACCCCACAACTACTATCGACAACATCTATCCCGATTATTACAACGGTACATATACTCTCTATCTCCCCTCCAGTGCTGACCTTTCAAACCTTATATTCGGCACGGATGCAGAGTCACTGATAGTTAACGATACTTCTGTTACAGCAGACACACCTGTTGCTGTAGCTATCACCACAGGCACCGATAACACTCTGGGCGGTAACTTCGATGGCTTTGATTTAGAAGTTTACCAGTCAGCCAACGTTCCCGCTATGTATACATCCACCAAAGAGGCTATTCCTCAGGGAATAGGTTACGATGATGGTGACGGCGTCCCCCACAAGGACGACTACAGCTCCAAGGGTACAATCAAGATTGTAGAAGCCGATGGCGAAGAGATGCTTACCGAGTCTGAACTCAGCAAGATCAAGGGCCGCGGTAACTCCTCTTGGAAGGCTTCCGTTCAGCTTATCGGTAAGTACGCTTTTAACATCACCTTAGGTAGCAAGAAAAACCTTCTCGATTCAGGCAAGACCAAAAAGTACTGTCTGGTATCCTACAACGCTGACGAAGCACGTATGCGTAATATGGTTATCTACGACCTGGCTAAGGCTATCGGCGTTGAATATGTAGCAAACTTCCAGCCCGTTGACCTTTACAACAACGGCTACTATATCGGCTCTTATCTCTTGACCGACAAGGTTGAGATAGGCGACCCCCTGGTTGGCATTGTTAATCTTGATGATATTAACGAGATGCTTTTTACCGATGAGGATGCAGAAATCTTCGGAAATAACTACAACCTCTATGATGACGACAGTCTTATGGAACGTGCTTATCAAAACGGAACAAGCATTGACGATAATACAACTCCGGGCTTCTATAAGTACATCTCTAACCTGGATGAGCCTGATCCTTCTGAATATGCAGACAGCGGCTTCCTCCTTGAGTTCGAACTTGACGAGCGTTTTGCTGACGAGATCTCAGGTTTTATCTCTACAAAGGGACAGCAGATAGTATGTAAGTACCCCGAGTATGCTACCAAGAACGAGATTGAGTTTATCTCCGGAGTATGGAATGCCGCCGAGGCTGTTATATATGATACCTCCGCTACCTACGAGGATTTAGATTTAGTTATCGACGTAGAGTCCTTCGCTAAGATGTATCTCATTCAGGAGCTCACAAAGAACCTGGACGCTTGTTGTACATCCTACTATGTATACTACGACGGCGGTAAGCTTCACGCTGGTGTTGCTTGGGACTACGACTGGACTCTCGGCCAGTATTCCACTGACCTTTCTCAAAGACTCCTCAGTACCTCCGTGTTCAGTGACCATATGGACGGAACACCCTCTAACTACGGCGGCTGGTTCGTAAACTCCAAGGAAATATATGTTGAGTCAAAACATAACAGCACCACTTTGAATGCACAGGCTCAGCTTTGCCAGAACGATAACTTCTGGAATGTAGTCAAGGCAGAGTGGAACGAGCTGTTCTACTCCGCCGCCTCCGGCATTACAGCTCAGAGCGGTCCTCTGACAGATGTCTCCGCCCTTGAGGGTAAGATTCTGGAGTATTACAATACAGTTCACGCTTCTACGCTTATGGACGAAGCAAAGTGGAACATCATAGCCGATGACCCTATGGTAAGCTGGGGCTCTAAGGACACAGGCGATACTCACGATGATGCCACCGTTGCACTCAGCAACTGGATCTACAACCGTCTCACCTGGATGAACGGTTATCTCGATTCAGCCGATTACACAATTGCAAAGCCCACCCTCACAGTTGACGAGGAGAGCTACTTCGTAAACGATACAGTTACTCTCACAGCAAAGTGTAATACAAGCGGTAACCTGACCTACACCTTCTATGATTCAGAGGGTACAGAACTCGTTTCCGTAGAGAGTGATACAGGCTCAGCAGAATATACATACACCGCTTCCGCAGCCGGTACAGATACCTACAGCGTTGTGGTTTCTTCCGCTAACACCTCTGACATTACCGAAGCGGTTAGTGCAGATGTTTTAGTCGAGAACTACAGCATCGAGATTACATCCGTAATCGCTCCCGAGTCTGTTTTGTACAACGATAAGTTTGATATTCGCGGTACCTCCAGTCTGGACGATCTGTTTGATGTTGTATATGACCTTTACTACATAGACTCTGATAACAATGAAATTCCCTTCAACAGTAAAGCAGTAGAGGGTGACAACGGTCTCTTCGCTGATATCTGCTACGACTCTTCCGCTATAAATCAGACCGGCAGATTCAAACTGGTAGCAAGTGTTACAATCAACGATGTAACCTACAGCGATTACGAGTATATTGACATAGAGATTCTCGACTACTCCTTAACCGCTACGCTCACCGCACCCGAGACCGCCGAGGCTGGTCTTGACCTTACACTTGTTGCCAAGGCTTCTTTCAACGCAGAGTCCGAATTCACCTACGAGTTCTACAACGCAGACGACGATACTCTTATCGGTACCGGCACCTCCGGTATTCTTAAGATTTCTGTCAGCGAGGCAGATGTTGATAGTACACTAAGCTATTACGTTATCGCAAGGGCTACGGTTACCGACTACTTCGGTGTAGTAACACCCTATGAGTTCAAAACAGAACCCGTATCTGTTCTTATTATTCCGGTACAGGAAGTTTATTATGTAACTATTAACTTCAAGTCCTCTGACACCGTTGCATACAAGCCCTACATTACAACCACAGGTGCTGTTAACGATGCAAAAGAAACCGAGATGACCAGAACAACCTTCATCGGCTATAACGAAACAATGACAGCTTCTTACTCCTGGTATTCTTACGAACTCCAGATTTCCAAGGCATCACCTTCTGTATACATTGATATAGTAGGTTCCCGATATGCCTTCGAGGGTGAGATTACACTTAACGTTACAGAGTCAGGTGATATCTACCTTGGAGCAGAGAACCTGAACTTCACCCCCGGTAACAAGCTGGTTGACCTTACTAATGACGAAAACCGTAACTTCGCCGCATCTGCAGTAAATATGATTTACGATGCAGGAATTGATGATGCGTTACTTGCTAACATATCCGCAAACGTAACACTTCGCTCAGTAGGTGATGCAGACGGTGACGGCAAGGTAACCATTAAGGATGTAACCCTCATCCAGAAGTATCTTGTTGATACAGTTACCCTCGGTACCGTAGACAGAAACGTTTCCGATGTAAACGGAGACGGTATCATTACTATCAAAGATGCAACAGCTATCCAGAAAAAGCTTGTTGCCATACTTTGATAATCCTATACTATTAATATAGGAGGTTTTTATCGAATGAAAACAAAAACTATTCTAAAGCGTGTCTTAACTCTTATTCTGACACTGCTTATGCTTTTCTCTACCACAACTCTCGGCTTCTCCGCCGCAGAGGTAGAGGTAGCAGACACAGGCGTTAACCACACCGGTGGTTACATCTACTTTCTGAAACCCGATACATGGACAGAGACATATGTTATGATGTTTATCGGTCACAGTAGTTATACATCTGTATATTCTATGACTAAGGTTACAAATACCGATAACCTTTATCGCTACACATGCCCCTCCTGGAGTGGTGCAACTTACGTTGCTTTTGCCAACTCAAGTTCTCTTTGGGGTAGCGGTAGCTGGAGTTCCAGTAACAGAACTAACGCTACACACTATACAAACGTATATAGCAACTACGGTTATAACAGTGGCAGCTACTATGTTCATGTCCCTGCAAGTACCTCTAATAATGCAAGTTTAACCATTAACTATAAGGGCACAACTGCAAGTTCTATTAACCTGACTACCAGAGCAAATGTATACGCTCAGGCTGTAGATGCTACATCCTATATCTCTACCGCAGCCGCAGGTACAGTATCCGTTTCCGGTTATTATATGAGTTCTTCCAGTACTGCATCTACCCGTTCTGCAGTATCCTCAACATCCTCTACTGCGTACGCTTCCACAACACTTGCTCCCGGTTCTACAGCAACCTTCAAAGCAACAGCGAACGAGGGCTACGAATTTGTTGGTTGGTCAACATCCTCCGCTGAGTCAGGTATTGTTTCTACTTCGAAAACTTATACTTACTCATATGGTATAAGTTACACAGCTAAAACAGTCTATGCTCTCTTTAAGCAGAAGTCCGTTACCGCAACCTTTATTGATCATGACGGTACCACACTGGACACACAGACCATAGCATACGGTAGCACACCTACTGCTCCTGCTGATCCCACCCGTACAGGCTACACCTTCACAGGTTGGGACAAGACAATTGACGCTATTACAGAAGACACCACATATACAGCTACCTATACTATTAATAGTCACACAGTAACTGTTACTGCTAACCCTGATGAAGGCGGTACAGTTACAGGTGGCGGTACTTATGACTACGGCACAGAGGTAACTCTTACTGCTAATCCCGATTCCGCTAACGGCTATGCCTTTATGGGCTGGACCTTAAGCGGTACCGAGGGTACAGACTACGAGATTACAGACGGCAGCACAACCTCTGCAACTGTTAAAATCAAGGTTTATGCCGACGTTACTGCAACAGCTGATTTTGAACAAGCAGTAACACACACAGTTAAGGCTTCTGCTAATATCTCAGGCGCAGGTTCTGTCGGTCCCACAAATCAGGAGGTTGCCGAGGGTGGCTCTATCGAGCTAACTGCTACCGCCAACGAGGGCTACAGATTTGACAGTTGGGAAATCAGCGGTGACTATACTACCGAGGGCAACCTGTCCGATTCCCACCTTGTTATCCACCCCACAGGCGATGTTACAGCTACTGCTGTATTCGTCAAGACCTACAATGTTGTATTCAAAGATTATAACGGAACAGTGCTCAGAACACAGGTTGTTGACGAAGGCGATAACGCTACAGCACCTGATGCTCCTACTCGTGATAACTACACCTTCGCAGGTTGGGACACTGCATTTACCAATGTACAGTCTGACCTTACCGTTACCGCTACCTACACAGGTAACGAATACACAGTAACAGTTACAGTTAATCCTGCAGACGGTGGTACAGCTACCGCTAACGGTTCAGCTTCCGCTACTGTAAATTACAACGGATCAGTTACTCTTGTAGCTACCCCCGCCGATGGATATGTCTTCACAGGCTGGAGCTTCAGCTCAGATGACTATGAAGGTAATGTAAATCTTAAGGATAAAGAAATTACTATTATCCCCACAGCTGACATCACAGTTACTGCACAATTCGACACAGCTCAGTACCTTACAGTTCACTCCTTCTCTGAGAGTGGTAATAACACTCTTACCGTAACAGAGAGCGACGGTACAGATACCAACAAACCGATTGACGGCGTCCAACAGCCCAATGAGACCACTTTCGGTAATGTAACTTGGTCTACATCCGAAACAGTTCTTCTTACCAACGGCTACTCCGATTCCGTTATCGCTACACTCAGCGGTCAGGTAATTGATGCCTCAAATTCCGCCAACTGGTATGTTGATGGCGAATACCTCGTTTCTGATGAGTATTATACAATTGTATTCGAGAACAACTGGCTATGGACAGATGTTTGTCTATATGCCTATGATTCAAATGGTGTTTATAATGCTGTATGGCCCGGCGAGGCAATGACCAAGGCAGGTACAGGTGATGGTCACGATGTATATGTTTTCCTTGTCCCCAAGGAAAAGAATTATACCACCATTATTATCAATGGTATTAAAAATGACGGTTCCGGAGATAGAAATGAGACACCTAAAATCGCTTTAACCGACTTAACTACCGGAGCAGCATACGACTATGAGATGCTTTGGGATGGTACAAATAGCACAAATGCTGTACAGGATTCCGGCTTAACAATCGTGACTCGCTCCGATAAACCCACTGTCGATATCGACCTTACCGACACACTCTACACCGAAGGTGCTTGGAATGGGGTAGAAGAGGTCTGGATTACAGATACAGGTATCGTTACACTCCGTAACGCCCTTGCTGATGCTATCGATTATACATCCGATAAATACAACGATGGCATAAATGAAAGCGATTATACCGCCGAATCCTGGAATCTCTTTACAGCAGCCTATGGCAATGCTTATCGCCTATACGGCTCACAAAATTCCACACAGGAAACCATTGATGCAGCAGTTAAAAGTCTCTATGAGGCATACTATGCTCTCGAAACTAATACCTATGCTGATGTTACTATCACACAGAATGTTTTAGGTGATGTATTAGTTGGCAATCAGACTGTTACCCAAACAACAGAAGTGCTTCAGGTTGCTATCGGTTCAGAGGTTTCTGTTATGATTACCGCTCCCGATGGCTACTACATCGCTTCTGTAAACGGTCTTATTACCTCCGCAGGTGGAATTGAGTCTTTAATCGCTCCTATAACTCTTACCGAGAATACAGGTGCTATCGATATTGTATACGCACTCAACCCCACAGTTACTGTTAACCACACCGGTGCCACAGGTACCGCTACAGTTGGCGGCAATGATGCTGCATCTCCTGTAACTGTTACCTACGGTTCTACACCCACAGTTTCTGTTATAGCTCCCGAGGGTTATTACATCGCAGCTATCACAGTTGACGGTGTTGCAATCGACGAGATTACAAGTGCTGACCCCGAAAGCTACCTCAGATATGATTTTGCTCTCAGCGCTGTTGAGAAAAACAGAATCATCAACGTAACCTACGGTGTTCGTGCTACATACACAATCAAAGTCAACTACAGCAATACACTTGGTGTGCTTTACTACAACGATGAAGCCCTTGCCGAGGATGCTGTAATCACTGTTTATTCCAATGATACAGTTACTATTACCGCAGTGGCTAACGAGTATAACTACGGTATCAGCTACTGGGTTGTTGACGGTGTTATCACCGGCTCCCGTGAAATCAGCCACACCTTATCAGAGATAACAGATAATCATACTGTTTCTATCGAGTGGACAGTACTTTATCCCATTACAATTACTGTTGGCTCTAATGAGGCTTTAGCAGGTTCAGCAACCGCTACAGCAGGTGACTATACTGTTACAAACGGCACAATCGGTGAAAACGGAGACATCCTCCAGCAGTCCGTTGTAACTCTTACAGCTACTAAGTTAGACCCCTGCTACGAGTTCGTCAGCTGGTCAATTGAGGGTTCATACTACACCACAGTCGGTGATATTTATTCCGAGAACCTTACAATTGTTGCTAACTCTTCTCTCAAAATCACTGCTAATTACGAGCTGACATATCGCAAGATTTATGTTGATAATACCGGTGCATGGACAAATGTATATTTTTATATTTATGACGGTGATGTAGTATATAAAGAATGGCCCGGTACCAAGATGACATATGATAGTTCTATCGGTTATTATGTTGGCTATGTTCCCATTGATGCTACAGGTACTATTATGTTCCACCAGTATCCTGACAGCACCCAGACAATTCGTCAGGAGTATAGCGGTACAGACTTTACAGATCATAACCTCTTCAAGACCTACATTTCATCAGGTTCGGCTTCCGACGGAGTCGGTAATTATACTCCTGCAGGTCTTTACCTCCAGGGTGTATGGAACGGTGAAGAGTATAACGCATATGACCTTCTCCAGTTCACTCAGAACGCAGACGGTACTTATTCCGTCACAATCAACGTAACCTCTGCTGAGGCAGGTACAGTTGTTACCGAGTATGGTAACTATACTACAGAGGAAGGCTACATCTACGTTAACCCCTCTAACGAAGCATCCAGATTCTACGAGGCATCAGAAGACACCTGTACTGTAAACGGTCAGATTCTGAATACAATCGGTAACGATTATGTAAATATGCCCAGCAGATCCGCAGTCAAGGTTCAGATTCCTGACTACGACCCCAACAAGCAGTATAACATTACCTTTACCTTCAATAGCTCAACCCTTGAGTTTAGTTGGGTTATCGAGGAATTAGTTTCTACTATTGATGTTATTATCACAGACGGTAGAGGCGTAAATGCAGCAGACCAGAATATGGACACACCTAACGACAGAATCGGTGATTCTTATTTTGATGATGCAACAATTCATAGCCAGGTTGAGCATTTCTATTACACAAGTGCACAGGTCGTTGCAGGTACTGCTACTACCTTCTACACTCAGGTTAATCAGAACTCCGTCACCGGCGGTTATGACTACTACGTAGCAGGTTGGGTACTCAACGGTACCAAGTTTATCTCTGCTTCTGATATGGGTAATGGTCTCTACAGCGGTTCCTATGTATTTACCGAGGAAGCAGACCTTGTTCCTGTATACTTCCATACAGATGCATGGCTCAAAGATAACAATGTTTCGACTGCTTATGTTTATATTATCGCAGACCTCGATATCGTAGACTGGAACGAATATATGGCAACCTATGTATGGTACAAGGTTGACGGTGTAACAGCTTACGAGCAGTTCGGTAAATTCCCCGGTCAGCTTATGATTCCTGTTACAGGTCTCTCTAACACCTACTACACAATCCTTGAGACCTCCACCGGTGATAAAATCCAGATTTCCGGTATTACATTCAATAACTACGCTAACAGCGAAAACATTGATGTTTCTATCCAACCCTTCGGTTATTCCTCTGTCCAGACCTACGACTTCTACGATCCCATCGTACTTCTTCAGTCTGGTCACGATAACATAACCTTCGGTATTATGAACACCAACGATACTCTCAATAAAGACAGAGTAACCGCTGGTAGCAATGTATCTCTTACCAACAACTGGGATTTCGTTCCCTACACTAACTACAACGGTGATAAAGTTGACGTTACCGGCACAGTAATCACAAACTACGACGAACTTTCAGATGATGATGCTCTTTACATCATCCGTGAGGGTTCTGTAACAGTATCAGACGGCGTACTTGACGGTCAGTTCTACGTTAAGTGCTACTTCTATGATGCTACAGGTGCATACCTTGGTTGGTGCTATACCAACGACCTTCGTACATCCGATTCCGACATTTGGACTACAATCGGCAGCTACGTCGGACAGAGAGTTTACGTTTCCTACGAATCTGTATCTACAGATGACCGTTACGACGGTGAATGGTACAGCGATATCGATGTATCCGTAACAGTTAACCTTTCTGTTAACGTTGGTCTTACAACCAATGGTGGCGAGGATTATACAATTGATAATGTTGACGATGTTAACATAGCTGACTATGGTACCGGCTATATCAATGTTTCCAAGCAGAACGTTGACGTTGAACGTGGTACTTTGGTTAAAATTATCGCAACTCCCGCTAACGGTTACAAGTTCATCGGCTGGTACTCAGCAGACGGAACACTCTTTAGTACCAACCCCACAGCTACAGTTCTTGCTGCTGTTGCAACATCTTACACAGCTGTATTCCAGAAACTCGAAACCGGTAACTTCTATGTTAACCACTACCTCTACACAGGTGTTGGTACATCCACAATCTACATTCCCACCGCCCACGGTGGCAGCGGTCAGCTCTTTGTTGGTATCGAAAATGTAACTCAGAGTACCTCCGTTGCTCTTACCGAGACAAACAGTGCATTTATTGCAGCAAACGAAAATGATGAGCTTATCATCACAATTGCTACTGATGCTTCCGGTGCAGACACCTTCTTCTCATGGTACGTATCTGCTATAGATAAAACAGGTACTACCTTCGAAGAGGTTGGTGTTAACTCCTCAGATAACCTCTACAATAACGGTGGCGATGTTATCGGTTCCAAAGAGATGGTTTACTTCCAGTTCAGATATATTGTTAAGGACGGCGATTCTTACAGTATGACTCTGTTCTCCGATATTATCTCTGTTTCTGTTAACAGAAAGATTGTTTACAACTACAACGACCGTTATGGTAACATCAAAACCTACGTTGTTCCCATTACTCTTACAGCTAAGGAAATCGAGGGCTTCGAGGGTAATAACTTCCAGCCCTACACACCTGCATATATTTCAGGTGAAGGCTATGTAAATACAGTTCTTTCTAATGCACCCTTCGTTGATGACATCTACAAGGATGTAGTATGGACTATCAGCTCCACAATGTTTGATACAGTTACCTTCGAATTCTGGGCAACTCAGTCTGACACAGAGCATATGGTAACCATAAACTACGGTGCAATAACCGAGATTGTTCACGCTACCTTTAACTCAGCACTTTCATTCAATGCTGTAGAGCTCTTCGGTGTTGATGCTGATTCCAAGGGCATCTGGTTCCACGACGTTAACGAGGACGGCGTATACGATGAGGGTACAGATATTATCCTTGCATACGGCGCTAAACTCGGTCAGGTTGTAACAGGTGATATGTACGTATCCTATGTTGAAGTAGAAAGCTATGATTTCGGCGTATCTCTTGAGTCTCCCGTATATGGCCGTGAGCAGAGCACAGATAGCGAAGGCAACGTAACCTCAGACAAGGTTCTTGTTGACTATATCGTTAACATCCTGACTACTGAGTTCTATGTGAATGGTGACGAGCCTACCTACAATGGTCAGACAATCACCGGCGAAAACTGGAACGGTCATCAGTACACACTTGAGGATATGGCTAAGGAGTTTGGCTACTCCTTCGAGTACGGCGTAATCCTTGAGCAGGTAGGCACCTGGAAAGAAAGTGTATACACCCTTGACGTAGCATTAACAGAAGCACAGAATGCAGGTTACGGCACAGCTACAGATAGCGAAATTCTCAACAGCGCTATAACAACAGTACTTACCTCTTCAACAAATAAGGGTATGTATGAAGGCAAGTATTACACATTCTATAATAATGTTAATACCAGCCTCAATGACCTTACCAACAAGAACCGACTCCTGTTTACAATTTCTTATACAAACAACGAGTCCAACCGCGGTAAGTACTTCAACGTATACGGTTATATTAAGGTGACAGATGCTGATGGTAATTCAGAATATTACTTCAGTAACGTACAGACCCTCAATATATATGAAACTGCTAAGGCTTAACACCGTATAATCTGAAATTAAATTTTAGTTGACAATTACAGATTAGTATGGTACAATACTTTAGTAGTTTTTATAGGAGGTAATGTGATATGAAATATGTTTCACCTGAAATTGAAATCGTCAAGTTCAGACATTTATGTAGCATTCTCACTGCCAGTCCTGTAGTAACTGAGAATCCCTTCGATGATGATGAGGATAAAATCGTTGATGGTGACGATGATTACGATCCTTTTGCATAAGGGACGATTAAAGTCTGAATAATTAAACTTAAAAAAGGGTGGATGCAATGGCATCCACCCTTTTTGTATGCCGTCTTTGTGTCAAGGAGGGTGTCACGGCTCAGGCAGTGCCGAGAGTGATTATCTGTTTCCTCCTTAAAGTCATTATTTTAACAAACAATATTTTCCCTTTTTATTGCTTTATGTTGTTTTCTATGATATAATTTACTGTAACTAAGAAGATTTATTATGGGAGGCAGTTATGAGAAAACGATTTCTGAAAATTATCGCTTCTATTTTATCTGTTTTATTTATTATCAGCACATCTGTTTTACCTGTTTTTGCATCCACGGATATTCAGGAGGGTGATTGGCGGTATCAGATGACTCCCACCAAAACAGAGTACTATATCAGTGCATATCTTGGTTCTGATACCCGAGTTACCATTCCTACTTATTATTTGGGTGCTCCTGTTGTAGGACTCAATAGTGCTGCCTTTCTAAATAACAAAACCCTTACCTATGTTAACTTCGGAGAATTCCTCACAGAGATCGGGGACAGTTGTTTCTACGGCTGCACATCTCTTAAGTCCGTTACTATAAATAGCAATATTTCCTCTCTGGGTAAGAATGCTTTCTATGGTTGTACCTCTCTTATTTACGCTTCTGTAGAAAGCGGTTCTGAACTTACCCTCATACCCACAAGTTGTTTCAATGGTTGTACCGCCCTTTCTTCTGTTACTCTTACTCAGGGTATTGAGACCATTGAGTCCTACGCTTTTTATAATTGTTCTTCTCTCAGCAGTATTGATATTCCTGAGTCTGTTGAATATATTGCTGACAATGCCTTTGAGGGTTGTAGCAGTAGGCTGACTATCTACGGATTCAACAATACATATGCTGAGCAGTATGCAACAGAGCATAATATAAGCTTTGTATCCTACGGAGATTATGTGGAGCCTACCGAGTCTCCCATACTTCCTGAGATTCCCACTACAGCTCCTGTAGAGACCGACCCTACCGAGGCTCCCACAACTAAACCCTCGGAGACCGACCCTACCGAGGCTCCCACAACTAAACCCTCTCAGACCGACCCCACTGAGGCTCCCACAACTAAACCCTCTCAGACCGACCCCACCGAGGCTCCCACAACTAAGCCCTCTGAGACCGACCCCACCGAGGCTCCCACAACTAAACCTTCGGAGACAGACCCCACCGAGGCTCCTACAACTAAGCCTTCGGAGACAGACCCCACCGAGGCTCCCACAACTAAGCCCTCTGAGACCGACCCCACCGAGGCTCCCACAACTAAACCTTCAGAGACAAATCCCACCGAGGCTCCTACAACTAAACCTTCAGAGACAAATCCCACAGAGGCTCCCACAACTGAGCCCTCGGTAACCGATAATACAACACCCTCAAGTACCGAGTCCCCTTCAGGTACTGATAACACTTTTGAAACAGAGAATCCCACAGATTCAGAACCTCCCTCTGACTCGGGTACTGTACATCCTCCTGCATCAGCATATTTGATTGGTGATGCCGATTTGGATGGCAAAATCACCGTAAAGGATGCAACATTAATCCAGAAGTATGCCGCCGACCTGGTGACACTCACAAATGTTCAGAAGGTTCTTGCCAACTGTGACGGACTTATCGGTATCAACATCAAGGACGCAACCCTTATCCAGAAATATTGTGCAGGACTTGTTCAGCAGAACTGTAATGTAGGAACAGAGGTAATCATCTGATGCCAAAGTATAGGATTGCAGACATATGTGTCGAGTTTACACCTTCTTATGAAGAAACCGCCCATTGGTATACCAAATATCAGGTGGACGATAGCTGTGAGCCTGAGTTCACACTTGTTCCTTCTAAGGAAACTATAGATTACTTTGTCACCGAGGGTCTGAATATTACTCCCGGTATAGCCGAGAATATGGACCTTTGTAATTTGTTCAATCGTAGGTTGCTTAAGTTTTACGGTTGTTATATCCACAGCTCGGCTTTGCTGCTGGACGGCAGGGTTTACCTTTTTTCCGGCCGTTCCGGAGTTGGCAAGTCCACCCTTACCCGACGTATTATAGGTCGATTCCCCGAGGCAAGGGTTATAAATGACGACAAGCCCTCTTATAGATGGATTGACGATAAATGCATTGTTTACGGCACACCTTTTGCGGGTGGCACCGATATTCAGCTTAACGAGTCAGCAGAGTTGGGTGCGATAATCTTTTTGGACCAAGGCTCAGAGAATATTCTCAGAAAACTTTCCTCCAAGGAGGCAATCACTCGGCTCATAGAGCAGACACCCCGCTCCAAAAGTTTTGCTATGGGGGACAGGCTTTTGTCCTTGTATTCACAAATTCTCTCAAAATATCCTGTCTATGGCTACACTTGTACTAACTCAGACGATGCCGTAGATGCGGTTATTGATATTTTTAAGAAGTAAATTCAACATTTTGAAAGGATGTTTATTATGAAAATCAAAGAAAACTTTATGCTCAGAAAAGTTGCAGATTCTTACGTTGTTGTTCCTATCGGTTCAGCAGTTTCAGAGTTCAACGGAATGATTAACCTTAACGAGGCAGGTGCTTTCCTCTGGAGAGCCTTTGAGAACGACACCACCCCTGAGAAGGTTGTTGCTGCTTTGCTTGAGCAGTACGAGGTTGACGAGGCTACTGCTTGTAAGGATGTGGATATGTTCATAAACGAGCTTAAGTCTGCAAATCTTTTACAGGCATAATCTTTATGAGAGAATAGCCGTACAGAGTCCTGTACGGCATTTTGATTTTTGATTTTGAGGTGAAAGTTTTGGACGATAAGTTCACTATAAAAAAACTATTCAAAGCCCTGACCGACAGCAAAGCAGTAAAGTGGATTTTTCACAATGCCCGTAGCCAATGGTTCTCTATAATTATTCTGACTGTTGTGAATATACTCTTAGCCTGTGGCTCTCTGGCTATTTCTTATATGCTCAGATTTGTAATCAACTCAGCTACAGGTGAATATGGTACTTCAACCGATGCCCGTCTTGATGGTATTATGTTTTGGGGCATCTTCTTTGCACTAATTATTATCTTGCAGGTTGTTTTCAGAATAGTGAGCAATCATTTTGTGTTTAGAATTACTGCCAGACTGACTATTGATATGAAGAGCCGTCTCTATGAGACCTTGCTCAAAAAAAGCTACTCTCAGGTTACAAAATATCACACAGGAGAGATGCTCAATCGTCTTAACAACGATGTTAATACTATCTCAAGTGCCATTACATCTCTTATTCCGGGACTTGCATTTGTTGTTACCAAGCTTATCGGTATATTCTTTGTGCTGTTTTCTATTGACCCTTGGTTTACAGTTGCATTTCTTTGTGTTGGTATTTTTGTTTTTGTAGTTTCCTCCTTTTTCAAAAGGTATATGAAGGAATACCACAAGCAAATTATGGAAACCGACGGTAAAATCCGTTCTTTTATGCAGGAGACTCTCTCAAGTCTTTTGGTAATTAAAATCTTCAATGCAGACAAACAGGTATGTGATACATCAACTGAGCTTCAGGAGATTAATTATAAGCGTAAGGCTAAGCGTAACATTATCTCTTTAGTTACTCACGGCTCCTTCTCCATAGCATTTAATGCTGCATACTTATTCGGACTTTTCTATTGTGCAGTTAAAATAGCAAACAACGACCCCGTAATTACCTATGGTGTGCTTTCTCAGGTACTTTCTCTTGTTTCTCAGATAAGTGCCCCCATTAACTCTCTTACAAGTATTCTTCCTATTTATTATAGTGCGGTTGGCTCCGCTGAAAGAATTATGGAGTTTGAGGAAATGGAAGATGAGCCTATCGTCAATAACTCCGATATTGACTTTGAGCAAATTTACACAAACCTTGAGTCCATAGAGTTTGATAACATCACCTTCCGTTATGACAGAGATTTAATATTTGATAATACCAGTCTGACTGTTGATAAAGGCGACTTGGTTGTTATGACAGGTATCTCAGGCATAGGCAAGAGTACTCTCACCAAGCTTCTGCTGGGCGTATTTCCTATTGAAAGCGGTGAAATCTACCTGAAGATGAAGGACGGAAGCAGACTTACGGTTGACCGTAATATGCGTAGACTCTTCTCCTATGTGCCACAGGGTAACTTCCTGCTTTCCGGTACTATCAAAGAGAACATTTCCTTTATCAAAGCCGACGCAACAGAGGAGGAAATCTGGTCAGCAGTAGAGTTTGCTTGTGCAGACTTTATTAAAGAACTTCCTCAGGGACTGGATACAATAATAGGCGAGAAGGGACTGGGACTTTCCGAGGGACAGGTACAGCGTATCGCAATTGCCCGAGCCTTCCTGTCCGGCTCACCGATTGTCCTACTTGACGAGGCTACCTCAGCCTTAGACGAAGAAACCGAGCTTAAACTTCTCAGTAATATCAAGAAGCTTTCCAATAAGACTTGTATACTTATCTCTCACAAAAAGGCCGCAAACGCTTTATGTAACAAAGAGGTAAGAATCGAGGATGCAAAGATTGTGGTGTATAACTTAAATGAAAAGAGCGAAGCCTGAGTACATAAAATCCCTCAATACATTGCTGAGGCTGCTGGGAGGACTGCTGCGTGGAGCTACATCCGTAGAGGTTCCGTCAGATGTTGATTGGAATACCGTGGAGCTTGTAGCCAAGGAGCATTCACTTCTCGGTATGCTCTATCCTGCTTTGAAGCTGGTGCCCGAGGAGGTTAAGCCCTCGCAGGATTATACCCACAGGCTACGCGATTTGTACCGAGAGCTTACGGTTATTGATATCAATCGTACTCTGGAAACCGAGCTTATCTTATCTCAACTTACCTCCAAAGGAGTCAGGTGTTTGCCTCTTAAGGGTTACATCCTTCGCGAGTATTATCCCGAGAGTGCAATGCGTACCATGTCTGATGTGGATATCCTCTATGACTCAGTTGATGACAGTGCTATTAAGGAGATTTTTTGTAATCTGGGCTATACTCTCAGAAATAGTGTTGACGGAGATCTGGATTTTTTCAAGGAGCCTTTTCATCACTACGAAATGCACAAAAGTCTGATTACATCCGACCAATACGGTTACGATTACTTTAAGCGTATCTGGAGCAAGGTTATATTTGAGGAAGACTCCCTTGTAGGAAGACTTACCTCTGAGGACTTCTATATTTACATTCTGGAGCATCTGGCAAAGCATCTTGAGGGTGGTGGAGCAGGTTTTCGAATGTTTATGGACATTTATATGTTCATAAGGTCAAAGGGCGACAGCCTTGACAGAGATTACCTTGAAGCAGAACTTAATAAGATTAATCTTCTTAAGTTTTCTCATAGGGCAGAGGAACTGGCTTTTTGCTGGTTTTCTGATGAAAATCCCGACACCGATTCCGAGATAGCTCAGTTTGTTTTGCGTTCCTGTACCTACGGCTATGCAGAGAACAGCTTTGCTCAGAGTGCTATCCGTGGAGCCGCGAGAGCAAAGGGTAAGGATGATCTTGCAAGAAGAGTATTAAGGCGTATTTTCCCATCTTATAGTTTTATCAGCAGATATTTTCCTGTTGTCAGAAAATGCAAGGCACTTTATCCTTTCTGCATTTTTGCCTACTGGTTCAAGCGGATATTCATAGGCAGAAATGTATCTTTTGCCAATAAGGACTTTTTCTTTATGTCAGCTGATTCCGATTCTGCAAAGGCGGCAAAACGGATGATGGATGAATTAGGACTTACGTCCCGTATAAAGTAAAAAAACAGCTCCTCATTATGAGGGGCTGTATTTGTAAACAGGTGATTTTATGAAGTATTCTCTTGTCCTGTGGGACTATAACGGAACCATAATGGATGATGTACACGCCGCCTTGGGTTCAGTAAACGATATGCTCACAAAAAGAGGTCAACCCACAATTGATATAGAAAGATACTATAGTGCAATAGTCACTCCGATATGGGGTTTTTATCAGGAGGTTTTTGAGCCCGGTAGTATAACAATGGAGGAGGCTATAGCGGAGTTTGCATCGGGCTGCAAGAAGCACCAAAAGTCAAATCCTCTAATGCAAGGCGTAGAGGACACCATTCGTTACCTGTATGATAGCGGTGTCCGTCAGGCTGTGGTATCCTCCTCAAATGTAGACTTAATTACCGATTCGCTGAGAAGCCTCGGAATAGATAATTATTTTCACAGAATACTGGGTCTCTCTGATTTTTATGTAGGAGACAAGGTCTTCCTCGCAAAGGAGTATCTTGAGGAAACCGATACCGATGCTTCAAAGGTTCTTGTAATAGGCGACACCCTTATGGACTACCAAATGTCCCGTGAACTAAACTGTGATTGTGTGTTGCTCTCGGCAGGACATCAGAGCAAGACGTGTCTTCTGACAGCCGGTGTACCTGTAATAGACTCTCTCAGCGAGTTAATAAAATATGTGAAGGAATAAAGCAAAGCTCCCTATAATTCTATAGGGAGCTTTAATGTTTAATTACAGATTATCCTTGTTTGTCATCAGATAACCCAAAGTCATAAGGCTTTCGCTCAGGTGTACATTTTCCACCACACAATCGGGATACACACCCTTAATATCATAATGGCTGAAATTAAGGAAGTTTCTGACACCTGCGTCGTACAGCTTCTTAACAACAGGCTCGGCACTTACTGTGGGAATACAGAGTATTGCGGCATCAATGGGATTCTTAGAGATAAAATTTATAAGTCCGTCATCATCAGAAATTGTAAATCCTGCAAGTTCAGTTCCAACAAGCTTAGGATTAGTATCAAAAATACCCTTAAGGCAGAAGCCGAATTTCTCAAAATCAAAGTGAAAAAGCACTGCTCTGCCAAGATTTCCGATTCCGTATATAACGGTGTCCTTCTTATTGTTAATACCTATAAGCTTTGCAATCTCCTCTCGCAGAGTAGACACATAGTAGCCGTAGCCCTGCTGACCGAATCCGCCGAAGCAGTTAAGATCCTGTCTGACCTGAGATGCAGTAATATTCATAACCTCCGCTAACCTGCGGGAGGATATTTTATCCACGCCCTCTTGTTCAAGGTTACACAGACACCTGTAATATCTGGGAAGTCTGCGGATAACGGGCATAGAAATCTGGCCGTCTGTTTTGCTCATATTAAGCCTCCAAAATCTTAAGCCATTAATTCTCTGAGCTTCTTACCTGTTTCCTTTAGAAAGTCCTGAGTGCTAACCTTTCTCTTTTTCTCCAAAGTAGAGATAAGGTAAAGGTCACCTGTCATAATACCGCTTTCAATGGTATCAACAGTAGCCTTCTCCAGCATATCTGCAAAGTGCACAAGCTCAGCATTTCCGTCTAATTCGCCACGCTTACGCAGAGCTCCGCTCCATGCAAAAATAGTGGCAACAGAGTTGGTGGAGGTCTCCTCACCCTTAAGGTGTTTGTAGTAATGACGCTGTACTGTGCCGTGAGCTGCCTCGTACTCGTATACGCCGTCGGGAGAAACAAGTACGCTTGTCATCATAGCAAGTGAGCCGAAAGCAGTAGCAACCATATCGCTCATAACATCGCCGTCGTAGTTCTTACAAGCCCAGATGTAACCGCCGTTGCTTCTGATAACTCTTGCAACTGCATCGTCAATAAGGGTGTAGAAGTACTCAATACCTGCTTCCTCAAACTTGCCCTTGTACTCATTCTCGTAAATCTCAGCAAAAATATCCTTGAAGTTGTGGTCATAGATTTTGCTGATAGTGTCCTTAGAGGAGAACCATACATCCTGCTTGGTGGCAAGTGCATAGTTAAAGCAAGAACGTGCAAAGGATTCAATACTCTTGTCTGTATTGTGCAGACCCTGAATAATGCCGTCACCCTTGAATTCCATAATTGTAGAGCGGGTTTCGTTACCCTCGGCATCAGTAAGGCAAAGCTCTGCCTTAGAACCTGCTTTTGCCTTCATCTCAGTATTTTTATATACATCGCCATAAGCATGTCTTGCAATGGTGATGGGCTTAGTCCAAGTAGGTATAAAGGGTACAACACCCTTAACCAGAATAGGTGCACGGAAAACAGTACCGTCAAGGATTGCACGGATTGTGCCGTTAGGTGACTTCCACATTTCCTTAAGGTCATACTCTGTCATTCTGGCAGCGTTGGGAGTAATTGTAGCACATTTAACTGCAACGCCGTATTTCTTTGTAGCCTCAGCACTCTGTACAGTAACCAGGTCATCAGTAGCATTTCTGTTCTCAAGACCCAGGTCGTAGTATTCAGCGTTCAGGTCAACGAAGGGAAGAATAAGCTCTTCCTTTATAAGAGACCAGATAATTCTTGTCATCTCGTCTCCGTCCATCTCCACCAGGGGAGTAGTCATTTTAATCTTATCCATTGTTCTGCTCCTTAGTATAATTGAGAAGTCCACCTGCAAGAATGATATCCTTCATTCTCTGAGTCAACTCACATTTAGCGTAAATCTTCTTACCTGTAGTTTTGTTTTCGATAACTACATCCTCACCCTTTATGAGAATCTCCCTTACATCGGGCATTACGATTTCGTTACCGAGAGCAATATCGTCGTAGTCAGCCTCATTCAAAAACTCAAGGGGAAGAATACCTGCGTTAATCAGGTTAGCTCTGTGAATACGTGCAAAGGACTTAACCAGCACAGCCTTAACTCCAAGATAAAGAGGAGCCAAAGCAGCGTGTTCACGGGAAGAGCCCTGACCATAGTTTACACCGCCAACAATAATGCTTGAGCCCAGAGCCTTTGCTCGTGAGGGAAACTCCTTGTCGCATACTGTGAAGCAATGCTCAGATATAGCAGGAATATTTGAACGCAGGGGAAGAATCTTTGCACCTGCAGGCATAATGTGGTCAGTGGTAATATTGTCACCAACCTTAAGTGCTACCGAAGCCTCAATAGAAGCCTCCATAGGCTTAGTTGTGGGGAAGGGCTTGATGTTGGGACCGCGGAGTACTTCTACAGAGTCCATATTTTCTTCCTCAATAGGCTCAACTATCATATTGTCGTTAATAAGGAACTTCTCAGGAAGCGAGATATTAACTGCTTCGCCCAGTGTTCTGGGGTCTGTGAATACACCTGTAAGTGCAGATACAGCAGCAGTTTCGGGAGATACAAGGTAAATCTGACCG
This sequence comes from uncultured Ruminococcus sp., assembly GCA_964600975.1. Taxonomy (GTDB): domain Bacteria; phylum Bacillota; class Clostridia; order Oscillospirales; family Acutalibacteraceae; genus Ruminococcoides. Next base: position 21,187 of record CAZRLC010000022.1, read on the forward strand.
TCAGCAGTACCGCTTCTGCCCTCAAAGTTACGGTTAAAGGTTCTCAGAGATATACCTGCACTGTTGGGGGACTGACCCATACCGATACAGGGACCACAGGCACACTCAAGAATTCTTGCACCTGCAGCAATAAGGTCTGCCAGAGCACCGTTTTGTGCCAACATATTGAACACCTGCTTACTGCCGGGAGCAATAGAAAGTGATACAGAGGGGCATACAGTCTTGCCCTTTAGAATAGCGGCAACCCTCATCAAATCAAGGTAAGAGGAGTTGGTACAGGAGCCGATACATACCTGGTCAACCTTTTTAGCACCGATTTCCTCAATAGTCTTGATGTTGTCGGGGCTGTGGGGACAAGCTGCCATAGGAACAAGAGTGGACAAGTCGATATCGATAACCTTGTCATATACAGCATCCTCATCAGCAGAAAGCTCTGTCCAGTCCTCACCGCGATTCTGAGCCTCGAGGAAGGATTTTGTAATTTCGTCAGAGGGGAATACTGAGGTAGTGGCACCCAGCTCTGCACCCATATTTGTAATAGTAGCACGTTCGGGAACAGAAAGTGTCTTGACACCTTCGCCGCCGTACTCAATAATTTTACCAACACCGCCCTTAACAGAAAGAAGACGGAGCACCTCAAGAATAATATCCTTAGCAGATACCCAAGGATTAAGCTTACCTGTAAGGTTGACTCTTACCATTTCGGGCATTGTAATGTGATATGCACCGCCACCCATAGCAACAGCAACATCAAGTCCACCTGCACCAATAGCAAGCATACCGATACCGCCGCCTGTGGGAGTATGACTGTCAGAGCCGATAAGTGTCTTACCGGGTTTACCGAATCTCTCCAGATGTACCTGGTGACAGATACCGTTGCCGGGACGTGAGAAATATATGCCGTGCTTCTTACATACAGACTGAATGAATCTGTGGTCGTCAGCATTCTCAAATCCTGTCTGAAGTGTGTTGTGGTCTATGTAGGCAACGCTTCTCTCGGTTTTAACTCGGGGAACACCCATAGCCTCAAACTCAAGGTAAGCCATAGTACCTGTTGCATCCTGTGTCAGCGTCTGGTCAATTCTCAGAGCTACATCAGTTCCTTTGGTCATCTCGCCTTCCACAAGATGAGCCTTAATGATTTTTTCTGCAATTGTGTATCCCATTAGGAATTCCTCCTTTTTAATTATAAAAATACATAATATATTATATAACAACAGAGCAGTAATGTAAAGTAAAAATAACTGAGCAGTAATATAATATACTTTCTTTAGGAAGAATAATTTTCATATAATATTACCATAGTATTTTATGTCGCATTGTGTTATAATCCTATATTGGAATTTTATTTTGTAAGGATATGATTTAGTGAGTATAAATGAGAATCTTAGAAACGTTGCTATTATTGCTCACGTTGACCACGGCAAGACCACCTTGGTTGACCAGCTTCTTCACCAAAGCGGTATATTCCGTTCAAACGAGGTTGTAGCAGAGCGTGTAATGGATTCAGGAGATTTGGAGCGTGAGCGTGGAATCACAATCCTCTCCAAGAATACTGCCGTAATGTATGGCGATGTTAAAATTAATATAGTAGATACCCCCGGTCACGCTGATTTCGGCGGTGAGGTTGAGCGTATACTTATGATGGTAGACGGCGTATTGCTTCTTGTAGATGCCTTTGAGGGCTGTATGCCTCAGACACGCTTTGTGTTGAAAAAAGCCTTAGGCCTTAAGAAGAAGGTAATCGTTGTTGTAAATAAGATTGACCGTGAGGGTGCCCGTCCTGAGGAAGTAATCGACGAAGTGCTGGACCTTTTTATCGAGCTTGGTGCAGATGATGACCAGCTGGAATTTCCTGTGGTATATGCTTCTGCAAGAGACGGCTTCGCAATGCTTGACTATACGGTAGACGGCACAGATATGAGCCCTCTTTTTGAGAAAATAATAGAGGAGGTACCTGCACCCTGCGGAGAAAAAGAGGCAGGACTTCAGATTCTTCTATCCAATATCGACTACGACGAGTACGTAGGCAGAATCGGTATCGGCAGAGTTGAGCGTGGCTCTGTAAAAGCAGGTCAACAGGCAGTTCTCTGCTCTGCAGACGGCAGCGAAAAAAAGGTGAAAATCTCCAAGCTCTATGAGTTTCAGGGTCTTGCCCGTGTAGAATGTGAAGAAGCAACTATCGGTGACATCATTTGTGTCAGCGGTATAGGTGAAATTAACATCGGAGAGACAATCTGCGATGTTGACTGTGTAGAGGCTCTGCCCTTTGTAAAGATAGACGAGCCAACAGTATCTATGAACTTTATAGTTAATAACAGCCCCTTTGCAGGTAGAGAGGGTAAGTTTGTTACCTCAAGAAATCTTCGTGACAGACTCTTCCGTGAGGTAGAAACCAACGTAGCACTGAGAGTAGAGGAGACGGACTCCACTGATACCTTTAAGGTATCCGGCAGAGGAGAACTTCACCTTTCAATCCTAATCGAAACTATGAGACGCCAGGGCTATGAGTTTCAGGTTTCCCGTCCTCAGGTTATTACCAAGGTTATTGACGGAGTTACTTGTGAGCCTATGGAATATCTGATGATTGAGGTGCCTGACAACTACGTAGGTGTTGTTATGGAGAAGCTTGGTTCCAGAAAGGCAGAACTTATCAATATGGGTAGCCGTGCGGGAAGCAGTATGACTCATATCGAGTTCCGTATTCCTTCCCGTGGACTTATGGGCTACAGACCGGAGTTTTTGACAGATACCAACGGCAATGGTATAATGAATAGCGTATTTGATACCTACGAACCCCTGAAGGGCGAGATCATAACCCGCCATAAGGGATCCCTCATTGCTCACGAGTCAGGTGAGAGTGTAGCATACGGACTCTATCAGGCACAGGAAAGAGGCAGACTTTTTATAGGTGCCGGTGTTGAGGTTTACGAGGGTATGATAGTCGGTGAAAATCCCAAGTCGGACGATATGACCGTCAATGTATGTAAGCGTAAGCATATGACCAATACCCGAGCATCAGGCTCTGATGATGCACTCAAGCTTGTTCCTCCTACAATTATGTCCCTGGAGCAATGCCTTGAGTTTATTGCTGACGATGAACTTGTGGAGGTTACTCCCGAGTCAATTCGTATGAGGAAAACAATCCTTTCCAAAGAATTAAGAATGAAGAAGGCTTTTCGTAAATGACCTATGTAATTCTCGACCTTGAGTGGAATGCTGCTTTCAGCAAAAAGCAAAAAAGGTACATCAACGAGATATTTGAATTTGGTGCAGTGAAAGTCGATGATAATATGCAGGTCATCGACAGTTTCACTATGCTTGTCAGACCCTCCATAGGAAAAAAACTGAATCCCTATGTTAAAAAGCTTACCAATATCGAGTTCGAGGAGCTGAAGAGTGCCGAGAACGATTACTATAGTGCAATCAAAGCATTCTCCTCCTTTGTGGGGGATAGTGTGCTGATGACCTGGAGTACCTCTGATTTACTTGCCTTGCTTGAAAATCACAGTTATTTCATTGGTAGCGATAAACTTTCCTTTATGTCAATGTATTGTGACCTGCAAAGCTATTGTGAGCACAGACTGGGGGTAGGTAGCTCCTCTCATCAGTTGGGACTTTCCACCTGTGCTGAGCTTCTACAGATTGAAACCGAAGAGGAGTCCCTACACCACGCTTATGCCGATGCCCTTCTTACCCTCAGATGCCTTAAAAAAATATTCAAGAAAAATGTTCTGGAGGAATTTATCGAGGATGCATCGGTTGATGAGTTCTACCGTAAGTTTACTTTTAAGTCTAAAATGATTACAGATATCAAAAATCCTCTTGTGGACCGTTCCAAAATGTTTTTTGATTGTCCCGATTGCGGAGCCCGATGTGTACAGAAGTCCAGGTGGAATGTGAAAAGCCGCTGCTTCAAGGCTTTCTTCGTCTGTCCCGAGTGCAAAAAGAATTTTGCAGGACAGGTTTTTGTCAAGCAGAAGTACGAGGGAATAGTATTTACAAAGAAAATCGTAGAACCCGAACCTCAGAAGGAAAAAAATACACAGCTTCCC
>CAZRLC010000022.1:25341-28458 GCA_964600975.1 uncultured Ruminococcus sp.
TACAAAGAAAATCGTAGAACCCGAACCTCAGAAGGAAAAAAATACACAGCTTCCCTGATAAATCAGAATAGATAAATCAGAATATATTATTACGCAGACAGCAAAGTGAAAATTGCTGTCTGTTTTTCTTTTTAAGAATAATAACCTGTGGATTAAAATAATATCGAACAAATATTCGAAAAACTCTTGAACTTTTGCAAAAATGATGATAGTATATAACTGTGAGATTTCTCTCTACAATTCTTTATAACGAATGCAGCCCCAATTTGTTATGAGTATGAAGTTTATCGAAAGGATATGAAAAATGGAATATTTACAGTGGTCACAGGAGTATTATGAGGAAGCACAGAAGGTATTACGAAACATCGAAAGACTAAAGAAAAAACTTAAGTCATGTCCCACAGACCGGTACAGGACAATAGAGCGTGACATCCAGACCCTTCGGGGCATTTACTATGAATGCCTTGAGATAAGCGCTCAGCTTAAGCAAAGAGCAGGGGAGTGTGAGTCTGCTGCGTAAAGTTGTATCCTTGCAGGACTATTTGTGTGATAATGCTGCATACCTTGCCTATAAATCAGGTGACACAAACGCCTCTGATATCAATACTATGAAGCGTATTCTGTCCAAGGCCATCCGTACCGAGCTAACGGAAAATCAGCGTGTCTGCCTTATTGAGTATTACATTCACGGCAGAAAGATGAAGGAAATCGCAGAGCTTCTTTCTCTCAATCCCTCTACCGTTACGCGTCACATCCGTGCGGCAAAGGACAAGCTTCGTCATATTGCAAGTTATTATTAAATAACCCCTTATAATACAAAAAAGCCTTTCCGTATATAGCGGAAGGGCTTTTGACCTTTTTGGGGAGTATTAGCTTATCAGAGTGAAAAATCGCTTTCCTCAAATTTATCCAGCATCTTAGGAGGCTCAACCTTCCTCATAACAGGATTGTACTGAAACCTTGAGCATTTCCCTCTTTTATTAATGGACTTTTTGTATCTGCAGAAGGTTTTTCCGCCCTCAAAGACGCTGTTCTGACAGTAATCACAGTTGTGGGGAATATTGTTTCCCAGAAGAACTCTCTTTTTTCCGAACATAAAAACCTCCTAATTTGTCATAAATGATATCATATAGAATTATATCACGAATATTATTGTGTTGCAAGTTGTTTCGTTATATAATGTAATCAAGGAGAGATTTCTATGGATATTATTTCAAAAACTATGACCCTCAAGGGTGAGGATGTACCTTATCTCACATACAATAAACTAAACGAAATACCCTTTATCCTTCACGCTTTTTCTACGCGATTTGGAGGTGTGTCAGAGGGGGACTTTGCCTCTATGAATCTATGCTTCAACAGGGGCGACAGCGACAAAAATGTAACAGAGAATTACCACAGAATCTGCGACAGTGTTGGTTTTGACTTCAGCACCTTGACTGCATCAGTTCAGATTCACGAGGCAAACGTTCGCAGAGTTTCTTCGCTCAACAGAGGAGTAGGCATCTACAAGCCTCAGGACGAAACCTCCGTAGATGCTCTTATAACCAATGACAGACAGGTGACTCTGGTTACTTATTATGCAGACTGTACGCCGATTTTCTTTGTGGATACAGTGAATAAGGCAATAGGTCTTGCCCATGCAGGTTGGCGTGGCACAGTCCTTGATATTGCAGGTAATGTGGTGCGGTCTATGACTGCTGAGTTCGGCACTGTCCCCGAGGAGCTTATTTGTGCAGTAGGACCTGTAATCGGCAAATGCTGTTACGAGGTCAGCGAGGAATGTAAGTCTGAATTTTCAAAATTGTTTTCTCCTGACTCAGGTGTGATTACTCCTGCCGAAACCTACGGAAAATATATGATAGACTTGGCTCTTGCCAACAAGCTTTTGCTTATACGCTCAGGCGTCAAAAAAGAGAATATAGTCTTAAGTGACCTTTGTACAAGGTGTAACAGTGACCTTCTCTGGTCCCATCGAGCCACAGGCGGTAAGCGTGGCGGAATGTGTGCAATGATGACAATTAAATAATAAATACAAGACGGAAGAATCATATATTGACTCTTCCGTCTTTTTCAAACCATATATTTTTTGCAGTAAACTCTTTCCCCTTAAGATATGCAAGGAAAGATGCGTCCTCAATATCAGAGAAAGAAAGTTTATAAGAGTAAAGCACCTGTCCCGTGTGGCCCTTTGTTCTCAGAGGATGACCGCCGTATTTGGTGTCACCTGCCAAGGGGTTTCCGATAGATGCAAGGTGTGCTCTTATCTGGTGGGTTCTGCCTGTTAGCAGGTCAATCTCAAGCAAAGAGTACTTTCCCTTACTGTCAAGAACTCTGTAGTAGGTGGAAATCGGTTTACCTACATAATCTTTATTGCTTATGCTAACTTTATTTTTACTTTCGTTTTTGGTGAGGCTTCCCGTTAGCAGACCCTCACTTTTCTTTGGTGTTCCCTCACAGATACACAGGTAAAGCTTTTTAATTTTTCGCTCCTTTATCAGTCGGTTGAGCTCCTTAAGTGACGGGGAATTTTTAGCCGCTATCAGCAATCCGCCTGTATTTCTGTCCAGTCTGTTACACAGAGCAGGGGAGAACGAGTTCTCTTTCTTGGGGTCATATTCCCCCTTTTCGTACAGATAATGCTGAACTCTTGCCACGATAGAGTCAAAGTGGTAAGTCTTATCAGGATGAGCCAGAACCCCCTCGGGCTTGTCGATAATTATTAGATTATCGTCCTCATAAATAATACAGAGCTTTGTGGGTGCTTTCATAAACTCATACTCGTCGTACCTTTCCTCAAAGAACTCGTCCTTAATATAAAAGGTCAGTACGTCACCCTCACAGAGCATATTGTCAATAGCACACTTTTTGCCGTTGAGCTTAATATACTTTGTACGTATGTACTTATACATCAGGGATTTAGGCATAGAACGAAATCTCTTAGTGAGAAATTTGTCAAGCCTTTGCCCTGCATCATTTTTGTTAATCGTAATGGTTCTCATATATATAACCTCTCTGTGTGTATTATACCAGTCAGAGTTTGGATTTTCAATACAAATATAATAGTAACAAAGATAAGACCTCTGCATAGTATACACCAGAGGTGATGTTTGTGAG
>CAZRLC010000023.1:0-9205 GCA_964600975.1 uncultured Ruminococcus sp.
CTCTGCAACAAGAGAAGCACCGCCGATAAGACCGCCGTCAATGTTAACCTTGGAGAGAAGCTCCTGAGCATTGCCGTCGTTCATAGAACCGCCGTACTGAATTGTAGTAGCCTCTGCTACCTCCTTGGTATAAAGCTCTGCGATTACGTCTCTGATAAGAGCGCAAACCTCCTCTGCCTGATCGGGGGTAGCTGTAAGACCTGTGCCGATAGCCCATACAGGCTCATATGCGATAACAATACGGCTCATTTCCTCAGCACTTACACCGCCGAGAGCAACCTTTGTCTGAAGTCTGCATACTTCAGCAGTAATGCCCTGCTCACGCTCCTTCTGAAGCTCACCTACACAAAGAATTACTGTAAGACCTGCATCAAGAGCTGCACGAACTCGACTGTTTACTGTTTCGTTAGTCTCGCCGAAATACTGTCTTCTCTCACTGTGGCCAATAATAACATACTCAATACCCATAGATGACAGCATCTTTGCGGAAATCTCGCCTGTATATGCACCGCTAACCTCCCAGTGACAGTTCTCTGCACCAATTTTGATGTTGGAGCCCTTAACTGCCTCCTGTGCTACTGCCAGGTCAACGAAAGGAACACATGCGATAACATCGCAATCTGCATCCTTAACCAGAGGAATCATATCAGCAATAAGAGCCTTAGCCTCATCGGGAGTCTTATTCATTTTCCAGTTACCTGCGATAATGGTCTTTCTTGTAGCCTTATTCATTTTTTACATCCTTTCCGTTATGTTCAATACTTTTTACTATAGTTAAGGGCGGATATTCTCCGCCCTTATAATCCTTGGATAAATTATTTGTCTGCAATAACTGCAACACCGGGGAGAACCTTACCCTCAAGATATTCGAGAGAAGCACCGCCACCTGTGGAAATATGGCTCATAGCATCTGCGAAGCCAAGGTTGATAACTGCTGCTGCGGAGTCACCGCCACCGATAATTGTAGTAGCATCTGTCTCAGCAAGTGCCTTAGCAACTGTGATAGTACCGTTTGCGAAAGAGGGGTTCTCAGAAACGCCCATAGGTCCGTTCCATACAACTGTCTTTGCACTCTTAACTGCATCAGCAAACATCTCTGCAGTCTTGGGACCGATATCCAGACCCATAAGGTCATCAGGAATCTCAGAGGTAGGAGCAACAGATGTCTCAACAGGCTGGTCAATAGGATCGGGGAAATCCTTTGCACAGGTTGTGTCAACAGGAAGAACAAGATTCTTGCCCAGCTTCTTTGCCTTCTCAATCATCTCAAGACAGTAGTCAATCTTTGTCTCGTCAACAAGAGATGTACCAACATTACCGCCCTGAGCCTTGATGAAGGTATATGCCATACCGCCACCGATAATAAGAGTATCGCACTTCTCGAGGAGGTTGGAGATAACGTTGAGCTTGTCAGCAACCTTAGCACCGCCGAGGATTGCAACAAAGGGTCTTACGGGATTCTCAACAGCATTGCCAAGGAATGCGATTTCCTTCTGCATAAGGTAGCCTACTGCTGTATCCTTGATATGGTCTGTAACACCTGCTGTGGAACAGTGTGCACGGTGTGCGCTGCCGAAAGCATCCATAACAAATACTTCCGCCAGAGATGCAAGTTCAGATGAGAAGGGCTCAAGGTTCTTTGTCTCTTCTGCTCTGAAACGAGTATTCTGAAGAAGAACTACGTCTCCGTCGTTCATAGCCTCAACAGCCTTCTTAGCATTCTCACCAACAACCTCGTCGTCGTTAGCAAAAACAACATCCTTGCCGAGGAGCTCGGAAAGACGAACTGCTACAGGAGCCAGAGAGAACTTCTCTTCGGGACCGTTCTTGGGCTTACCAAGGTGTGAGCAAAGGATTACCTTGCCACCGTCAGCAATAAGCTTCTTGATAGTGGGCAGAGCAGCAGTAATACGGTTGTCGTTGGTGATAACGCCCTCTTTAAGAGGAACGTTGAAGTCACAACGAACAAGAACTCTCTTGCCCTTAACATTAATGTCGTCAACTGTTACTTTGGTGAGATTCATAATTAAAACCCTTTCCTATATTGTAATGTGTGTTAAAAAATAAACAAATTTAACCATTTATATTATACAGCAATATTTATCAGGTTTCAAGCCTTTTTGAAGCATTTATTCCGCTTTTATTAAGATTTAACAGTATTAATATCCCGAAAAAGATAAACAATATACAAAAACAGAAGTTTTCATCTGAAAACAAAGGGTACTAAAACAAAAATACTTATTCCGAAAACAAAACAATCGGCACATATTATTAACCCCTCCGTCACCTTTGATGACACCTCTCTTTACAAGTAAGGCAAGGTTAAATTCCTGCTTATTCCCCATCCTCCGACTTTGGCACATCATTCCAGCTGTGGCGGTGAAGCTCACCCTTTGCCAGAAGCTCGGGGTAGTCCCATTGCCTTAAGGTCTCGTATACTGCTATCGCCACAGAGTTTGACAGGTTCAGCGACCTTGCCTCTGACAGCATAGGAATCCGCACACAGGTTTCTTTATTCTCCATAAGAAGCCACTCGGGCAGTCCCCTCGTCTCCTTACCGAATACAAGGAATGCTCCGTCAGGATAACTGACATCACTATGGCGACTTTGGGCTTTGGTAGAAAAATAGTAAAATTTTCCGCCTTTGTTTTTCTCAAAAAAGTCCTGAAGATTGTCGTAATATGTAATGTCCAACAAGTACCAATAATCCAGCCCTGCACGTTTGAGTTTTTTGTCATCTACCTCAAAACCCATAGGTCTCACCAAGTGAAGCCTTGCACCTGTTGCGGCACAGGTACGGGCTATATTTCCTGTATTCTGGGGAATCTCAGGCTCTATAAGAACAACATTAAGCTCTGCCAAAACTTATCACCTCTATGATGCTTCAAAATGTCCATAATAATATAGCAGGTTTTTTTATTTACTGCAAGTTTTTTGAGTGGAGGGACAGATAATGAACAATTCGGTAATGAATACCGTAAAGGGTGTTGCTCTTGGCATGGCGGCCGGTATGGCAGCTGGATATATCGGCAAAAAAATGATGACAAACAATAAGAAAAGTCTAAAGAAAAAAGCAAACCGTGCTCTGAGAGAAATGGGAAGTATGATAGACACAGCTTCCTATATGTTCAAGTAAAAAAATCACCCTGCCACACTTGTGACAGGGTGAAAATCTTATTGATATTAAACATAATTTTCGGGGTCTACCTTAACTCCGTCCTTGATAATCTCAAAGTGCAGATGGTTGCCTGTGGAGTAACCTGTGGAGCCAACTCCTGCGATAACGTCGCCCTGACGAACCTTGTCACCGATAGAAACATACAGCTCACAGCAATGAGCGTACATAGTAGTGAAACCGTTGCCGTGGTCAATAATTACATAGTAGCCGTAGCCGGAATTATCCCAACCTGCCCAGGTAACTGTACCTGAGTCAGAAGCCACTATATCCTTACCGTAAATACCGTTCCAGGAAATATCAAGTCCGTAGTGGAAGGTACCCCAGCGATACTCAAAGGGACTTGTAATATTACGGGTATAGGGTACAGGCCACATAAAGCTACCTGTTGCACTATAGCTTTCCTGAGTACCTACTACCATAACCTGGTCTACAGGCTCCTTGGTAACCTCAGTAGACTGAACAATCGCGTCAGTCTGAACGCCATCTATATAGACAAGGCGGTAAAACACCTTCTGGCTTCCGTTTTCGCCCTGAGTGATTACCTCTGAATAATTGTCCAGCTTTGTATCATCATACTGATAAATTGTGGTGTAGGGCTTCTCGTACTCTACCATAAAGTCTGTCTCAAGACGGATAGAGAAATTATGTCGTGCTGCTTCGATAATATCCTCTACAGGCTTAATGGAAGAAGCGGCATACACACCTGTCTGTACCTTAACGTCGTTGTTAAATGTGGTGATAGTGGTAGCATCATACTTAGCCTTTGCCTCTGAGAGAATCTGTGTCAGAGCATCAGAAAGTGCCGCAGAGTCCTCGGCTGCACCATAAAACACACCGTCTACATAAAGGCCACCTGCACCGGAGGTAACAGCCTCGTTTTTATCTACCAGCTTTTCATAAACATCAGTTGCAGTAGAGGTCTCAACCTTTGCAAGTACAGGATAGGATACCTGAATCACAGGTGAGGTTGCCTCGTTAACATCTGTACCTGCAAGAGCACTCTGCATCTTAACTGTAGCCTGAGTCAGCACCTCTTCGCTCTCGATAGTTGCAATGTACTCACCGTCAAGACTAACCGTGAGGGGCTTATCCGAGCATGTCCAGAAGCAAACTGTAAGTATAAGTACAACTGCAGCCAGTACGGGAGCAGCCATATAGGCAATACCCTTGGGAGTTCTCATAGACTCAAAGTAGGAGTTGCTTATGTGGAAGCGTCTGATACCTCTGAGAGCCTTCTTAAGGGTCAAGGTCTCCCAGGTAATATCCCCTACCTTCTTTTTGATTACCTTGAAGTCACGGGATACTTCCTTGGGAATACGTCCCAAAAATCTTGTGAACTTTTTGAAGCCTGTTATTCTATTATCTGATTTCTTGTGGTTGACGGATTTGATTTCACCGAAGCCGTCAACACCGATAAATTTTGTACTCAAATAAAGATCTCCTTGGTTCTTTTATTTCGGGTGCAGAATACCTGTACACCTCGATAATTGTTCCTTGGGGAAGATTGTTACAGAGTTGTAACCATTGTAACAACCTCTGTAATTATACATAATTCTCTGAGAAAAAACAACCTTTATTTTGTCTTTTCAGAACAATAGCCACAGTGTACAAATAACTGTGGCTATTTTTGTATATTTTGACTATAGTTTTTTTCGTTTTGGTGATTATGACTTATATCTCAGGTCATATATAGTAATATCAGATATTGCTTTTCTGTAATTTTTCATTATATCCTTTGCACCTTCTACGTCGTGATCCAGATAATTTCCGCACTCTTTTTTCTCGGCACCGGGAAGCACACCTTTGTGAGCAATAGCCAAGTCCAGAGTTTCTTTAACAAGGGTTATGGTATCCTTGTTGGAAAGGTCGCGGACAATAAGATAGAAGCCTGTGCGACATCCCATAGGTCCGAAATAGATAACGTGGTCTGCAAAGCGACTGTTTCTGGCATAAGTAGCAAAAAGATGCTCAACAGAATGCAGTGCCTTGTTCTCAAGGAAAGGCGGTGTGTTGGGCTTTACAAATCTCAGGTCATAGGTGATGATATCTCCATCAATACGAGAGACATACATACCTGCCTCCAAAGTGTCGTGGTCAACAGTAAAACTTGCAATTTTGTTCATAATATTACCTCACTTATATTTTGTCAGTTATAATTTTTGAAGCAGATGTTCAAATCCACATCTCCCTCTATGCCGTCAACTACCCCTGTGCAGGAATACTGCCACATAGTGTAGTTATAATACATATTGGGAGTATCACTATAAAAAGCATACCACAAATCAATGTCCGAAAGTTGTCCTAAATGGTATTTATAGTATGCCAATGTGGTGCCGGTGTATATACAGGGGATATACCCTGCATCCTTAATTGTATCACAGAACACTCTGGCACAGTCGGTAAGAGTCTGAGGGGATATATTGTCAATTCGTGTACCCTCCGCACTCTCTACTATTTCCCAGTCAAAAGCAATAGGATACTGAAGCTTCTCTCCTCCCAGAAGTGAGAGTGTGTACTCTGCTTCCTCCTTAGCCTCTTGCACAGTTGCCGCTTGAGAGAAAAAGTATGCTCCCACAGAAAGTCCGGCCGCCTTGGCTCCTCTGAGATTCTCCTTAAAATAGGTATCGTTGTACATTACACCCTCTGTGCCGTAGCCTCTGCCGCCGATTCTGAGCATAACAAAGTCCACACCCGAAGCCTTGACCTTATCCCAGTCTATGTTGCCGTTGTGACCGGATACATCTATTCCTACATAGGAACAAAGCTCTGCGTCCTCATAGTAATACTTATATCCCTTGTTATCAGTCAAGAAGTTTTCCTCCTTGTATGTACACACAGGAACACCCTTGATAGCAGGAATTGCCGTCTCACCTATAGAGTAATCATAAAGCGAAATTCTGTCGCTTTCCCCTGCTACCTCTATCTGTTGGGATTTATCATATATGGCACGGTGGATTTCACGCTGTTCAGATAGCTTTGCAGATACCGAGCAGAGCACCACCGACAACACTATAACAGCCACCAAAAGCAAGGCTACTGTAGGATTAAACTGCTTTCTCAGTATATCGAGAAATGCTTTTTTCTTCTTGTTCGGTTGTGCTACATCAGATGTGTAGGGCACCTGCACAGGCAAATCCGTTTTTTCTTCAGTTGTAATAACATTTAATTCATCATTCATAGTCAAATCACCACTATAATCATTCTTATTCCTTCATACCCTCCCTTAAAGGATATCATAAAATCCCTTCGATGTAAACATTCAGAGGGGATATATGTAAACTCTTGAAATATTCTCCGCTTTTTTATATAATTATAAGAAATAAAGGAGAAAAGGAGGGAAAGTATGAGCAACACACCTGCAAAACGCAAAGATACACTTCTTGATGCAATCAACAAATGCAAAAGCATCAGCCAACTTTTCGAGCTGGTAAGAAGCGAAAACATTGATATCCGTATGCAGACCCTTTGCAGTGCCTCGTCTATTCCTCCCAAGGATACAGCCTCTGCCGACTCAGAGGATACTCCCCTTGAAAAGCTTAAAGAAGCGGTGGCACTTGCCGTTAAAAACTCCTGATACACCTTGAGTAATTACAAAGCCCGTCCTGTAAATCACTGCACAGGACGGGTTTTTTGTAGTATTATTTATTCTCTTTCTTGCGGGATAGCTTTTTCTTCATAGTCAGCTTTGCAGATTCTACCAAGCCGGGCTTATCCTCAACCTCGGATTTTTCGGGAGTGTTCCACAGATGAATTGCTCCGCCTTCCTGTAGCTTCACGATAATAATAATAGTTACAGGGAGCAGAATCATACCGAATACGCCGAAAATCTTCAGACCTACATATATAGCAATCAACGAAACAATGGGAGGCAGACCTACCTGCTTTCCTATAATTCTGGGCTCGATAATATTTCTGACCACAGTGATTACAATGTACAGTATAAGTACGCCAACGCTCATCCACACATTGCCCATAAGAAGACTGATTACACACCAGGGAATCAGCACCGTACCTGTACCAAGCACAGGCAGGATATCCAGTATTGCAATAAGTGCCGCCACTATGGCTGCATAGTCAACCTTAAGGATGCTCAAGCCTATAAAGAGCTCAATAAAGGTTATAAACATAATGATTATATAACCACGAAGCATCTTAAGAATACTGGTGACAAAAATCTGTTTTGCTTTAACTACCACTTCTTTTTTCTTATCATCAAGCTGACAGAGCATAAAGTTCACAAATTTTCTGTAGTCCTTGGTAATATAGCAGGATGCTACAACAGAAAAGATTGTAGCAATAAGCAACGAGGGACCACCCTTAACCACCTTTGTGGCAACTGTAGTAACCAAAGATGTTACACCGTTTACAACAGTATCAACTATTGTAGAAGGGGCATTCTGTACCGCATCTCCCAAAGTATCGGGGAGTCTGTCGGTGATAGCTGTCAGCCAGGTTGATACCTCTTGAAGGGTATTCTTGATATCCGGTGCAAGACCTGCAATCCATTTTGCAAAGCCCGGCGCCTCGGAATATACTCCCCAGCAAACTCCGCCTATAAGAGCAAAGATTGCTATGAGCACCACCAACACCAGCAACACCGACCAAAAACCTCGGCTCAATCTGGTACGCTCCGTCAGATAGTTGACAGGGCGTTGGAGCATTATGGCAACCAGCAGTCCGATAATAAAGGGCAACACCCATACCGACATATACTCAATAATGAAATATGCTGCCAATAAAATGATAGCAACAAATATCAGGTCGATTATAAATTTCCTTTTTCTTTCAGTAGTCACAGTTTACCGCCTTTCTGTATATTCACCCTCCGAAAATTCTATATAATCAGTATATATAAAAAACCTGTAAATATCAACCAAAATGTTTGTAACTTAATTAATTCTTAACAAATAAGTACAAATCCGAGGCAATTCTAAAAAATATGTGTAATTCATTGACTAAAATCTCAAGGTATATTATACTGAATGTATACATATTCCGAAGGGATGATTTTTATGAAAAAAGCTATTTCACTTGTAATGGCATTTATGCTTTTGATGTGTTGCTGTGTAGCTTCTACCTGTAGCGTATACGCCGCAGACGGGGACTTTCTGTACAAGGCTCTCAGCACTGCAACCGCTGAGATAACAGGCTACACCGGTGAGGGCGGGAGCATCTCCGTGCCTGAGAGCATCGAAGGACTCAAGGTGGTTTCTATCGGCACACAGGCATTTTATCAGAACAATAATATCGAAAACATCACTATTCCCGATACAATTACCTCTATCGGCAACAAAGCCTTTGCAGGTTCACACATTAAAACCGTTACCATGGCAGACTCCGTAGAGTCTATGGGCACACAGGCATTCTATCAATGTATTTATCTTACCTCGATAAAGCTTTCCTCCTCCATTAAAACAATCAGCAGCAATTGTTTCTTTGAATGTTCAAGACTTACTGAGATTACAATTCCCGAAGGTGTGGAAAGCATCGACTCAACTGCTTTTACAAGTTGTTGGAAGCTTACCGACGTAAGTCTCCCCGCCTCTCTCAAAACTATCGGCGAGTATGCCTTTGCTTACACCGATTTAACAGAAGTTATTATCCCCGAGGGCACAGAACTTATTGACCAATTTGCATTCTTCCAGTGCTATAGTCTGAAAGAGGTTACTATCCCCTCTACGGTAAAGTCTATCGGCTTCACCGCCTTCCGTGATTGCTATGCACTTGAAAGCTTAACATTGTCTGAAGGTATTGAGACTATTGGCGAAAGTGCCTTTGAAAGCACCGGTCTTAAAGAGGTTACAATCCCTGCCTCTGTTACAGAAATCGGCGACTATGCCTTCGGATACGTTTACAATGATTCAACCTTCAACTACGAAACCGTGGACAATTACATTATAAACGGTACAGAGGGTTCTGCAGCAGCAGAATATGCCGATAAAAACGGAATAAGCTTTGCCGTAGCAGAGACTCCCGAGGACACATCCTCTACAGAGGCTACAAGCCCCTCAGAGTCTGAGAGCACAA
>CAZRLC010000023.1:9305-28090 GCA_964600975.1 uncultured Ruminococcus sp.
GAGGGCAACGAGCTTCTCTTCGGCGATGTAAATATGGATGGCGTAGTAAACATCAAAGACGCAACTTTAATCCAGAAAACTCTTGCAGGACTGGAGGAGCTCACTCCTTATCAATACTTCCTTGCAGAATTTAACGGAGACTATATTGTTAATGTTAAGGATGTTACTGCAATACAGAAGTTCCTGGCAGGTTTGAATTAAATAGTATACCGAATATTAAAAGGAGGCGACAGCAGTCGTCTCCTTTTTTACTGCAAAAAACCTGTCTGTAAATAATACAGACAGGCTTTTATTATAAGATTTATAAAAATTATTCGTTTTCAGCCTCAGCCTTTGCAGCCTCAATAACCTTCTGTGCAACGTTACCGGGAGCATCCTCATAGCGAACAAAGTCAAAGCTAAAGCGACCTCTACCCTGAGTAACCTGACGGATATATGTAGAGAAGTCGTGCATCTCTGCCATAGGAACCTCAGCCTCAATAACCTGCTGATTGTCCTCGCCGGGATTCATACCAAGAATACGGCCACGACGCTTGTTAACCTCACCCATAATGTCACCCATGTTAGCATCGGGAACTGTACACTGAAGTGAACCTACAGGCTCAAGAAGTGTGGGGTTAGCCAGAGCCATACCATTCTTGTAGGCTACCTTGGCAGCCATCTTGAATGCCATTTCGTTGGAGTCAACGGGATGGTAAGAACCATCATACAGAGTAGCCTTAAGTCCTACAACAGGATAACCTGCCAGGGGACCCTTCTGGATAGCTTCACGGAGACCCTTTTCAACTGCGGGGAAGAAGTTCTTGGGAACAGAGCCGCCAACAACTCTCTCTGCAAACTCAAGGTCTGCACAATCACAGGGCTCAAACTCAATCCATACGTCACCGAACTGACCGCTGCCGCCGGACTGTTTCTTATGTCTACCCTGAACCTGTACCTTCTTACGGATAGCCTCACGATAAGCAACCTTTGGCTTCTGGAGAATAACCTCAACGTTGAACTTAGTCTTAAGCTTACAAACTACTATATCAAGATGCTGGTCACCCTTACCGGAGATAACCATTTCCTTGGTCTCTGCATCGGACTTAAAGCCCAGAGAGGGATCTTCCTCAATGATTCTTGCGATACCCTGAGCAACCTTATCCTCTTCGCCACGCTTCTTGGGGAAGATAGCCATAGAGAAGGAGGGCTTGTTGTACTGGGGACCTGCGAGAGTTACAACTCTCTTGGGAGAGCAAAGTGTGTCACCTGTAGCGGCAGAGGAGAGCTTGGGAATAGCACCGATATCACCTGCGCCAACATAGGGAACATCAATCTGCTTTTTACCGCGAACAAGGAATACCTTGGAGATTCTCTCGGACTCACCTGTACGAGCATTAACAAGAGGTGTTTCGGGAGAAATCTTACCGGCAATAACCTTGAAGTAAGAAAGCTTACCAACGAAGGGGTCAGCAACGGTCTTGAAGATAGTTGCAACTGCTTCGGCTTTTTCGTCAACAAGGATTTCAACATCCTCGCCGTCTTCGTTCTTGGCGATTTCCTTACCGATTACAGATGCGGAAGGAGTATACTTAACAATAGCGTCAAGCAGTACATCCATACCGGCCTGAGTGAGAGCCTCAACACAGAAAACAGGTGCGATATCACCGGAGAGAACTGCGTTCTTAATACCCTCTGTCATTTCTTCTGCTGTGAAATCCTCACCGCCAAAGAACTTCTCCATAAGCTCCTCAGAGGTCTCTGCAACAGCTTCCTTGATAGCGTCGGTGTACTCAGAAAGCTTATCAAATGTTGGCATAGGAATCTCGGTAGCCTTAGAGCCTGAGTATGTATATGCCTTCTGATTTGCAAGGTCAATATAAGCAGAAGCCTGACCGTTCTCCACAACAGGAACGAAAACAGGACATACGTTGTATCCGTATCTTTCCTTAAGCTCGTCAATAAGAGCATAGTAATCTACATTAGGGTCACACATTCCGTTGACAACAAAGAATCTGGGACGGCGGCCTCTCTTGGCAAACTTAAAGCCTCTCTCTGTACCTACGTTGATACCGCCCTTGGCAGATACTACAATAGCAACAGAGTCTGCTGCACGGATAGACTCAACACAACCTGCCATATAGTCATAAAGACCGGGAGCATCCAGAATATTAATCTTAGAATCCTTCCATTCTACGGGAGCAACTGCAAGTGCTACGGAAACCTTTCTCTTAATTTCTTCAGGGTCAAAGTCTGTAACAGTATTACCGTCAGTAGTCTTGCCCATACGGTCAATAACTCCGGTCATAAACAGCATTGCCTCTGTAAGAGTCGTCTTACCTGCACCGCTATGACCGGTAAGCGCAATGTTATAAACTTTGTCTGCTGTGTACTGTTTCATTAATATGTCGTCTCCTTTCGTGCCAACCAGTGGCAACGGATATATAAGTACTCAAAGCGAGAAGTAAATATTACAATAACCCAACACTAAAAGTAACTATAAATAATTATATCAAAGGGGTTTTCATAACACAACATAAAATTGCCATAGTTCCTTATTTTTGACTTTTTGCTTAGTTAAGCAACTTGTCTGTTGTGCATTTTGCACAATATTTCAAATTCAGGTTAAAACTTATTGCCCTATGATACCAACAAAAAGGAGTTCTGCTCCCATATAGAAACAAAACTCCGCTTTTTTTCCTTATTATTATGTATTGCCTATCATCAGAGCTTTCAATCAAAAACTCCTGTGGATAAATACCTCTCTCCCGTATCAGGAAGAAGTACCACAATTGTCTTGCCAAGGTTTTCCTCTTGCTCGGCAAGAGTCACTGCAGCCCAAAGTGCTGCACCTGAGGATATACCAACAAGATATCCCTCACGTCTTGCCAGTTCCTTAGCCGTAGCAAAGGCATCCTCATCTGATACCGCTATAACCTCGTCAATTACTTCTCTGCAGAGAATCTGAGGAATAAAGTTGGCACCTATACCCTGTATACCGTGAGGTGACGCCTGTCCGCCTGAAAGTAACGCCGACTTTTTCGGCTCTACGGCAACAATCTTTATATTGGGATTTTTCGACTTAAGATACTGCCCCACACCTGTGATGGTACCGCCTGTGCCAACTCCTGCTACAAAGATATCTGCCTTACCCTGAGTATCCTGCCAGATTTCGGGGCCTGTGGTCTCAAAGTGTGCTTTTGTGTTAGCCTCGTTTGTAAACTGAGAAGGCATAAAGCCACACTCAAAATCCTGCAAAAGTTCCTGTGCTTTATCGACAGCACCCTGCATACCCTTGGCACCTTCTGTCAGAATAATCTCTGCACCGAAGGCACTCAGCAGATTCCTTCTCTCTATGCTCATAGTATCAGGCATGGTAAGAATAACTCTGTAGCCCTTGGAAACTCCCACAGCAGCCAAACCGATACCTGTATTGCCGGAGGTGGGCTCTATTATTACCGAGCCTTCCTTGAAAAGTCCCTTGCTCTCTGCCTCCTCAATCATATACTTAGCGGCTCTGTCCTTAACACTTCCTGCAGGGTTAAAATACTCAAGCTTTGCAAGTATCTCTGCTCTCATATCCTTATCCTCTGTAAACTTCGAAAGCTTCACCAAGGGAGTATTGCCCACAAGCTCTGTTATGCTACTGTATATTTTCATACTATCACTTCCATTGTTCTTTCTCAAGATTATACCTCTCACACAGGCTTTGTGTCAAGGAATACACCCATTATCCATATTATCTTACAGTCTTTGACATTTTCTTTATATATGGTATAATAATTCCAGTCTAACATCGATTAATAATACAGGGAGAGCTATCTATGGCAACTGTACATAATACCGAATACATTAACATTCTCAAAGAGGAGCTTGTACCTGCAATGGGCTGTACCGAGCCTATTGCCATTGCATATGCCGCCGCTAAGGCAAGAGCTGTGCTGGGTGAACTTCCCGACCGAGTTAAAATACAGGTCAGCGGAAACATCCTTAAGAATGTAAAGAGTGTTGTGGTTCCTAACACAGGAGGGCTCAGAGGCATTCCTGCCGCCGCCGCTATCGGAATTGTTGCAGGTGATGATAAAAAAGAGCTGGAGGTACTGTCCTCTATTACTCCCGAGGAAATAGAAGCCACAAGGGAATTTCTCTCTGATGTGCCTGTAGAGGTGCAGTTTGCTGACACTCCCCATATTTTTGATATTATGATTACCCTGTATAAAGGTGACAGAAGCTCCTTTGTTCGCCTTGCAGAGCACCACACAAATACGGTATGTATTAAACTCTGTGATAAGGTTCTTTTTGAAAAAGAGATTGATACCCCCAAGAACGGTCTTACAGACCGCTCGGTTCTGAATATAGAGGAAATAGTAGAATTTGCTGACAGCATAGACCTCAAACAGGTTGAGGCTACTCTGGAGAGACAGATTGAATACAATATGGCTATTGCCGAGGAGGGTCTTAAAGGCAACTACGGTGCCAACATCGGCAGTACACTCCTGCCAGAAGAGGACTCTGATATTTATCAGAAAATACGTGCCTATGCCGCCGCAGGAAGCGATGCCAGAATGAACGGCTGTGAAATGCCTGTTATCATAAACTCTGGCTCCGGCAATCAGGGTCTTACCGCCAGTGTCCCCGTTATCGTATACGCTCAGCATATGAACACCGACAAAGAAACTCTCCTTCGTGCTCTGTGTGTATCCAACCTGGTCACCATTCACCTGAAGTCAGGAATCGGCAGACTGTCTGCTTACTGCGGAGTTGTCAGTGCCGCCTGTGGTGCCGCCGCAGGTATTGCCTATCTACAGGGTGGCAGATACGACACTATCGCCCACACCGTGGTAAATGCCTTGGCAATGGATTCAGGCATAATCTGTGACGGAGCAAAAGCAAGTTGTGCCGCCAAGATTGCCTCTGCTGTTGACGCCGGTCTCTTGGGACTTCGAATGTACCAGCGTGGCAACCAGTTCTATGGTGGTGACGGACTTGTGGCAAAGGGCGTTGAGAACACTATCCGCAACATAAGCTACCTTGCCCGTAACGGCATGGCAGAAACCGACAGAGAAATTATACGTATTATGCTGGAAAATTGATTATTCATATTGCAAAACCGCCGCAAAGCCAAAAATGCTCTGCGGCGGTTATATTTTCACTTTTTAATTATGCGAACTTGGAAATCATCTGCTTACGGTCAATCTTGCCGTTGAAGGTACGGATGATTTCGTCTATAACAACAATCTGCTTGGGCATCTTGTAGGGCTCCAGATTCTTTGCGATAATCTCACGGATTGCCTCTTCGTTAAGCTCTGCGCCCTCCTTGAGCACAACAAGAAGTCTAAGCATTGTGCCTGTAGACTTTACTACAGGGATGAGCAGACACTCATCAACACAATCAACCCTCATAACTATCTCTTCAACCTCAACAGGAGCAACCTTGAAGCCACCCAGATTGATGGTATCGTTGCTTCTGCCAACAAGGAGAAGTTCGCCATTCTCGGCAAAATATGCCAGGTCACTCATAACAAGCATACCGTTTTTGATAGCCTTGGCAGTCTGCTCGGGTTCGTTCCAGTAACCCTGCATAACGGACTTACTGCGGATTGCTACAAGACCGGGATTATCAGCAGTGGCGTTCTTCATCTCGTTGCCGTCCTCGTCAAGGATAACAATCTCGCTGTATGAGTTGGGGAAGCCCACACTTCCCTTGTACTTTGAGCCGCCTGATACACAGAACTCATCGGTACAAGCAACGCCTACCTCTGAACAACCAAAGCAGTTATACATATATACATCGGGCATCAGATTACGCATCTTCTCTTTGTCGGGCTCGGGATATGCAGTAGAGCTGGAATAGATAAATCTGATTCTGTCATTGAGAGCCTCAAAGTTCTTAGAGGCAACAGTCAGCATCATATGAATTGCTGAGGGAGGCAGATACAGAGATGTCACATTATAGTCATCAATAACCTGGAAGTACTGCTTAAAGTTTCTGAATCCTTCCATAAGACAAGAAGTACTGCCTACTGCCATAGCAATATGCACCTTTCTCAGTCCTGCGGCATGGTTCATAGGTGTGGGGATAAGCCACACGTTATCCGACTTAATATTGGTGGTCTCAATACCGGCCAGAGCAATATTAACCTGGTTCCCAAAGGATACCATAACACCCTTGGACTTACCTGTGGTACCTGTGGTAAAAAGAATCTCTGCCAAAGCATTATCCTCGGGCTCTGTGGGAATAAAACTATCCTCAAGAGCCAGTGCCTCTGGCATAATTTCAGAGATAACCCAAGCCTCGGGCAGGTCATCGTGCTTTTCCAGAGTAACAATAAGTGCAGCCTGAAGCTCCTCAGAGATTTCTACCATTCTCTGACTGGGAGTATTTTTCTCCAAAGGAACAAAAACAGCACCGTAAAGCTGAATGCCATACCACAGATACACGTAATCCATAATGTGGTCTGCCTCAACTATAACGCGGTCTCCGGGCTTAATGCCCTTATTCTGCAGAAACAGTGCAACCTTGCGGTTGTTTTCTGCCAGAGTTTTGTAATCGCATTTTTCGCCTGTGGCTATAATAACAGCCTGTCTGTCAGGAGCTTCCTTTGCAACCTGCTGAATTTTAAGAGCTATAGATTTCATCATTTTCAGTCCTCCTTAAAAAGCACCGTAAATAAAACTACTTGCGTCATATCCCGGACCATAAACACCAAAGATAATAACGGTAAACAGTAAAATTAATATTAACGAATAGCGGAAAACTACATTCTGTTTAGAAAGTGATTCCCTGATTTTGATACCGCTTTCCTGAAGTATACCAATTACAAGAAGTACAAGTATACATATGAAGAGCAGTCTCATTTCTTTCTCGCTGACACCATAGGTATAAAGCTCACCTGTGACGCCTGTAATAAATCCAAAATCAAAGTCTGTAAACATTGCCCAAATCATCTTCCAAGCTTCACCCAGAGAGGGAGCCTTGACTATAATACGGGAAATACACAGAAGCAGAAAAGTTCTCAATATCTGAAACACACGGAAGCCGAAGGATTCTGTATTTACCTTGAGTTTTTCTGTCATCCACTTGAACACGGGTGCCAGAGCAACACTGGCAGAAATAAGTATAGCATTGTAAAGTCCGTTGATAATATACTGCCAGGTGAGTCCGTGCCATATACCGATAAGGAAGAACACCACCATAGGCGCCGCCACTGAAGGCACCAACTTTGCCATATAGGGACCGTATTTCTTACGGAAGTTCTTACTAAGTGCAGTAACAGGTTTTGAGAGCATTACAGGATAGAATACATACTCTCTCATCCAGGCTCCCAGAGACATATGCCAACGCTGCCAGAAATTCGCCATAGAGGTGGCGAAGAAAGGTCGCTCAAAGTTAAGCGGCAGGTCAATGCCCATCATCTGTGCCGCACCTCGGGTAATGTCAACACCGCCCGAGAAGTCACAATATATCTGGAAAGAATAAGCCAACACACCAAAGAAAATGTGTCCGCCGTTATAAGCGGTAAAATCAGGGCTAAAGATATTTCCTGCGATTATTGCCATTCTGTCTGCAATAACCATTTTCTTAAAGAAGCCCCAGAGTATCAACTGTGCACCGTACTTCAGATTCTTGTACTCAAAATCGTGAGGGGTGCTGAGCTGTTTGCCCACATCTCCGTATCGAAACAGAGGTCCCTGCACAATTGAGGGGAAGAAAGACACAAAGAGTGCAAACTTGCCCAGATGCTTTTCTGCATCAAGCTTACCTCTGCCAACATCCACCAGATATCCTATGGAGTTAAAGGTGTAATAAGACAGTCCCAAGGGAACTATTACATTGACAAGAGGGATAGACGCATCCCAATTGAACAATGCAAATATATCGTTAAGGTTGCCGATAAAGAAGTTGAGGTACTTCATATAAGCAAGTACACCCAAATTCACAAGTACGGTCAGCACCTGTATGGTGTGTATCTTTGCCGATACCGCCTTCTTCATCTCACGCTTATCTTCTTTTGTAACGTCTTTGCCGAGATTTGTCAGTTCCTTCTGAAAATTGTTGCGTACAATCTGCATCAGAAGTCCTGCACAATAGGTAAATACGGTTGTTCCTATTACATAGAGAACGTTCCACCCGCCACCGGCTATATAAAATCCGTAGCTTGAAACAAGAAGTACCGCCCATTGACATTTCTTGGGTAATGCATAATAGAATATCAGTACTAATGCCAAAAACCACAGAAAAGTTAAAGAATTAAGAGCCATAGCTTTCTCTCTTTTCCGTTCCTTATCTGAACAAAGGTTTTGTAGGCAGAGAGCGGCAGTTTGTCAGAGCCTACCACCCTCTGCTCTGTCTTTTAGATTTCGTCCATCAGACGCTCAACAAGCTGAAGCATTGCATTAGCGCTGTTGAAGTTTTCGGGCTCCATATCGTCAACTGTGATTGTAACATCATAAGCGTCACAAAGCTCACCGACAACAGATACGATATCGAAGCTATCGAGGATGCCGTCATCAATAAGCTTTTCCTCTTTCTCGAAGTCAACATCAGGTCTGATTGAAGTCAGAATTTCTAAAATTTTGTCCATGATAAATTACTCCTTTTTTATATAAACTATATTATTGGGTTAATTAGAGGCTGATTAGTTCAGCTGAGAATCACGAAGTTCTAATACCTTCTTATGGTATTCCTGCATTCTTCCTTCATAACTGGTAGATTCAAATTCCCCGTACATAATTTCCCAAATAGAAAGAGATGCCTCGGTAATATCATAGGTGCTTCTGTAACAAGAAGAGAAGGTGTCGAACACAACGGAATCTATTACATCCTCTATTACATTGTTATATACAACAATGTTTATTCCTCGGGTACTATCGGAATACTCTGTGCCGTCAATAAGACAGGAGGAGGTTTTGCCGTGATTGTAACCGCCGCTTGTAAGATTATAAATCTTGCCGTCGAGAGTTTTTGCGGAATAAGTCAGAGAAGAGTCGTCTTTATCCTCGGCACTTTTTACTGCCTCGTAAACCGTTTTGCCGTTTTCTATAACTGCTACATAAGAGTCTCTATACTCAATCATAGATAGTTTGGGGAGTCCTGCAGACAATACCTTACTCCTCTGCTCCTGAGTGAAATTGTTAGCCGCCTCATCCATTACGGTAATTAAAATCGTGTTTTCTCCCTTAGAGGCTATTTCTATATAATCAGAAAGACTGATTGCAGACTTAAGCTCAATAGAAGCCTTAACTCTGTTATTATATTCAACGAGTTCGTCCTCCATAAAGCTGTATCCGGCTTGTCCGCGGATATCTGTGGCATCACAGTTTTTCACAAGGTAGCTGCCCATCCACTTTGTTAGCTTAGTGGCACCGTAGTAGTTCATATGGTTGCCGTCCTTGCTGTCAAAGGCGTGGATATACCCAAGCTCCTCGTACAGGGGTGAGTAGTTAAAATCAAGGAAGGTTATATTGTGATTGTCAGCAAAACTCTGAGCACTTATATGGAGAGTATCGCTCCAGTTGTTAGTGGGAGTCTTGACTAAAATAAGCTCAAGTCCCTGCTCATTACAATAGTCTATGATTTTCTCAGCATATTCCAACGAGTCGTCACGGAACTTGGTTAAGCCAACATTATCGTCACATACTATATCCTTAATTTTTACATTCTTGTACGCTACTCTGCCGGAATAGGTCTCTGTTTCAAATCCGTAACCTCGGGTACCGCTGTTGGGGTCGATGCTGTTTTTGTTGAAATCCACCGCCTCAAGCTCGGTCCACCTGTTGTGATATGCCACTACAGGGAAAAGGTAGCTGAGTGTATCGGCTAAGTCCTCCTCGCAGTAATCGTAAACCGCCTGGAATTTGTTTACAGACAGCCTCATTGTATCCAGCGACTTGTGATAGAGGGTATCACTGGTACTGCTTCGAAGTGCTGAAACCTCTAAAATAACTGTTTTCAGAGTATCGCCATGGAGACGCTCTGCCTCCTTAAGCCAATAATAAGAAGCAAGTAGCGGTTGCTGTTCCGTTGCCAGATTATAGGCACAAATACCGTACTCCTCGTACATCTCCATAGGAGTGATACCTGTAATCAAGGTACTGGGACCAAGCACAATGGTTTCGATTGTGTTCTTCGGTTGCTTGTAGAATCCATGAGTGGTGTAATAGTTATTCCAGTCCAGCCATATGGGTTGGAAGAAGGCATTGATCATCGTAAAAATCATAATAAATATCATCATAAAAACAGACAGTCTTATGAGAATCTTATGCTTATTTTTCATATAGCCAAAACCTCCTTCATCCATAAGAATTATCATATACCATCAAACTCGAACAATCTAGTAAATAATATCATATATCAGAAGATATGTCAATTAATCGGCATCTTTTTATCAATATAAAAAGGACAGACTAAGCTATAGTCTGTCCTTCAAATATTAATCTTGTTATTAATAAAGCTTTGCACCTGCAGGAATACGGTTTGATACCATAAGGAGGTTAAGCTTTTCCTCGCCTTCCTCGCTGTGTACCGCAGACAGAAGCATACCATTGGACTCAATACCCATCATAGCTCTGGGGGGCAGATTGGTAATAGCCACCAGAGTCTTGCCAACAAGCTCCTCGGGCTCATAGTAAGCGTGAATGCCGCTGAGAATTGTACGCTCTGTGCCTGTGCCGTCGTCCAGAGTAAACTTCAGGAGCTTCTTGGACTTGGGTACTGCCTCACAAGTGAGGACCTTAACTGCACGGAAGTCTGATTTTGAGAAGGTCTCAAAGTCCACAAACTCCTCAAACAAAGGCTCTATTTCCACCTTGGAGAAATCGATAACCTCCTGAACCTCAGATGCTGTGTCAAAAGCCTTGGGCTTTCTCTGGTTATCAATAGGCTTCATTGTGGGGAAGATGATAACGTCACGGATAGATGCGGAGTCTGTCAGCAACATTACCAGTCTGTCGATACCCATACCCATACCGCCTGTGGGAGGCATACCATAGGAAAGTGCTGTGAGGAAGTCCTCGTCCAGCTCGTTAGCCTCGTCATCACCTGCAGCACGGAGCATCATCTGATGCTCAAAGCGTGAACGCTGGTCAATGGGGTCGTTAAGTTCTGTGTACGCGTTAGCAAGTTCTCTTCTTGTAACAAAAAGCTCAAAGCGGTCAACAAGGAGAGGATTGCTCTCAAGACGTTTTGTAAGAGGTGAAACCTCTACGGGATAGTCGGTAATAAAGGTGGGCTGTACCAGATTCTCCTCAACAAACTCCTCGAAGGCAGTGTTGAGGATATTACCCCAGGTATCGGTTGGCTTAACCTCAAGACCCAGTTTTTTAGCTACTTCCTTAGCCTTTTCGGTGTCGCCCATAAACTCAGAGAAGTCAACGTCTGCAAACTGCTTAACGGCGTCAATCATTGTCATTCTTGCAAAGGGAACCTTGAGGCTTATCTCCTCACCCTGATATACTACCTTATCTGTGCCGTTGGCAGCAACTGCACAACGGTTTACAATCTGCTCGGTACGTTCCATCATACCACGCAAATCGGTATATGCCTCGTAAATCTCAATAGTGGTAAACTCGGGGTTGTGCTTAACATCCATACCCTCGTTACGGAAGAGTCTGCCAATCTCGTAAACCCTCTCCATACCGCCTACGATAAGTCGCTTCAGATACAGCTCTGTAGCAATACGAAGATACATATCCAAATTCAGAGTGTTGTGGTGAGTAATAAAGGGACGGGCGTTGGCACCACCTGCGATTGTGGACAGTACAGGAGTCTCCACCTCAAAATAGTTGAGAGAATCCAGATACTTTCTGATTTCAGAAACGATTCTTGTTCGCTTCTTAAAGGTCTCCACAACCTCAGGGTTCATAATCATATCAACATATCTCTGACGATAGCGAAGATCGGGGTCCTTAAGTCCGTGGAACTTCTCGGGCAGAGGAATGAGGGATTTAGCCAGAAGTGTCACACCTGTAGCGTGGATACTTACCTCGCCCATCTGTGTCTTGAACACAAAGCCCTTAACCTCAACAACATCACCGATGTCCCATTTTTTGAGCCCTGCGTATACCTCTTCGCCTAAGTCGTCAAATTTTGCGAAAATCTGAATCTTGCCGGAAACATCCCACAAATCCATAAAGGTAACCTTACCCTTGCCACGCTTAGACTTGATACGACCTGCAACACAGACAGTCTTGCCCTCAAGGGTATCAAACTGCTCCGCAATATCTTTTGCATAAATATCACGGTCAGAGGTATTTACCATAAAGGGGTCGTTACCTGCTGCCTGAAGAGCAGAGAGCTTGTCCATTCTTATCTGCTGCTGCTCACTAACATTTAAGCCTTCCTTTGGTGCCTTTGCACCTGAGTTTACTTCACTCATATATATATTCCTTTCCAAGTGTTAGTTATCATAAAAATGCTAAAGGGCGACCCTTGAGCCGCCCGTAGTTGCTTATTACTTGTAGATTTCCAGAATCTTGAAGCCCATAACACCTGCAGGGGTCTCAATCTCAACCACATCGCCAACCTTATGACCCAGAAGTCCCATACCAACAGGAGACTCGTCAGAAATCTTGCCTTCCTTGGGATTAGCTTCGTTAGAGCCTGTAATCTTGTAGTTTACTTCTCTACCTGCTGTGATGTTCTCAGCTCTTACATAGGAGCCTACGTGAACAGTCTCAATAGAAATATCTTCTTCATCAATAATAACTGCAACCTTCAGGGTAGCCTCAATAGTAGCAATTCTTGCCTCGAGGATAGCCTGTTCGTTTTTAGCGTCGTCATATTCGCTGTTTTCAGAAAGGTCACCGTAAGAACGTGCAACCTTGATTTTCTCTGCAATTTCTTTTCGTTTTTCGCCTTTAAGTAAATCCAGCTCTTCCTCAAGCTGTTTATAGCCCTCTGCTGTCAGCATAACGGATTTAGCCATAGTATAGACCATCCTTTCAGATTCTATTTACATAGATACTATTATATGTTTATTTTTTACCAATGTCAAGTACCGAAACATTCACAAAAATAACTGCTCAACGAGGCACAGGTCTGTGCATCTGCAGAGCCTGTTGCCATATACGGAACCAAGGAGCCCAAGCCGTGGTAACCCAACAAAGAATATAATGCACCTGCAAAGCATTCCGTATCAAGTCCCGCAGGACACACTCCCTCAAACTCCTCAGGAAGGCAAAAATAGTATCTGTTGTATATTCTGCAGGGAAAATCCTCTGTACACACACCGCTTGTCAATATTACCGCATTATTCATAGGAGTAAAACGCCGAGGTATTTTGCACAGGGATATTATTAATCCGCAACAGGACAAGGCAGATATACTTCTGCAGACTCTCAGCACCGCACCTGTTTCCCACAGAATCCGTCGCGACTGCTCACTATAAAGCAGGGTGTTATCTGTCACGACCCATATATTATCCGTAAAATTAAGCAGATACTCTGCCAAATCCGCATGTTCTCCCAAGGGGTCATATAATCCAATTTTAAGCGTCTTCGGTATATCGCCTATAAGGTTCAGCACCTCTATACACATATTTATACACAATCTCATTCTGAAATTCTCAGGCTCAAAAATATCAAATCCAAAACCGTCGGGGATTGTCTCCTTACTGCTATACAAAACAGGACCCTGTCCGTTTCGGGTGTGTCGTTTTATCCTTTTCCAGTTAATCCTGCCGTTACGATTTATGTAGCGAATATTTCGAACCGTTATACCCTTTTTCTTATACTCAATCACTTTCAGACTGTTCATATGTATAGGAGACAGCATCCTGCTCAAAGCAGTCTGTTCCTCAGGGGTTTCAATTGTCAACACCTGAAGCATAGAAAAAACCTCCCTCATAACCTTATAGAGTATATGCGGAAGGTTTTGTTATTATTTATTAAATTCAGTTTGTGGTATCTTGGGCAGAAGATACATCCGTTGCATCCTCATACACCGAATCGTTCAGCACAACTACTGCCGAGCCGTCTGCAAGTACCAATACCGTATAATCAGGCACGGAGAAATACACACTTTCCTTGTACTCCTCAGAAGTCAGGTACAGCACCTTGCCGTCAAAGACCTCTGCATATGCACGGCACAGCTCTTTGCTGAGTTTTTCTTCGTCAATCTCGCCCTGATATTTCTCTCTTACATACTCGTCCACCTTGGAAAGAGTTGTAAAGAGTGCCTGTTTCTGGGCTGTGTCACGAAGCTTTGCGTTCATAGAGCTTGTGGCAATAACATAAGCCACCGAAAAAGCAATCGCCGCACTAAGCAGTAACGCCGTAATAACAATGGGAAGTGAAACTTTCTTTTTCATCATAGAAAAAACCTCACTCTGAATAAATCAAAATTTCATCAGCTTAGCTCTGTCATCGGGTCATATTTGACACCATTGTAACGGGTTTCAAAATGCAGATGGGCTCCTGTAGAGTAGCCTGTAGAACCGCCGTATCCGATAATCTCACCAGCGGTAACATACTGTCCCTCATATACAGTATGATAAGAAAGATGAGCATAAATGGTACACTTGCCATTACCGTGGTCAATCCAAACGTAGTTACCAAAGCCGCCGCCACAACCACAGCTGCCGTATTTACCCCAGTTGTGAGTACAGCTGTTGTTAGCCTGTACAACTGTGCCCGAAGCAGATGCAACAATAGTAGTGCCCATAAATCCTGAACCTGTGATATCAATACCGCCGTGA
This sequence comes from uncultured Ruminococcus sp., assembly GCA_964600975.1. Classification (GTDB taxonomy): domain Bacteria; phylum Bacillota; class Clostridia; order Oscillospirales; family Acutalibacteraceae; genus Ruminococcoides. Next base: position 23,981 of record CAZRLC010000023.1, read on the forward strand.
TAGTAGCCCGTACGCTCCTCGTAGAACACAGAGCTCAAAGAGTAAAATCCGGGGACAGGCCACACGTAGTTACCGGAATAAGGAGGTGTAGCGGAGCCCGAGGAATTACCGCTTTGATTTTCCTGCTGCTGTTGTTCCTGTTGTTTTCTCAGTTCTTCGTAGTAAGCCTCAATCTGACCGTCTATCTCGGCAATCTCTGCCTCATAAGATTGCATTAATTCCTCGGCATTCGACTTTTCTCCGTAAAGAGTTGCCAGAGCCACCTCGTTTTCTGCAAGGAGGGAGCTAAGCTCTGCCTGGTTACTGTCCAAAGAAACCTTCTCTGCCTCAAGCTCTGCCTTCTGAGCATTGAGCTCCTTCATAGCGGCATTTACTCCGTCAAGCTGGGATTCTATATCATCAATAAGCCTTGAGTCATACTCAGACAGGCTCTCCACCAGCTGAAGCTTATCTACAAAATCCGAGTAATCACTGGCACCCAAGACAATTTCAAGTGCAGAAACATCACCCGCCATATAAATGGCACGAAGGCGTTTTCTCAGCATCTCCAGATTTTCCTCAGCTTCAGCGTTGAGGGCATCCTTCTCTGCCTCCTTTGCAGCAATCTGCTCATCATAAACCGCAATCTTAGAACGATTCACGGCTATCTGACTATTGACGTTTGCTACCTTATCGGCTATAGCATTAACATACTCTTCCTGCTCGGCGATCTGGTTTTCTTTTTCAGCAATAATTGCCTCATACTCCTGAGCCTCACGCTCCAGCTCCTCCTGTTGTTGCTGAAGGTCGCTGATAGTATCGGCACCTGCAATAAAAAAACAACCAAAAAACATAATTGCACAAAGCAAAGCACACAAGATATTTTTCATACATATCACCTCGATAAAAAGGGGTCCGTCTGTAGCCTCAGAGTTGTTACCAACCCAGAAGCTCGTTGCCTTCTTTTCTTAGGTAGCGTCCTATGGATACAAGGCTACCCAAAGCACCTATAAACACACCTGCAACAATAAATATAAGAGAAGCAGGTAAGCCAACCTGAGAATAAGGAATAAAGCTGAAGGAAACTATATTCTGAACAGTCTTCATAATAACATCGTAAAGAACCATAAGTAAAAGTGACGAAACCACACCCGAAATAAGTCCTATCATCATACCCTCAATAACAAAGGGAATGCGGACAAAGGTATCTGTGGCACCTACGGACTTCATAATGCTTATCTCAAATCGACGGGAGTACATTGTCATTCTGATTGTGTTGGAAATAATAAACACAGAAATCAGCACCAATGCCACCATTATCCATAGGCTCAGAGTGGTTACCAGGTTGTTAAGGCTTGTCAGCTTCTCTGCAATTTCTCTGGTATCTCTGGCAGAATCCACACCCTCAATCTCCAGAATAGAGTTGATGGTTGTATCATAATACGCCAAGTCTATCATTGTTACATCTATGGCATTAGGCAGAGGGTTACCCTCTCCCTGAAGCTCAGCAAAAATATCCTCTCTGAGTGTATCCTGATAATCCTTGATAGCCTCATCCTTGGATATAAACTGAGTTTTCTCTACATTGGAAATACGAGCGATGCTGTCACCTATATGTACTGCCTCTAAATCGGTAATTTCCATATCAAGGAATACACGGGTAACGTTTGTACCGCCGATTTTGTCTACTGCAGCAGAAACATTAACGGACAGAAGCTCGGCAGCACCTGTAAGAAGCAAACAGGAAATAAGCACACCTATAGAGGCAATACTCATCATTCTGTTGGTCCAGATGCTCTTTATACCTTCTTTTATCAAATAACCAAATCCACTGAATTTCATAACCTGTCCCCACTTAGCCCTGAATATCCACAGTATCAGATACCACTACACCTTTTTCGATGGTGATAACTCTGCGGTTAAAGCTCTGTACCAAATCAAGCTCGTGGGTAACTATAAGTATAGTGGTGCCACGCTTGTTAATCTCCGAAAGAAGCTCAATAATCTCGTAGCTCATCTCGGGGTCTATATTACCTGTAGGCTCGTCAGCAATAATCATCTGAGGATTATTAACAAGAGCACGGGCAAGGCCTACTCTCTGCTGTTCTCCGCCGGAAAGCTCTGCAGGGTATCTGTCAGCCTTATTCTCAAGACCTACCAGTTCAAGAATATAAGGCACTCTCTTCTTGATTGCTCTGGGTCTGGCACCTATCGCACGCATAGCAAAGGCAACATTATCGTATACAGTCATCTTGTCTATAAGTCTGAAGTCCTGGAAAACAATTCCCATGGAACGTCTGAGCATAGGAACATGACGACGCTTCATCTTATCCAGCTGCATACCATTTACAATAATGGTTCCCGAGGTAGGCACCTCTTCCCTCATTATTAGCTTCAGAAAGGTGCTCTTACCTGCACCTGAGGAGCCAACTATAAATACAAACTCGCCCTTATCTATAGTAAGACTTGCTTTATTGAGAGCGTGTGTTCCGGTGGCATACACCTTGGAAACATTGCGAAATTCAATCATACTAAACCAACCTTTATATAAACATATGGTAAGCCCCGACAGAGATTATTCTGCCACTTATTACTAAGACTTACATATAATGGAAAAATCCTCGTTACACCAAAATCGCTTTGCACCCGACCCGATACAGCCACGTACAAAGCGAAAATGTCAATTTTTATCAGTATTTGGTGGGACTTGCGGTGAGATACTTCTTAACCATAAGGGCTACCTTAAACACAATAGCGTCGTCAAACTCTCTCAGGTCAAGACCTGTGAGCTTCTTAATCTTCTCAAGACGGTACACCAGAGTGTTACGGTGAACAAAAAGCTTTCTGGAGGTCTCGGACACGTTCAGGTTATTTTCAAAGAACTTCTGGATAGTGAAGAGGGTCTCCTGATCCAGAGAATCAATGGAGCCACGCTTGAATACTTCCTTAAGGAACATATCGCAAAGAGTGGTGGGCAGCTGATATACAAGACGGGCAATACCCAGATTGTCGTAATTAATAATGGAACGCTCTGTATCGAACACCTTACCTACCTCAAGAGCCACCTGTGCCTCCTTAAAGGAATGAGCCAGATCCTTGATGCCTGTAACTGCGGTACCGATACCAATACAGCAATGTGTATAGAACTCGCTGGACAGGGTATCTACGATAGAACTTGCCAACTTCTCCAAGTCTTTGCTCTCAATACCGGACTTAAGCTCCTTAACAAGAGCGATATCGGTCTCGTTGATATTAATAACAAAGTCCTTGTTCTTATCGGGGAAGAGATTCTGAACTATGTCATAAGCAGAGATGTCTGTCTTGGATGTAATCTTGATGAGCATACACACTCTGGTAACTTCGTTGTTGAAATGAAGTTCTCTTGCCTTGATATAAATATCGCCGGGAAGAATATTGTCAAGAATTACATTCTTAATAAAGTTGCTTCTGTCGTACTTTTCATCATAGTACTGCTTGATACTTGCAAGAGAAACAGAAAGAAGCTGTACATATTTCTGAGCCAGTTCGTCAGAACCCGACACAAAAACAGCGTACTCAGCTCTTGCACTGTTACCAAAGGACTTGTATGTACAACCGTTGATAACAAAGGGAACGGTAGCACTCAGTGTCTCGGAGTTGATGTTTTCGTTAACCTCACCGATTCTGCCAAGTTCAGAACAAGCAATAACAACTGAGGTCTCATCAACAACGCCGATAACTCTGTCGATAGCATCCTTCATCTGATGAATAATACCCTGAAACAATCTGTTTGACATAAGTTTGCCTCCACATCTGTTTATAATCAGTAGTCAAAATCCCGAACCGTTTGTGGGAATGATACCAAAAACAATACTTATTCATATACATATTACACAAAAAAAAATAAAAATGCAACCTTTTTTCAAAAAAAATCTTGTTTTTTTATAAAAAATGCTCAAAGTTTATATTTACTTTTTAGAATTATAACCTATCTCCTGCCTTTTTGTACCCATATGTCGGTCAAAATGGTATGGAAAGCTACACCCGTTTTGTCTTTTTGAGTGGAATAAAATGGAGTCTAAAAAGGCTTCTCCTTGAGGAGAAGCCTTTTAGATTCCTCCGAGTTTTGTTTCACAAAAACCACCTTCCTGT
>CAZRLC010000024.1:0-5693 GCA_964600975.1 uncultured Ruminococcus sp.
TTTGGAACGAAGAATGATGATGGGAATCGAAAGACGAAGTGCCGAGCACCGTAGCCCTCAAAAATCCCAAGCGACAACTAATTTGCCGATTAATACGGATTTGATACATCAAAAATCCGTATAGGCAAATTCGGGGAGCGAGAGGACTTTTTGAGGAGTAGCGGAGGTGTACGAGGCGTGACAAGGGCGTATAGAAAATGTCCCTGTGGGACATTATTAGCCCGTCGCGATTATTGGCATTTTGATTGTTGCCAAAAGCAGGTTATTATGATATACTGCTACTTAGTCTGATTTTTAGTAGGAGTTTTTATGAGTATTCTTAATGTTGAACATCTCAGTCACGGATTTGGTGACAGAGCCATATTTGATGACGTATCCTTCCGACTCTTAAAAGGTGAGCACATCGGACTTATCGGCGCTAACGGTGAGGGTAAGTCCACCTTTATGAATATTGTGACCGGAAAGCTGATGCCCGACGAGGGTACTGTTGAATGGTCAAAGAATGTAAGGGTTGGATATCTGGACCAGCACACGGTTTTGACTCAGGGTATGACCATTGAGGATGTGCTGAAATCGGCTTTTTCCTATCTCTTTGAGTTGGAAGAGAGAATGAACGAAATCTGCGATATGCTGGGAGATGCCGACGAGGAGTCTATGGCATCTATGCTGGAGGAACTGGGTACCATTCAGGACACGTTGACGTTGCACGACTTCTATGTTATTGATGCAAAGGTGGAAGAAGTGGCAAGAGCACTGGGACTTGCAGATATCGGCATTGACAAGGATGTTACAGACTTAAGCGGCGGTCAGAGGACGAAGGTGCTTCTTGCAAAGCTACTACTTGAGAAGCCTGATATTCTTCTGCTTGATGAGCCCACAAACTATCTTGACGAGGAGCATATTGCCTGGCTTAAGAGATACCTGATTGACTATGAAAACGCCTTCATACTTATATCTCACGATATTCCCTTCCTCAATGAGGTTATTAACATTATCTATCATATGGAAAACCAGAAGCTGGACCGCTATGTAGGTGACTATCATCACTTTGAGGAAGTTCACGCTATGAAGAAAGCCCAGCTGGAGGCAGCATATAAGCGTCAGCAACAGGAAATAAGTGAGCTTAAGGACTTTGTAGCAAGGAACAAAGCAAGGGTCTCTACACGTAATATGGCTATGTCCAGACAGAAGCTTCTGGACAAGATGGATGTTATCGAACTTGCTCACGAAAAGCCCAAGCCTGAATTTAACTTCAGAGTGGGACGCACTCCGGGTAGGTTTATTTTTGAGACAAAGGATTTGGTTATCGGCTACGACGAGCCACTTTCCAAGCCTCTTACCATTAATCTGGAGAGAGGTCAGAAGATAGCCCTGACCGGTGCCAACGGTATTGGAAAAACCACCCTTCTAAAAAGCATTCTGGGATTGGTTCCTCCTGTGTCGGGCTCTGTGGAGCTTGGGGACAATCTGCTTGTTGGCTACTATGAGCAGGAGTTTACAGGTGACGGCACAGTAACCTGTATTGAGGAAATATGGAAGGAGTTCCCCTCTCTTAATCAGCACGAGGTTAGAGCAGCCCTGGCAAAATGCGGACTTACTACAAAGCATATTGAAAGTCAGGTCCGTGTACTCAGCGGCGGCGAACAGGCAAAGGTGCGACTGTGTAAGCTTATTAACAGAGATACAAATATCTTGCTTCTGGACGAGCCTACCAACCACCTGGATACAGATGCTAAGGAAGAGCTGAAACGGGCACTTACAGAATACAGAGGCAGTATCCTGCTTATCTGTCACGAGCCTGAGTTCTATATGGATGTGGTGGATGAGGTATGGGACTGTACCAAGTGGACAACTAAAATATTCTGATAAAAGAAAATGCAGAGTGTAAACAAACACTCTGCATTATTTATTTTATATTGTTATCAGATAACCTGAAGCTTAATTGCAGTATCCTCCACATAGACATGGATACCTGCGATACCACCCTCGCCGCGGAGAATCATCTCCTCGGCAATAAGCTCCTCTACCTCCTTGCGGATTATACTGCGCAGATCTCTGGCACCGCTTTTGCCGTCTTTAACCTTATCTGCAAGAACTGCACACACAGCCTCGTCAAAGGAGAAGGCTATTCCCTTTTCTTTAAGAGTATCTATATACTCACTCAGCATCAGGGATGAAATACCGATTAAATCCTGACGCTCCAGATGACGGAATACTACAATCTCGTCAACTCGAGCAATAAACTCGGGACGGAGGAAATCAGAGAGGGCCTTCATAACCTTTTCTCTGGTGGCATCTGCCTCGCTCTTAGCAAAGCCCAGGGCGTTTTCCTTCTTATCAGATCCGGCGTTACTGGTCATTATAATAACGGTGTTCTCAAAATTAACCAATCTGCCGTGGGCATCTGTCAGCTTACCCTCGTCCAGAATCTGCAGAAGAATGTTGAGCACATCGGGATGAGCCTTTTCGATTTCGTCAAAAAGAAGCACGGAGTAAGGACGACGGCGTACCTTTTCGGTAACCTGTCCTGCCTCGTCGTAGCCCACATATCCGGGAGGTGAGCCGATAATCTTGGAGACTGAGTGTTTCTCCATAAACTCGGACATATCCAGACGGATAAGAGTCTCGGGAGTATCAAAGAGAAGTTGTGACAGCACCTTGACAAGCTCGGTCTTACCTACACCTGTAGGTCCTACAAAGATAAAGGAAGCAGGTCTGCGTCTGGGAGAAATCTGAACACGGCTACGCTTGATAGCACTTGCGAGAAGCTTGACTGCTTCGTCCTGACCGATAATCTTCTCCTTCATCTGCTCCTCGATATTTGCCAGTTTGAGAAGCTCGTTCTCTCTTACATGGGAGGAGGGAATTCCTGTCCAAAGCTCAATAACCTTTGCCAGATCCTCCTCGGTAACATTAGTAGAAAGGGCCTCCTCCGGAATTGCTGCCAAGTCCTCATCAACTCTTGCAATCTCGGTTTTAACTGCCGCAATGCCTTCGTAGTCTACGTTTTCATCGGTGGCAAGAGCCTCACGCTTAAGTTCAAGAATATGCTTATCCTCCATAAGCTTATCGTATCGCTCACGCTCTTTGTTGCGAAGTCCTGCACAAGCACATGCTTCGTCCAGCAGGTCGATAGCCTTATCGGGGAGGAATCGGTCTGTGATGTATCTTTCTGAGAAAATAACAGCCTTGCGGATTATATCGGGAGCCACCGCTACCTTGTGGTGATTCTCGTAATACTCCTTGATTCCCTCGAGAACCTCTACTGCCTCGGCAATAGAAGGCTCCCCTACCTTGACAGGCTGGAATCTACGCTCAAGAGCAGAGTCCTTCTCAATATATTTTCTATATTCGTTGAAGGTAGTGGCACCGATAACCTGAATCTCACCTCGAGAGAGAGAGGGCTTGAGAATATTGGCGGCATTCATAGAGCCTTCTGCATCGCCAGTACCTACAAGGGAGTGCACCTCGTCAATAAACAGAATAATATTACCAAGGCTCTTGACCTCTTGGATAAGACCCTTGATACGGCTTTCAAACTGACCTCTGAACTGTGTACCTGCTACTAACGCAGTAAGGTCAAGAAGGTAAATCTCCTTATTCTTGAGACGCTGGGGAACCTTACCCTCGGTGATTCTCAGTGCCAAGCCTTCAGCAATAGCGGTCTTACCTACACCGGGCTCACCGATAAGACAGGGATTGTTTTTGGTACGGCGGGATAAAATCTGAATTACACGCTCTATCTCCTTGTCTCTGCCGATAACTCGGTCTATCCTGCCCTCTCGGGCTTTGCGGGTTAAATCCTCGCAGTAAAGGTTCAGGAACTTTCGCTCTTTCTTTTCCTTTTTCTCCTGCTTCTTGGCTTTTCTGGGGTCACCCTGAGGAGCCTCACCGGACTTCTGAGGTGCTCCGCCAAAGAAATTATTGAAGAATGAGGGGAATGCAGGTGCACCGCCGGGAGTGAAGTCGTCACCGTCTGCTGACTCGGCTTCCTCCACGCTGTCTAACTCCATAGCCTCGGACTGCATACCCTGAAGCATCTCGGACAGATCGCCGCCCTCTGCCATATTCTCCATCATAGAGCCCATCTGGTCCTCCATAGCGGCTAAATCCTCGTCAGTAATTCCCATTTTACGCATAAGGTCATCCACAGGCTTGATTCCCAGTTCCTTGGCACAGGTAAGACAATAGCCTATGGTGTTACTGTCATTCTGATTGTTGGATACAAATACTACTGCGGTTCGCTTACCGCATCGTGAACATAACATATATTAACTCCTTCTAAGTGATGTTGTCGCCTTATTTATCGGTCTTCTCGGGTGATGTACTTTCTTCCTTTGCTTTTTGCATCATAGACCTGAATATCATATAGTACCTGATAAGGGAATAAATCATAACAATTGCGGTCAAAGACAAAAGTATCACCGATATAACGCTGAAGTTCTCAACTTCGAGAATCAGGTCGAATACTACTATAGCAGATACGGATACATAAAAGCAGATTGTACCTACCTTACCGTACCACTCGGATGCAAAGGGCATAAGCTTTTTTTTGAGCATAATAGACGCCCCGACAAGCATAAGTAAATCCTTGATGATAAGAATAATTATCACGGGAATTATCATAGGCTCTGCAAAAGATAGGCAAATACCTACTGCAAGTAAAGTAAGTTTATCGGCAACAGGGTCCAGCATCTTGCCGAGCTGGGTTATCTGATTAAGTTTTCTTGCCAAAAAACCGTCTACACAGTCAGTAAGTCCTGATGCTATTATACATACAGCCGCCCAAATATATTTCTCGTCCAGAAATAAAATCACAACAGGCACAATCAGAAGTATTCTGATGTAGCTTAAAATATTCGGTACTGTAAAGATATACCTGAAATCAATCTTTTTTTCCTTATTCCACTCCATTTGAAACATCTCCTGTAAATCAAATTAGTTGACGTTAATTAACTGACTTATTCCGTAAATAAACTCCTGCAAGGTGCTGAGAAGCTTACCGCTGTAAATAAGGGAGAAAATGTACGAACCTTCCATATACTCCTGACTGAGGAATGTCCACTCGTTAGAAAAAATCGGCAGTAGGAGTTTGAATATAAAAATAATAATTGTCACCACAAGAACGCCCTGCAGCATTCCGAGTATACCACCTGCAAGATAGTTTGCTACTCTGACTAAGGGAAGCTCGAAGGCTTTTGCCATAACACTTGCTATTTTTTGTGATATAAAGAATAAAATTATAAATAGAATAATACCTATGATAACTGTAATCAAGCCTGTTATAGCAGGTTCGATAGTGCTTAATATGGTTTGTGTGGCATCGGCACCCTCTGTGGCAAATGCGTCGGCACAAACGCCCTCAAGTGCCTCAATGCCCATACCGAAAAATGACAGTACAGAAATAAACACTCCGGGTAATGCCGATACAACTTCCGACGCTGCGGCTACTGTATCGCCAATGCCTGTGCCCTCAACAACAGTTGTGATTATGCCCTCAATATAGCCTCTGATAAATCCGTCAAAAATGAGTTCTGCCAAAAACTTTGACGCAAACACAGAAAGTACCACCGAAAGCAAAAGTGCCACTGCAGAAAGCAGGGTCTTTGCAGCACCACGACGAGCACCTACAATAATAAAAATTGCAATTATAATCAGAATTACTATATCGTAAAGCATATAGCCTCCTTAGA
>CAZRLC010000024.1:5793-27881 GCA_964600975.1 uncultured Ruminococcus sp.
AGTGTGATACCTGCAATTTCGCTGAGCCCTAACAAATAAAGTCCTGTGGTAGAATGCAGACGAATCTGCTTACAGTCGCTGCCTATCTGATACGACTTAAGCAAATCTCCGTTATATCTATACAAATAGGCAGTAGTTGTGTCAGACACTGCGACTCGGTCCTTATAGGTGCTTATTGATATTATAGCGCAGTCTGTCTCTATAGTTTTCTCGGTTTTGCCCGAGGAATTAACATATTCTATGCTACAGTTTCTGCCATCACCGCTACGGGAAAGTGACAGAGCAACAACACCCACATCTGTGTTGATATCATAGGCTGTAAGGGTCATCTGACTGTAGGACTTCTTTGTAACCTCAGAGAATTTGCTGCCGTTTATTATATATGCTCCCGAGGAGCCTACCAGGCAGACAGATTTGTTTGAGAGAAAATCACAGTCAAATATAACCTCGGACTCTATTATATGCTTTGCAACAGGCTCTTCCTTGGTGAAATCAAGAATGTATACAGCGCTGACGCTGACACCCTCGTCAGCAGAGATGCCTGTAACGACGGCAGAGTCAGCATTACTGCTCAGAGCCATTGAAGTTATGTAATAATCAGAAAATGAGTACGCAAACTTCTTCTGATGCTCCGGTGAGTACGCGATAAGCTTTGCGTTATATCCGTTACACTCTGTAACCAAGGCATAGCTTCCGTCAGCTGAAATGTCCGCCAGAAGTATCTTGTCCTCTGCGTCAGAGCTATACTCCTCATTTACCGTTGAATAAATGGAAAAACCTGTGGAGTCCAGGTCGTAGACTATAGCCATATCAGAGGAGGTCTTCATTATAGGACGAGCAAAGCCGTGTTGCTCTGAGTAGACCTTCTCGCCTTGTGAATCAACATATACAAAGCCTGTGTCTGTTGTGTAGCAAAGTCCCTTAGAAAAAGCACGGAAGTTTCCCGAATCAACAGACATTCCCGATACAGATATGCTGAAATCCTCGCCTGACAGATTGTTTCCTATGCAGGAGGTAATAGAACCGAAATTAAAATAAACAAGCACTACCAAAAACAATACAACAATTACAGCCGCCGCCACAATCAGTTTCTTTTTGTTAAGCTTAGGTGCTTCTTCCTGATTTTCGTATTCATCCAGAGGTAACTGCTCGTAGCTTAAAACCTGTCGGTCGTCCTTTTTCTTATTATCCACACGATAGTGATTTGCCTTTTTCTTTCCGATTGGCATAGTAAATTTTCCTCCCCTCATATTTACTCAAAGATTATGTGTAAATTATAAATCGTAGAATACCTTATCAAGATATAATCCACACGCAGGTGCTGTTGGCCCTGCGACGGCTCTGTTCTTAGCTTTAATAATTGACGGAATTGCATCTGCAGGAAGTCCACCCTCGTTTATTAAAAGCAAGGTACCCACCATAATGCGAACCATATTATAAAGAAATCCGTCAGCAGACACAGAGAAATACACCATATCTCCCTCTCGCCAAACAGAAAAATCCGTTACAGTACGGGTAAAGTCCCCTATCTCTCTTTTATCAAGAGTACAGAAAGAGGTAAAATCGTGAGAGCCGATATATGCCTTGGCGGCGGTATCCAGCAGTCCCTCATCCACAGGTCTGCGATAGTAAAGCGCCCTGTCACGATAAAACGGGTCTCTGACCTGTGAGTTGTGAAGCTTATAGATATAGCGCTTACCCAAGGCACTGTATCGAGCGTGAAAATCCAGAGGCACTTCTCTGACAGAGGTAACTACAACCTCCATAGGAAGGAAGCTGTTCACCGCCGCCTGAATTCGCTCACAGGGGATTGGGTGGTCTGTCTTCATGCTGATACAGAACATATTGGCGTGAACCCCCGAGTCTGTACGACTGCAACCCTTGATATCGGGACATTTGCCGATAACACGGGAGACCGCCTCCTGAAACACCTGCTGGACGGTTACAGCGTTACTTTGTATCTGCCAACCGTGGAAGGCACTTCCGTCAAACCTAAGGGTGAACAGGAGGTTTCGCTCCTGTTTCTCGTTATCTTGTGTTATAGAAAGATGTTGCATAATACTACTCCTGCAATAGCCAACAGCATCACGGCTACTGCACAGGCATCTTTTTTTGTTAAATGAAGCTGTTTCATTCTTGTTCTGCAGTCTCCGCCCTGATAACAACGGCACTCCATTGCCATTGCAAGTTCATAGGCACGACGAAAAGCAGAGACAAACAATGGAATCAGAATAGGAATCAAAGCCTTGATTCTCCTTAAAAGATTACCACTTTCCATATCGGCACCACGGGCTTTCTGGGCAGACATAATCTTGTCGGTTTCCTCCAGCAATGTAGGGACAAACCTTAATGCAATAGTCATCATCATTGCTATTTCGTGGGTTTTGATTCCGATAAAACTCAGTGGCTTCAGCAGTCGCTCCAGAGCATCGGTTAAATCTGTAGGCGATGTAGTAAAGGTAAGAGCTGAGCTTACGGTTACAAGGGAGATTATGCGAAGAGCAACATAGATAGAATTTTTTATACCGCTTTCGGTAATTTTGAACACCCAGAATTCTACCAAGGGTTCACCGGTTCCGTAGAAAAGGTTCAGCACAGCGGTAATAAGGATAACAAAGATGATAGCCTTCATACTCTTAAGGTACTGACCTACAGGCACCCTGCTGAGAAAGACTGTGGCTATTACCAAGGCTAAAACCACGGCAAGGGAAACTAAATTGAAGGTGCAGAAAATAAGCACAATAACTGCCATCAGAAGCAGTATTTTTACTCGGGGGTCAAGCTTATGAAGTATACCGTTTGACGGGTAATACTGACCCAGAGTTATATCACGCATCATAGCTTACCCTCCTTTTTCAGGAGTGCAAGAAGCTCTGTGAATGCATCGTCAACGGTGAGTATTCCGTCGCTTAAAGTAACTCCGCGTTTCTTAAGTTCTGTAGTAATTTTTGTTATCTGAGGAACACGCAGACCGATTTTCTCCAGCTCCTCAGAACGGGAAAATACCGCCTGAGTGGTATCGAACATTTCGCAATTACCACCGTTCATAACCAGGACACGGTCGGCGATTCCTGCTATATCCTCCATACTGTGAGACACAAGCAATATAGTATTATTACGGGATTTATGGTAGGCATCAATCTGGCTTAAAAGCTTATCTCTGCCCATAGGGTCAAGTCCTGCTGTAGGCTCATCCAGAATGAGGATTTCAGGGTCCATTGCTATAACACCTGCTATAGCGGCACGGCGTTTCTCACCGCCCGAAAGGTCGAAAGGAGAACGCTCCAGAAGCTCCTCGGGAAGTCCCGTAAACTTAGCGGCATTTGCAACTCTTTTATTTATTGCCTCCTGAGGAAGCCCCATATTACGGGGTCCGAAGGAAATATCCTTATAAACAGTTTCCTCAAAAAGTTGGCTCTCCGGATACTGGAATACAAGTCCCACACGGAACCTTACCTGACGGAGGTTCTTTTTGTTAGCGTTAATGTCCTCACCGTCCAGATATACTTTGCCCTCTGTTGGGGTGATGAGACCGTTAAGCATCTGCATCAAGGTAGACTTACCCGAGCCTGTATGACCTATAACGCCGATAACCTCGCCTTTGTGGATTTCTATAGAAACATCCTTGACGGCTTGTTTTTCAAAGGGGGTACCCTTGCCGTATACAAGACCTAAGTTCTCTGTTTTCAGAAGTACATTACTCATAACAGCACCTCCGATAAAAGAGCAACACATTCCTCTTCATCAAGAGGAAGTCGGTCTATTTTAAGTCCACAGGCAGAGAGCTTTGCACAAAGTTCGGTAGCCTGAGGCACGTCCAGACCATGACGACGGATAAGCTCCACCTGAGAGAACACCTCTCGGGGAGTACCCTCTGTGAGCACCTTACCCTTGTCCATTACGATAATGCGGTCACAGTTTACGGTTTCGTCCATATTGTGGGTGATAAGCACTACTGTAATACCACGCTGACGATTGAGTCGGGTAACGGCAGAGATAACCTCTTCCCTGCCTTTGGGGTCCAGCATAGCGGTAGGCTCGTCCAGTACAATACAGTCCGGCTCCATAGCAAGTATACCCGCTATGGCTATTCGCTGCTTCTGACCTCCTGAGAGTTTGTGGGGTGCGTGGAAACGATAATCGTACATATCCACCGCCTTAAGGGCTAAGTCTACCCGACGGCGGATTTCCTTGGGCTCTACACCTAAGTTTTCGGGGCCGAAGGCTACATCCTCCTCAACAATACTTGCTACAAGCTGATTATCGGGATTCTGAAGCACAAGTCCTACCTTGTGACGGATATCATAGATACGATCCTCGTCAGAGGTGTCGATGCCGTCTACATAAACCTTGCCACCTGTAGGAAGAAGTATAGCGTTGAGAGTTTTGGAAAAAGTTGACTTACCGGAGCCGTTGTGACCGATAACTGCAACAAACTCGCCCTTTCTGACAGACAGAGTCACATCGTCAAGGACATTCCTTGAAGGTTTATTCTGTTGTATGTCCTCTTCGCTTTCATAGAAAAAAGAAAGCTTCTCTGTCTTGATATAATCCATTATAACTCCTGTAAATTACAATCCATATAATAGCAAAATTCGGGGAATAGATTGTATATAAAGTGTAAATTTATATTTACGGTTTTAATTCTTTGTTTTAAGTCAATCCTTCTGCCAGATTGCGGTGCTTCCGCAGGGAAGTACAAGGGACGAAGCAGTAACAGGAAGTCCTATCTCGTCACAGGTAACCTTACCGCCCATTCGAGGTACGATTACGGAGCTTAAGATATACTTCATAACCGAGGGAGAAAGACCTGCGGTGTAAGAATTGAGGATGAAAAATTCTGCATCATCAGCGAGAAGCTGAGCACTTAATTCCACAAAAGAATAAATCTCTTCCTCTAACTTCCAGACCTCACCGCCGGGACCTCTGCCGTAAGAGGGAGGGTCCATAATGATGCCGTGATACTTGTTACCACGCCTGAGCTCTCTCTTTACGAATTTGATACAGTCATCTACAAGCCATCTGACAGGCTTATCGTCAAGACCACTCTCGTGGGCATTATCTCTTGCCCATTGAACCATACCCTTTGAGGCGTCTACGTGGCAGACCTTGGCTCCTGCTTCAAGACAAGCAAGTGTTGCACAGCCTGTATAACCGAACAGATTGATAACGCTCAGCTCTCTGTCGGCATTACGGATAATATCCCCGGCAAAATCCCAGTTGACTGCCTGTTCGGGAAAGACACCTGTATGCTTGAAGCCCATAGTCCGCACATTAAAGTGAAGGTTTCCGTATTTAATATTCCACCTGTCGGGAAGATTACGATACACCTGCCAACTTCCGCCACCCTTTTGGGAACGGATATATCTTGCGTGGGCGCACGTCCAACGCTTGTCCTTTTTCTCTGTATTCCATATTATTTGAGGGTCGGGGCGGATAAGTATAATATCACCCCAACGCTCCAGCCTCTCTCCACCGGAGGTATCGATAAGCTCGTAGTCTATAAATTTGTCGGCAACTCTCATCAGGAAAGTCTCTCCTTGATTACTGCTGCTGTCTCGTTAGCAAGACGGGAAATCTCTGCGTAATCCTCACCCTCAAGCATAACGCGGATAATAGGCTCTGTACCTGAAAGTCTTACGAGGATTCTGCCTCTGCCCTCAAGGATACTCTCAACACGCTTGATTTCTTCCTTGATGTCCTTGTCTGTGTAGAACTTGTTCTTGTTCTCGTTTTCTACACGGACATTGATGAGAATCTGAGGATAACGCTCCATAAGTGTAGCGATAGAAGAAAGTCTGGCTTTGCGACGGTTAATAAGACTCAGAAGCTGTGCACCTGTCAGCTGACCGTCACCTGTGGTTGAATAGTCAAGACAGATAACGTGACCTGACTGCTCACCGCCGATGTTGTAGTCCTCAAGTCTCATAGCCTCAAGTACATATCTGTCGCCAACCTTTGTGGATACAAAGTTCATACCGTTAGCCTCACAGAATTTCTGGAAGCCCATATTAGTCATAACCGTACCTACTACAGTGTTACGCTTGAGCATACCACGGCTTTTGAAGTCGGCAGCAATAATTGCGATGATATAGTCACCGTCTACAAGCTCACCATTGTCATCAACTGCAAGGCATCTGTCGGCATCGCCGTCAAAGGCAAGACCGGCATCCAAGCCGTTGTCACGGACAAAACGCATCAGAGTCTCTGTATGGGTTGAACCGCAGTTTTCGTTGATGTTGATACCATCGGGATGGTCAAAGAGCATATGGCACTCTGCACCCAGACTCTCGAACAGCTTCTTTGCGGTACGGGATGCAGAACCGTTGGAGCAATCCAGAGCAATTCTCATTCCGCTTAAGTCATACTCTACTGTGCTGACAACATGCTCTATGTATTCGTCGGCTGCTGATGTCAGGTACTCAACAGAGCCCAGATCATCTCCTGAACAAACCTTGTAAGGCATAGCATTGTCCAGAACAATAGACTCAATCTGCTCCTCCAACTCATCGGGAAGTTTGAAGCCTTCGTCACTAAAAATCTTGATGCCGTTAAATTCGTAAGGGTTATGGGATGCGGAAATCATAATTCCTGCATCAGCCTTATATTTTGTTACCAGATATGCTACAGCAGGAGTAGGTACAACACCGAGAATCTTTACATTTGCTCCTACTGAGCAGAGTCCTGCTACAAGGGCACCCTCCAGCATATCTCCTGATAGTCTGGTATCCTTACCGATAAGAACTGTGGGATGCTCTACAGAATCACTGGTGAGCACCATTGCGGCAGCTCTGCCGATATTCATTGCCAGTTCGCAGGTAAGCTCTGTATTTGCCACGCCTCTGGCACCGTCTGTTCCAAATAATCTACCCATAATAAATCCTCCGTTTATATCAATATTCTTGTTATCAATTTATTCACCGTCAAATAAGGTGGGCTGACAGGTTTCGCAAACATTACCGGGTACAGGAATATCCAGATGCTCATAAGCAAGAGCAGTTACGCATCTGCCTCTGGGAGTACGGCTGAGAAAACCTATCTGCATAAGATAAGGCTCGTACACATCCTCGATAGTGACTGCCTCCTCACCTATAGCGGCGGCTATGGTATCAAGTCCTACAGGACCGCCACCGTAGTTCTTAATCATTGCCAAAAGCATTCTTCTGTCGTTCTGGTCAAGACCAAGATTATCAATCTCCAGCCTGTCAAGAGCAGTCTTGGCTACCTCGTAGGTGATAACTCCCTGAGACATAACCTGAGCGAAATCACGGACACGCTTTAAGAAGCGGTTGGCGATTCGGGGTGTACCTCTCGAACGGGAAGCAAGTTCCATAGCACCCTTATCCTCAATGGGAACACCCAGTATAGAGGCGGAACGCTTGATAATCTCTGCAAGTTCCTCGGGCTTATATAGCTCCAGTCTAAGTACAACTCCGAAGCGGTCTCTAAGCGGTGCAGAAAGCTGACCTGCACGAGTGGTAGCACCTACCAGAGTGAACTTAGGCAGAGGCAGGTGGTAAGAAGCCGCCATCTGACCCTTACCAGTAATGATATCAATGGCAAAGTCCTCCATAGAGGGATAGAGAATCTCCTCTACTGCACGGCTCATACGATGAATCTCGTCGATGAAAAGCACATCGCCGGGGTTAAGGTTTGTAAGCAACGCCGCCAGGTCACCGGGCTTTTCGATAGCGGGACCTGAGGTGATGCGGATATTAACTCCCAGCTCGTTGGCTATAATGTTGGAGAGTGTGGTTTTACCCAGTCCGGGAGGGCCGTACAGCAGGACGTGGTCCAAAGGCTCACCACGGAGCTTCGCAGCTTCAATATATACTCGGAGATTTTCCTTAACCTTCTCCTGTCCTGTGTAGTCATCGAAGGTCTTGGGACGAAGAGGATTGTCCCCTTCTAAGGTATCAGAGGGCAACTCTCCGGTATCTACTATTCTGTTTTCAAAATCAAAGTCATCTGTGAATACATTTGCAGTCATAATTATCTACCCATTCTTCTCAAGGTCTGTGCGATAAGCTGTTCAACACTGATTGTGGGGTCAAGCTGTGACAGTACGGGAGTAACATCCGCAGCCGAGTAACCCAGCACCGCCAATGCCGCAACCGCCTTAGAAATATTGCCTGTGTCTGTGATAACAGAGCCGGGTGCCTCGGCGGAAATGTCAGAGGTGGAAAAGCCCTTGAGCTTGTCTTTAAGCTCAAGAATAATTCTCTGTGCAAGTTTGGGACCCACACCTGATGCACGGGTCAAAGACTTGACATCAGAGGCAGCAACAGACATTGCAATCTGCTCGGGTGTCAGCTCACTCAGAAGTGAAAGTGCCATTTTGGGACCTACACCCGACACACCGATAAGTACGCGGAAACTCTGAAGCTCAGATAAACTGTAAAAGCCGAAAAGCTCCACCGCATCCTCGCGGACATTAAGGTGAGTATAAAGTGTAACCTCAGACCCCGTCTTAATATTACGCTGAGTGTTTACCGTAGTCTGACAGCGGTAACCTACCCCTGCACATTCTACAACGGCAAAGCCCGGTTCCATATGTATAAGTGTTCCTCGAACAGAATAAATCATTTTATACCTCTGTAAGTTTTTAGTTTGTTATTTTATACCTTCGGTCTGAAGCCTCATTCTGGCGGCAGTACCTGCAGCGTGTATATGACAGATAGCCACAGCCAATGCATCGCAGGTATCGTCAAAACGCGGCATCTTGCTGAGATTCAGGAGTCGCTTTGTCATCTCCATAACCTGAGACTTTTTGGCTTTTCCGTAGCCTGTTACGGCAGTTTTTACCTGCAGGGGTGTATACTCGAAAATCGGCACACCCTTAAGCCTTGCTGCAAGAAGAATCACTCCCCTTGCCTCTGCTACCATAATGGCGGTCTTTTGATTGTTCTGAAAATACAACGACTCTATAGCCATAGCGTCGGGCTTTACCGAGTCAATAAGCCCTATCATATTATCGAAGATAATCTGAAGCCTTTCGTCAAAAGGAGTATCCGCATCAGTTGTAATGGCGCCGCAGCAGTTTGCCGCATATGTATTACCCTTATAGCTGAGGGCTCCGTAGCCCACAATTGCATAGCCGGGGTCAATGCCTAAAACAACCATACTTCACCTCCAAAGACTTACTCAAAAATTTTCAAATCCTTCAACTTGGCATACTACACCAAGTTAAATTTGTTAATAATGTATTATAGCATATACTGATAAATTTAGCAACTTATATTGGGAAAAACTTTGGCTTTTTTTCGTACTTTTTTCGAGGATTTTCTCACTAAAGGGACAGAGCGTTGCTACTGAGATGTTGTTTCCTCCATTTGGTTCACAGGATAAAAGTTAAGCATCTCCTCCATATATGTAATCTCTGCCCTGTCTGTATAAACCTTATACCCGAAGGAATATGTCTTTTTAAGATTTGAGTCAGTAATATAAAAGTGCTCACTGTCAATGGTTAGTGCTCCGCAAATCTGTGCCTCCTGTTTTCCCTTTGTGTCATAGACTGTAAATGTTGCCTGTGTTGTATAGAATTCTATGGTTGCAAAAATTCCACTGAGGGTTTCGCATTGCCACGACCTGCTTATGAGCTCGTCTGAGGAGGTAATAACCACCCTTTGGCAGGAGGACAGCACCACTGTATTCAAAAGACAAAACAGAAGTATCATAAATTTTCTCACATATATCTCTTCCTTGCGTTTATTTTGTATCAGGAGATTTCCCTAAAAGTATTGAATTCAAAGACAAATAATGTATAATAAAGATGAGTATTGTTCAAAAAGGAGTGAGAGATTTGCAAAACGAATATAAAAGCGAAAAAAACATATTTGACACAAGCGGTCTCTTACAGGCTGCAGGTTGGAGCAGAAATCCTTTTCTCCTTTTTGACAAATCCCTGTGTAAAAATCGCTTTACTCTCACAGAGCGTGACAGCTATATGATTGCAAACGAGGACGTGTCCATATATTTGTCTATTGCAGAGAAGGGTGTATCCGCTGAGGTAACGGCTGTTATTGCCGACCACAACACAGGCACCGTTGATGCAAGGACACTAAAGAAATATATGTCCTTCGGTCATCTTGATATGCCTTCCTCCAGCAAAAACGGAGATGTCACCTTTACAGATGCGCGAGTGGGAATGAATTTTTCCAATACAGCACTGAAAAGATACATCCGTTGTGAATTTGTAAACTTCTGCAAGGAAAAGAATCTATATATCAACATTATGCTTGAGGACACAATAGACGAAAGTCTTAATGTTGTAATTCCCGAGAAGAATAATCGCAGAGGCTTCTATCTAAAAAGGTTTATGCCCTCAATGAAAGCAAGTGGCGTTGTTCGTTGCGGTGGTGCAGAATACAACCTGAGTGCTGACAAAACCACAGCCTTTCTGGACTGGCAAAGATACTCTCTCAAGGATAAAGCTTATCACCACGGCTTATATGCCGACTGGACTGTAAACGGCAGACCTTTTTCGCTTTGTCTTGCAGGTGGTATAGGAGTCCCCTCTCAAGGCTCGGAAAACTGCTATCTTCTGGACGGAACAGTTCACAAATTTGCCTCTGTCAAAGCCGAGGGTAAGGAGGAACGTCCCGACAAGCCCTGGCGGTTTACCGCAGGTAGTGATGCAATGGAGGTAATCTTTAGACCCGAGATTAAGGCAGGTCATCTGATGAGCTATAAAAATCGAGATAAGATGATTATCTTCGGAAAGCTAACGGGCTATATCAAGCAGATTGGCACAGAGAGAATTGCTCTTGATGCAATTCCTGCACACATTGAATTTACACTCACATAAAAGAAAAACGCTTCCTGTAAAAGGAAGCGTTCTTTTTATGCAAAATCAATTATCAGTTGTCATTTCCTGATGACACCAAATCCTCATAGATGAAGGTTGCAAGGTTGTGACGAACAGTATACCAGTCGTTTACCAGAATAACCGAACCTGCCTCGTTAAAGCCGTAACTCCAAGAACCGTCACATGGCATGGAACACTGCTCTATGTCATAGGTAAGATAGGTCATAGCATTGGCAACCAGAGACTGAATCTCGGTTTTCTTAAGGTTAGTTGTAACCTGGGGGCCAATCTCGTTTACAATCTGAACAAGCTCTGAAAGTGAGGCATCCTTAAGGTTGGTAATTACTGCCTCTAAGAACTTACGCTGACGGTCTGTACGGTCCCAGTCATCACCTGAGAAGGTCATACCGCCATAGTATCCGCCACGGTTTCTGGCGTACCAAAGTGCCTGTTGTCCGCTGAGAGTTACCATACCCTCAGAAGCATAGAGGTAATCGGACTGTCCGTTTTCAGAAATCTGAGCGTTAATGTACGCAATCTCACTGGCGGTTACATAAAGCTCTACACCGCCCATAATATCAACGATATTCTTGAAGGTAGTAAAGTTTACTGTTGCATAGCGGTCTATCTGAATACCATAGTTAGCCTCAATAGTCTGGATAGAAAGTGCGGCTCCGCCTACTGCATAGGCATAGTTGAGCTTGTGTGAACACACTCCGGGGATAGAGATGTAAGTATCTCTTAAAAATGAGGTCATCTTGATTTTGTTGTTGCGATTGTCAATAGAAAGGAGAATCATTGTATCGCTGAGACCTGCATCGCCATAGCGGTCTGTACCAAAGAGCATTACATTCAGCACATAGGGGTCATTGAGCAGATTTGTTGATGACTCGTTATTAAACTGAATGTCACCTGTTGATGTGGGGTCTGTGTTTTCTGTTGACTGGGTAACCTCAGGTAAATCCTCGAATCCGATAGAGTTAAGTGTACCATAGCCGTAAAGACATACAGAACCTAAAACAACGAAAATCAATGCCAAAGCACCGCTAATAATCTTAATAGTCAGAGTCTTTTTATTCATAGAAGACTTCTTGTTATCAGTGCCTTTGGGGGTATTGTCTGATGGGGAGTTACCGCCTCGGCTGCTGATATCAACGAAATCCATATTATCGTTATTATTCATAATATCCTTCTCCTTTACTAATCTGTGCCTATATCCTCGTAAATAAACTGTGCCAAATCCCTACGGGCTGTATCCCAATCATAAACGTAGATAACATCACCCGCAAAATTTTGCTCATATCCCCAACTACCCTCTGAGGGCATAGAGCATTGCTCTGTATCATAGCGAAGATATATAAGAGAACTTGCCACAAGGGATACAATCTCGGTTTTCTTAAGGTTAGTTGTTATATTGGGACCTACCTCATTGACAACAGACAATATCTCTGCTAAAGAGGCATCCTTCACCTGACCGATAACAGCCTCCATAAACTTTCTCTGTCGCTGGGTACGGTCCCAGTCGGTGCCCTCATAAAAGGCAACACCATTGATTACATCACCGCCGCGATTACGGGCATACCAGAGTGCCTGTTGACCGTTAAGCCTTACAGGTCCTGCCTGTGCGTCCAGATATTCTGTCTGATTATTCTGAGCAATCTGGCAGTTGATATAGAGAATCTCTCTGTCGGTAAGCTCAATTTCTACTCCACCGAGTATATCAACTATCGACTTGAAGGTTTCAAAATTAACAGTTGCATAGCGGTCTATCTTGATGCCGTAGTTAGCCTCAATAGTAGCTATGGAAAGTCCCACTCCGCCATAGCCGTAAGCGTTGGTGAGTTTTGTATGATAGGAGCCATCAGGGTCAGGAACATACACAAAGGTATCCCTCTGAAAAGAGGTCATCTTCAGCTTCTTGTGTCTGTTATCAATAGAGAGAAGCATCATAGTGTCACTTCTGCTGCCGCCTGAACCATCTCCGTCAACACCGAAAAGCAGTATATTAAGTACCCTGCTGTATGTGAGAAGTTGACCTTCCTCATTAAGCTGAGACACCTCAGGGTTTTCGTCTACCTCCACATAGTTTATGGGGCTTATAAGCTTGTATGCATAAAGACACAAGACACCTGCCACAAAAAGCACAAGGCAAAGAAGAACACAAACAAACCTTGTTCTTTTCTTTCTTCCTGCATAGGAACGTCCTGAGGCTTTACGCCTGTGGCTTTTACTGTGAGAGGAGATATCCTCGTAATCGTAGTCGTCATCGTAGACTCTTCGGGAATCCTCCTCGTACAAATCAGAGCTGTATCTTCGTGAGTGGCGGTCAAATCCGTCGCCGTAATCGTCAGAAGAATCTGAGTATCTGCCTCGGTATCTGTCCTCCATACTATCCTCCCGATTTAAGTCACTCTACACATAGAAATATAAAATAAAAAACCACAGTATATTATACAACTGTGGTTTTTGTTTATTGTTCTAATATAGAATTATATCCTTATTTATGACAGATTTCCTTCAGTTCTTCCCTATTTCTCAGCAGAAGCACACAAAATCGACACATTAGTATATGAAAATCATTCCAATTCATCCAGAGTTAGCTCGTAAGCAGGAAGAAACTCCTCTACAAAAACCTTGAGTGCAGGTAGGTCGTTGGAGTCTATGGCACTACGGATAGTACGCTCTGCTTTCTGAAACTCCGAGTTACCCATTCGGATTTCGCCGATACATTTGATAAGTGCAGACAATTTATCTGCCGCCTTAACATAAGGAATAAGCTCCATATCTGCCTTCGAAGAATCAATAAAGGGCTCGTACTCTTCACGCAAATCCTCAGGAAGCAAAGAAAGAAGCCTCTGCTCAGAGATTACCTCTATGTTCTGATATGCCTTGCGGATATCCTCGTTGTAGTACTTAATAGGAGTGGGCAGGTCGCCTGTGATTATCTCCCCTGCATCGTGGAATATACCCATAACCGCAGCACGGTCAGCCGACAGATGGGTGCCGAAACGCTTGTTGGAGATAGTAACTAAAGCGTGGGAGAGCATTGCTACCTCTAAGCTATGCTCACTTATATTCTCTACTCGGGTATTGTTCATAAGTCCCCAGCGGTCTATATATTTCATTCTGGAAAGCATTGCAAAAAAATTGCTCATAAAAGTTACCTCTTTATAAAAAAATGGTGCATTTTGCAAACATATATGTTATACTATAATGTATTATATACTAAGATTTCTATTTGGTAAAGATAAATTACTGAAATTCGGAGGCAATTATGAGTTTTGGTGAAAAAATTCTTGCATACAAAGACGATATACTCAGAGATTTGGATGAGCTTCTGAGGATTCGCTCCGTACATTCCGAGTCACCTCAGAAATGCAGAGAGGCTCTGGATTGGATGCTTAAAAAAGCACAGGACTTCGGACTTGTTACAAAGAACATTGACGGCAAAGCAGGACACGTGGAGCTGGGTGAAGGAGGTAAACTATGTGCTACCCTCACCCATTTGGATGTAGTTCCTGCAGGAGCTAACTGGGACTGTGAGCCCTTTGAGCTTACCCGCAAGGACGGAATGCTCCTTGGCAGAGGTGTTGCAGACGATAAGGGTGCCGCACTTATTACGCTTTACTGTCTTAAGATTTTAATGGATGAGGGCGTAATCGGCAACAATACACTCAGAGCAATATTTGGCACAGACGAAGAGGTTGGTATGTCCGATATGGTGGCTTACTTCGGAAAAGAGCCTATGCCCGATATGTCCTTCACTCCCGATGCCGGTTACGGAATATGTGCTGCAGAGAAAGGTATACTCCAGTTGGAGATAAGTTCCAAAAACCGCGACTCCTATCTGCTGACAGAACTTAAGGGCGGTAGTGCTGTCAATGCAGTACCCGACTACGCATACGCTCTGCTTAACTGCACAGAAAACGACGATCATCAGCTGATGCGACTTGCAGATGCCAAGACAGGCAACTTTGAGTTTCTGTACACTATTGACGGTCTTATGATTAAAAGCAAGGGTGTGGCTTCTCACGCTTGTGAGGCAAACTTGGGTCATAATGCGGTACTTGAGCTTGTGGATTTACTTGCTTCCAACTTCTCATTAGAAGCTTTGGGCGGTGTTTGCTCCTTTATCTCTACTCATATGGGGCTTGAATATGACGGAATGTCCCTTGGTATGAAGATGAGGGATTCTCAGTCAGGCTCCCTTACAGCTTGTCTGTCTACAATTACCATTGACGACACTGAGGCTAAGGCTACTATTGATATCCGCTACCCTGTTACCTTTGGCGGTAAAGAGATTATCCGACGGGTTAAGAGAGCCGCTGAGCTTGAAAATGTAGATGTCAAGATTCTTTCTCATACTCTGCCTTTGTGTCTGGATGACTCCAAGCCTATTATCGGCATTCTTAAGGAGGCATACTTTGAGGTCACGGGTGAAGAGGCACAGATGTATTCCACAGGTGGTGGCACCTATGCAAGAAAGCTGGGTGGCAACGGTGTAGCCTTCGGTCCTGTTTTCGCAGGTGAGGATGCAAGGCTTCACAATGCAAACGAGGGTATAAAGGAAGAAAGTTTCTTTAGACATGCCGAGATTTGTCTTGAGGCTATGTACAGGATGTACACCGCCGAGTAAATCACAAACATAGAAAGGGTGGGTTTATGAATCCCGAAAAAGCAATAAAAATACAGGCTAAAAACAAGCTTGGTGATAACAACTGGCCCTCTGCGGTAGGTGTAGCGCTGACACTTATGGGTGTGATTATGGCTATAGCCTACATTGTATCGGCAATCGACCTTGCTGCTAATACATTAATACAATCCATTGATGCAGAGTCCCTGCTGGGTACTGATTTATATGAATATTTCTATCCGGAAGACTACACCACTATCTCCCTTTCAGCCTATACACTTGTCCCCTGTGTACTCCTGTTTATTCCTATGCTGATAGGTGCTATCAGGTACTTTTATCTTTTGGCAAAGGATACAAACACAAACTACTCGGAGCTTTTCTACTATTATCACAAGGGTAAATTCTTCTCCTCCATAGGAAAATTCATTGGTATAGGTGTACGCTCCTTGTGGCAGTTTGCGGTTTGTTTTACTCCTGCATATATTCTGTATACGGTAGCTCAAACAAACGCCTACGAAAAAGAGATCCTTGATTTTTCTGATATAATATGTTATTTTATATCTTACGCCTTATTGTTTGGCGGAATTTTGTTGTTTACAAAGCTTAGTTCCAAATACTTTTTGACTATGTTTCTCTATATTGAGGACGAAAATATGTCGGTGTCTGAGATATGCGACCGCTCAGTAGCATATACAGAGAGATTTCGCGGAAGTATTATGGAGCTTATCAAATCACTTTTCCCTTGGATGCTGAGTTGCATCCTGATTATACCCTGCCTATTTGTTGTCCCCTATGTTATGACCTCTTTGGCAACATCGGCAAAATGGATGATTGCACTGTATAATACAGAAGTTAAGGATGAGTAAAGTATGTTAGTTTCTTTATGTGTAATTGCATATAATGAGGACAAAGTGCTGAATGGTCTGTTCAGAAATATTGCTGACCAAACCTATCCTCACGAAGATATTGAGGTTGTGCTTGTGGACAGCGGTTCCACAGACCAGACCCATGCTATGATGGAGGACTTCAGCAATACAGATTACAAATTCAGAAATGTTACCGTTGTATCCTGTGAAAAGCGAAACCAGGCTACTGCCTGGAACTGTGCCTTGTGTACTGCAAAGGGTGATGTAATAATTCGAATTGATGCCCACGCTCAGATACCTCGCAACTTCATCAGAAGATGTGTAGACAACCTTGAAGAAGGTGAGGATATCGTAGGTGGCGGCAGACCTAACATTGTAGACAACGAAACCTCCTGGACACTGACACTTTTAGCGGCTGAGGAATCTCTGTTCGGCAGCTCTATTGCTGAGTACAGACGTCCTACAGAGAAAAAGGAATACCACGATTCTCTTTTCCACGCTGCATACAGACGAGAGGTTTTTGAGACCGTAGGCGGTTTCAATGAGAGTTTGGGAAGAACCGAGGACAACGAGCTTCACTACAGAATCCGCGAGGCAGGATACAAGATGTGCAGCTGTCCCGATATTATCTCTTTCCAGCATACAAGAAGCACCCTCAGAAATATGATAAAGCAAAAGTACGGCAACGGCTACTGGATTGGACTTACCTTCGGTGTTTGCAGAGGCTGTCTTTCTTACTTCCATTTTGCTCCCTTTGCTTTTCTGATGATGCTTATACTGTTTTTGATTATAGCCTTCTGCGGATATATGTATCCTTTGATGTTCCTTTGCCTTGCATACGGAATGTTTGACTTTACAAATACTGTAGGTTGCTTCATTATGAAGAAGGTAAAGCCTCAGTTCTTTATACTGCCCTTGCTGTTCCCCTTACTGCATTTGGCATACGGAGTGGGCACTTTGGTGGGACTTGTAAAGATGCCCTTCTGGAAGAAGAGTCTGGGTACTGCTCCCTATGACCGCATTGAGGAAGTAAGACAGACTATGATAAAAAACAGAGATAAAAACTCTGTGAGAACATAAAATAATGGCAGATTATCTAAAAATGACACCCGAGAAGCTTCGGGAACTTCAGCTTTGTGAGTTGGATGGACTTTTGTTTTTTGACAAGTTTTGTCGCAAACACGGGCTAACATATTATCTCTGTGGCGGTTGCCTTATCGGTGCACTCCGTCACGGTGGGTTTATACCTTGGGATGATGATGTGGACGTGCTTATGCCAAGACCCGACTACGAAAGATTTCTGGAGCTTTATCGTACGGAAAATCCAAGCGAGAGATTTGTACTGCTGGACGACAGCACAGGCGAGAGTTACTCGGGCAATATCTTTGCAGTACTCAGCGATACAAACCACACCCTCGTAAAGGAATATCAGCAGAATATGGATATCCCCAAGGGACTGCCTCTGGATATCTTTCCTATTGACGGACTGGCTGAGGGGAAACTACCAAGGCTTGTACAGTACTTCTGGACTATGGTATACTCTCTGTTTCGTTCACAGATTATACCCAAGAACCAAGGCTCGGTGCTAAGGCTTGGAAGTAAGGCTCTGCTTGGAATATTCAGAAGCAAAAAGTCAAGATACAAAATATGGAAGTTCGCCGAAAAGCGTATGACCCGATATAACTTTGATGAAAGCACCAGTGTTGCAGAGCTTTGTGCGGGATTTTACTTTATGAAGAAAGTATATCCCAGAAGCATCTACAACGGCACCACAGAGCTTGAGTTTGAGGGGCATAAATTCCTTGCAATGAAGAATTATGACGAGTATCTTCGTATTCCTTTCGGGGATTATATGGAGCTTCCGCCTGAGGAGGACAGGATTCCTCACCACGATATAATTCACCTTGAACTTAATAAATCCTGTAGATAAATGTTAATTTTTCGGCATATCCCAATGGATGTGCCGAATTTTGTTGCAGAAATCTATTGACAAATATTCTTCTGCGTAATAATATATATAAGAAATCTTTGAGGCGGGGTGCAAATCCCCACCGGTGGTATAGCCCACAAACATCGTCCTTGGCGATGCCGAACAGGTTGGATTCCTGTGCCGACGGTATAGTCCGGAGGAAAAAAGATGGAAGGCAAGACTTATATACCATATCATACTAAGTCTTGCAGCTTACTCTTAAATCTACTCTCTGTGATTTCGCAGAGAGTTCTTTTATTTTCAGGAGGGATTGCTATGAGCGAAGCAACAAGAGAAAAGAAGAAACGTTTTTTTACTACCCGCAACATCGTCAGTTGTGCTATGCTTTCTGCCTGTGCTGTTATTCTGATGCAGCTGGAGTTTTCGGTTCCCTTTATTGCTCCTCCTTTCTATAAATTTGATTTATCCGAGTTACCTGCACTTATCGGTGCCTTTACTATGGGACCTGTAGCAGGAGTGGTTATAGAACTTATTAAGGTACTGGTAAAGCTTATCACCACCAGCAGTATGGGCGTGGGAGAGCTTTCTAACTTTGTGTTGGGATGTATCTTTGTGGTACCTGCATCCCTTATCTACAGAAAGAAGAAAACAAAGGCAAGAGCCCTTGTGTCCCTGATTATCGGCGGACTTCTGATGTCTATACTTGCTACATTTATCAATGCTTTTGTAATGATTCCTCTATATGCATCACTCTTTGATATGCCTGTAGATAACATTGTTGCAATGGGAACCGCTATCTTTCCCTTTGTGGACAGTATGCTTGACTTCTGTCTTGTGTGCGTTCTGCCCTTTAATCTTATCAAAGCCTTTGTGGTATCGGTCATCACCATATTTATCTACAAGCCCCTGAGCGTACTTATCAAAGGACTTAATTGACAAAATTATATATAGTGGTATAATAGCATTAAAAATTACAGAGTAGATGCTGTGCGTAAAGTGCCTGTGGGACGGGGAGTTGCCTACAGGACGAAGGAGGAATTACAGATATCCTCTGCGGTACAGTATTCGCATCCCGCTGAAATCAAAAGCTTACTGTGGGACGGACATCTCTGTGTCTGTCCCCTTTTGTTTTGTCAGCGATATTTTGTGAGGTTTGGTATGAACTCATTATTCGCTAAATTCAGAAATTCCGCCTCGGAGCTTAGTAACGTCAGGAGCCTGAGCACCTGTGCTATGATGTTGGCACTGAGGGTCGTTGTGGGATATTTCGCAAACTTTTCCCTTGCTGTTACGCCTAATGCCAAGGTGGGATTTGCCTTTTTGCCTGTGGCACTTGCCTCCATAATCTGCGGTCCTGTCTGCGGAATGATAGTAGGAGGTCTGGGGGATATTATAAGCTTTCTGCTGGTACCTATGGGCGGCGGATACTTCTTTGGCTGGACGCTAAGCGGAATGCTGGTAGGAATGCTTTACGGAATATTTCTTTATAAGAATGATTGCACCCTGATAAAGCTTATAATCTGCGAAGTAATTATTGCAGTATTCATTGAGATAGTCCTCGGCTCTCTATGGCTTAATATACAGTATGGAAATGCCTTCTGGGTGATGACCGCTACAAGAAGTGTCAAAGCATTGATATCCCTGCCCATTGAGACTGCACTTGTATACTTCTTCGCAAAGTTTATAAAGAAAATCCCCTTTCTAAACAGAAAATAACCGCAACAAATAAAAAAGCAGTTCTGACTAATAGTCGGAACTGCTTTTATTATTTATATCAAGATTAAGCAATAGCCTCTTTAACGGAGTCTAAAACAGAGTTTAGGGCATCGGATACCTTGGATATATCCTTGCCACCTGCCATAGCCATATCAGGCTTACCGCCGCCGTTACCGCCTGTAACCACTGCTGCTGCCTTGACTACGTTACCGGCTTTGATACCCTTTGCAATAGCATCCTTACCGCAACCGCAACAGAGTGTCAGCTTATCACCGTTAATTCCTGCCAGAAGAACAACTGACATAGGCTCTTTATCGGTAATCATAGAACACATATTACGGAGCATATCGGCATCTGCACCTGTATACTTCTCGGTGATAACCTTAACACCCTCAACATCTACGGCACCGTCAAGAACACCGCCGATTTTAAGAGAGGCAACCTCGCCCTCCAGCTCACTTATACGCTTATCCTTGGACTTGAGTTCCTCGGACAGCTTCTCGCAACCTGCAGGTAAATCCTTAATGTTGCCGATTTTCAGAGTAGTACAGCTACCTGCAATCAGTCCCATAAGGTTATTGATCATATCAAGAACGCCGTCGCCTGTACGAGCCTCAATACGGCGTACACCTGCGGCAACAGAGCCCTCGCTGCGAATCTTGAAGAGTCCCAGCTTTGCAGTATTATCCACGTGAGTACCGCCGCAGAGCTCTATGGAACTGTCCCCTGCCTTAACAACACGTACTACGTCGCCGTACTTCTCACCGAACAGTGCCATTGCACCCATTTCCTTAGCCTCAGCAATAGGCATCTCACGGGTAACAACCTCCATAGCAGAGAGGATATCCTTATTGACAATAGCCTCAACCTCTGCCAGTTCCTCTGCAGTAAGGGCAGAGAAATGTGTAAAGTCAAAACGAACTGCCACATCGTTTACAAGCTGACCTGCCTGTTCTACGTGATTGCCGAGAGTCTTTCTGAGTGCTGCCTGAAGAAGATGAGCCGCAGTATGATTACGCATAATCGCCTGTCTGCGGTCTGTGTCTATAGAAGCCTTTGCACAATCATCCACTGCAAAGCTACCCTTCTTCACCACACCTGAATGCAAGTATATACCTGCGTGGTCCTTGGTAGTGGCTGTAACCTCAAACTCGGTGTCGCCGATAGTGATAACACCTGTGTCACCTACCTGACCACCGCTTTCTGCATAGAAGGGAGTCTTGTTGAGGACAACTACAACCTTGTCACCCTCTGATGCGGCAATCTCACGCTCACCGTTTACAACAAGGGCAAGAATCTTTGCATCGCAGGAATAGTCTGTATAGCCGACAAACTCTGTTGCAGGAATATCAGAAAGGTCTACGCTATCGGATACCCAGGCATCTGCACCTGCATTCTTACGGGCATCACGGGAGCGTTTTTTCTGCTCTGTGAGAAGCTCGTAGAAGCGGTCTGTGTCAACTGAGATGCCTTTCTCAGCAAGAATTTCTCTTGTTAAATCTACAGGGAAGCCAAAAGTATCGTTAAGCTTAAAGGCATCCTCACCTGAGAGTACTTTAACGTCACCCTTAGTAATAATGGAATCAAGCATTGCAAAGCCCTGCTCTATGGTCTTGGCAAAGTTCTCTTCCTCAACACGGATAAGTTTTGTTATGAACTCTTCTTTATCACGAAGTTCGGGATAGGCTGACTCGTTTTCCTTGATAACCGTGGAGCAGATTTCGTAGAGGAAGGGCTTGTTGTAGCCTAAGAGTCTGCCGTGACGGGCTGCACGACGGAGAAGACGTCTGAGAACATAGCCTCTGCCCTCGTTGGAAGGCATAACGCCGTCACCAATCATAAAGGTTGTTGAACGGATATGGTCGGTAATAACTCTGAGGGATATATCGCTTTTGTCGTCTCTGCCGTACTCTACGCCAACAACAGAGGAGATGTGCTTCATAATATTCTGAACTGTATCAACAAGGAACAGGTTGTCTACACCCTGCATTACACAAGCAAGACGCTCCAGACCCATACCTGTATCAATGTTGGGATGGTCAAGAGGTGTATAGTTGCCCTTGCCATCGCCTTCAAACTGTGTAAAAACAAGGTTCCATACCTCAACAAAGCGGTCACACTCACAGCCTACCTTAC
>CAZRLC010000025.1:0-27238 GCA_964600975.1 uncultured Ruminococcus sp.
AATCACATACCACTTGCGCTCAACCTCGCCTTTTTTTGCCATAAAAGTTGACATAGCGATGCCTCCTAAATTTTAATCTATTTTTTTACTGCCTCAGTATGATATCATAGGTGTAATCTAAAGTCAACACCTTTTTCAAAATATTTTAATATAACACGGAACAATCTCTTGAATGCTCAAAAATACTCCGAAATACTCCTAAATCCTCACTTGCTATTTTTGGTTTTTTCGGTGCCTCTGTGGTAAATATCCCTCAAACAATTAAGAAAAATCTCAAAAAATCCCTTTAATATGGGAAAAGCTTGTGTTATAATGAAGAACAGATTAGGGCGGATGCCCGTGATAAAAAATACGAGAGGACGGTATTAATATGACTTACAGACTTGGAATTGACTTGGGCGGTACCAACATTGTTGCAGGTGTAGTGGACGAGGAGTATAACATTGTTGCAAAGGCAAGTTGCAAGACTAACGTGCCCAGACCTGAGTCCGAGGTTTGCGACAGTATGGCAGAGGTGGCACTTGAGGCAGTAGAAAATGCAGGGCTTAAGATATCTGACATCAAGAGTGTGGGTGTCGGCGTACCCGGTGCGGTAAACCCTGTGACAGGTATTATCGAGTATTCTGCAAATCTTTTCTTCCACAATTGGGATATAGTCAAGATGATGGAAGAGCGTCTTGGCGTAAAGGTTATCATCGAAAACGATGCTAACGCAGCAGCTTACGGTGAGTTTCTGGCAGGTTCTGCAAAGGGTGCCAGAAATGCTATTGCAATCACCATCGGCACAGGTGTTGGTGCAGGTATTATTATTGACGGCAAAATCTACTCCGGCTCCAACTACGCAGGTGCCGAAATGGGACATATGGTTATCGTTAAGGACGGCAAGGAGTGTGCCTGTGGCAGAAAGGGCTGTTGGGAGGCTTATGCTTCTGCGACAGGTCTTATCTCTCTTACCAAGGAAGCAATCCTTAAGGAGAAGCTGGATTACTCTTATATGCTCTCTCTTTGCGACGGCGATATAAACGAAGTCAGCGGCAGAACTGCTTTTGACGCAATGCGTGCAGGAGATGCCTCAGGTACAGCAGTTGTTGAGGAGTATCTCTCTTACCTTGCCTGTGGACTCATAAACGCAATCAACATCTTCCAGCCTGACGTACTTTGTATCGGCGGCGGTGTTTCTGCCGAGGGCGAGACCTTACTTGCACCCCTCAGAACAATTATCGAGACCGAGCGCTACACCAAGCACAACCCCAAGCAGACAGTTATCTGCAAGGCAAGTCTCGGCAACGATGCCGGAATTATCGGCTCCGCCTTCCTGGATAATATTTATTAAGTTAATAGGTAATAATAAAAGCACCTGAGGTAATAACTCAGGTGCTTTGTTGATTAATGTATAAAGTTTGTGCGTTTTACGGGTTCCTTTTCGGGGATGCCGTATTTTTCTTTGCCCAGGGCTATGCTTTTCATAAGAAAAGCCATATTCTTAGCCAGAGTACGCATAGACTGTAAGCCTTCTTCGTCCTGCTCTGCTTCGCCGGGCTTTGAACCGTGAACGCTGTTCCAGTACTGGCCGGAAGCTACAGGCATACCGCTTATGGTAAAGAACTTGTTAAGCTCATCAAAGGTGGAGCTGAGTCCTCCTCTTCTGGCAGATACTACCGAGGCACCTACCTTCATAGTCTTGTCAAAGTTTGTGCAGTAGAAAAGGCGGGTAAGAAATGCCATCAGAGTAGCATTGGCAGAAGCATAGTAAACCGGACTGCCAACTACCAGACCGTCACACTCTTCGAACTTTCTGATAGTGTCGTTTACCACGTCATCATAGACGCACTTGCCCATTTCGTGACAAGCGCCACAGGCAATACAGCCTCTGATTTCCATAGCACCAACCTGAATTGTCTCTACCTCTATGCCTTCTGCCTCGAAAACTTTTTTCATTTCGGCAAGTGCTACCGAGGTGTTGCCCTTGGGACGAGGGCTGCCGTTTATCATAAGTACCTTCATTTCGATTACCTCTTTTGCGGAACTTTACTATAATATTATAGCACATAATTATTTTCATTTACAGGTTTTTTTGGAGATTGGCATTATTTTTGTAAAAAACTCCTTGTTTTATTGTTCTGTAATGGTATAATTTATATGTAATGTAGAGTATTTATAGACTTTGTTAACAGATTATTATGAATTTTTGATAAAACCTGCTTGTCCGAAAGGATTAAAAGGAGAGTTGTTATGACTAAAAGAGGCAAAAAAATATCGGCTTTTTTGAGCTTAATCCTATGCTTACTCATAATGATTGCAGGGATTCCTCCGGCTTTTGGGGTTTCAGCTCAGAGCACATCTGAGTACGAACTTGTTGCAGACCCCTCTACTGCAGATGACTGGAAGCAGTTCTTCGGTAGTGAGGTTATGAATACAGACAATGCAGGAGGTATCTGGAGCGATAAATCCGTGTTTGCCGATGCATCTGAGGTAGGCCCTATAGAGCCTGTGTCACAGGATAGCTTTCTGGTGGCATTGTCTACGATTGCCTGTGACAAGACTATTACAGGCTATGCCCATACTCCTACAGACACAATCCTTGTGCTGGATGTTTCCCGTAGTATGAACTTTGTAAATGACGCGGTGGATGAGCTTATCCTATCGGCAAACAATACTATAGAGAAGCTTCAGAATGTTAATCTCAACAACCGTGTGGGCGTAGTGCTCTATTCCGGTACATACGAGGCAAATGTTTCTGCTGACCCCACTGATGCGGTGGTACTGCTTCCTTTGGGCAGATACTCTCAGTCTGAGGGTGTTTTCCTTGTGAAGAGCGAAAAGACGGTTTCTGTGGGAACAAGTGCAGAAAAGACAGTCAGCATAGCCGTAGGCGAGGATGTGGTAACATCCCGGGGAGAAAGTGTAAAGGCAGAGAGCAAGGCTGTTTACGGAAATACTTATATTCAGGGCGGAATCTTTGCTGCTATGAATGAGTTTTTGTCTATTGAAGATACAGAGGTTTCTCAGGGTGAGTTTCAGTCCGGCACACAGAGGACACCGGTTATGGTGCTCCTTGGTGATGGTGTAGCATCAAGTGCTACCAATCTTTACAGCGGAACCGTGACTGATGAGGGACTGACCATTGGTGAGTCCAATATGGGTGACGGCAATACCCCCGAGGCTGAGCTTGAGATTGCAATTCCCTTTGTGACTCAGCTTACGGCGTCCTACGCAAAAGAGAGAATCACAGAGCATTACGGCAAGGATACGCTCTTCTATACTCTGGGCTACAAGATAGAGGACTCAGCGGTGCTTGACCCCGACGGCACAACCCTTACCGATGCTCCCTGGACTACCTACTATCAGACTGAAGATAAGGGCACAATGCAGTTGGCGGTTGACAGCGTATGGATTAGCACAGGCTTCTACGGAAGCGGACATTGGGATACTGTATACAAGGGCGTAGAAAAAAGCGACTACAACCTGACAGAAAGTTATGTGGACCGATATTTCCATACTGACGGCTCCCTTACAGAGGCCTTTGACTTAATCAGCGACGAGATTATAAATCAGTCCGTATATTATCCCACTCTGTTAGAGGACGGCAACACCCACCACGACGGATATGTGGAGTTTATAGACGATATCGGTCTGTTTATGGAAGTTAAAAAAGTACACGGCATTCAGCTTGGAGAAGTACTCTTTACAGGTAATAACATAGCCTCCAACTTCATAGGCGAGGGCGGTGACCTGGGTACTATTCAGAACCCCAGTGAACTGGGAGAAGAATTGATTAGTTCTGTAAAGGCAAGACTTGGTATAGGCACCTCGGATGCACAGAAGCTGGTGGATGATGCCTATAACTCGGGTCAGCTAACCTATAACCCCGAAACAGGAGAATACAGCAACTACATCGGCTGGTATGCAGATGCCGAGGGTAACTTCCTGAGCCACGGCACCGGAGAGGATGCGACCTGTCCCGAGGGTGCTGTGTATTACAACGAGTCTTACGGATATCTGGGACAAATCACCTACGGCTACAAGAGTACGGATATGATGTATGTGTCCGTACAGGTGAGAAAGGAAATCGAGACAGGACTGAGTAAGGTTGTGTTCCGTGTACCCGCTTCCTTGATTCCTGTTATTACCTACAATGTGACGCTCACAGGAGATTCTCTGGAAAATCCCGGAGACGTAACCCTTACTTTAGACGATGTTGTTGAGGTAGACACAGACGGCGACGGCATTTTCGAGACCAAGCGTGAGGTTGCTCCCATAAGACTTATCTACGAGGTAGGACTTGACGAAGATATAAACGAGTTAACAGTTGCAGACCTGGTGGGTGAGGATTATATCTACGAAAATGATGGCGTATATACCTTCTTCGCCAGTCAGTGGAACGAGGATGCTCTTGACCACGAGCACCCTTCTGTGGCAGAGAACTCGGTAGCCTTCTACGAGCCCTCCACTGAGAACGAAAGATATTATTATACAGAAAACTCCACCATATATGTTAAGGAGGGGGATACTTACATACCCTATCAGGGTGATGTGAGTCCTGCGGAGGCTTTCGGCGAATATTACAGACAGTATGCGGTGTTTGAGAAAATAAACGAAAACGAAACCGCAAACGCAAGAGTACAGCTTCACTACGAGCTTATATCCTCGGAGGCTTTGTCTGTGGCAAAGAGCACAAAGGACTCTGTGGGCAATACCGAGTGGTATGTACCTAAGGGTACCATACACCGTATGTTTGACAAGTTCAACACAGGTAAGGGTGGATTTACGGATGATACACAGGTAGAGGTAAATTCCAACCTTACAAATAGCCTTATATATTCTCATTATCTCAGCGTAGAGTATATTCCGGGTACCGATAACTCAGAGAATGCCTTCTATACAGATGTTATTCTGGGCAACAACGGCAGCCTGAAGCTTAAGGCTGCACAGGGTATCAAAATAATCGCTACAGGTGACGGCACTCTGGCAGATACAGAGGAGTACAGCTTCTCTGTAGTGCAGAATTCGGGGGAAACATCCGACAGCTGCAGAGTTATAAAGGTATCCGCTACAGGTGAGAAGGAACAGCTTGAAAAAGATTTCTCGTCCGGCGAGATAACTGTTACACTTCAGTCCGGAGAGAGCGTTTACATAGTGGACCTGCCTACAGATGCCGAGTACCTTATAACCGAGAGCACTCAGGGCAGCAGTTATAAGATTGACAAAGTCAACGGCGAGGAAGCAGACAGCTATACTGCCCTGATAAAGGAAAACCAAATTGATAAAGCAGAGTTTGTGAACACCTACAGAAACGCTGAGGGTAACGGCTCTGTGGTGATAGAAACAAAGGTAAGTCATCCCTTGGGCGAGGGCTACGCTATCCCCGAGGATATAAGGTTTGACTTTTTGGTAGAATATGCAGAGCAAAGCCGAGAGGTAACAGTAGATGCAGATGGGCTTGTAGTGATGATGGGTATTCCCGTAGGCACACAGGTGCAGGTGATTCCTGTAGGCATCCCTGCAGGTTTTGAGTGCAGTATAGAAGAGAGCACATTCACGGTAGAAAAAGAGAAAAACTACTTTGTGACCTGTGAGTTTGCCTATACTCCTGCATTGGTTCAGTCCGATATAATTCTGAATCTGAGCAAAACCTTCAGCGGCAGAGAGAATAACCTGTGGATGGACGAAGATGAGTTTACATTTACGTTTGAAAAACTTCAGGGTACTCATTGGGTAGAGATGACCTCGCCCATTACTCTTACCAAGGATAACAAGTACACAGACCTGAGTGAGCTTATGCAGTCTGAGGTTTACACCGCTGTGGGAGTTTATTCCTACAGAATTGCAGAGGTTTACGAGGATGCCTATAGCAAGGGCA
The DNA here is from genome assembly GCA_964600975.1 of uncultured Ruminococcus sp. Taxonomy (GTDB): domain Bacteria; phylum Bacillota; class Clostridia; order Oscillospirales; family Acutalibacteraceae; genus Ruminococcoides. The sequence continues at coordinate 5,861 of CAZRLC010000025.1, forward strand.
TTACCTATGACAGTATTGCCAGATGGTTTGATGTGTATGTTACTGATTTGGATATGGACGGAAGCCTTGAAATAAGCGGTGTAACAGGTCACGGCGGTGCGGTGGTTGACCTTTACAATGAGAAGTGGGTCATAAGCACCGACTTTACCAACAAGTATTCTGCCAAGGGCTCTGATTCTGTCAGCGTTATAATTAATAAAGAGCTGACAGACCGTACCTTGTCTAAGGCAGGTTATGAGTTTGGCTTGTATCAAAACGGCAGACTTGTGACTGTTCTGCCCGAAACCTCCTCAGAGGGTGAAACCCTCATAAGTCTTACTTACGGTGCGGTGAATATCGGCAGACACATTCACTATGTGCTTAAGGAAATGGTGCCTGAGGAGTCAGCCTCAGACAGAGAGTATACAGGTCAGGAGTTTAACATTATTGTTACTGTAGAGGACGATACAGAGGGTGCTGTTAAGGCAACCGTTTATGTAACCGAAAACCGCCAGGGAGCAGAAACTCTCAGCGGTGAAAAGGTAGAGATAACCTTTAAGGAAGCATATCAGGGCGAGGATGTTATCCCCACAGAGCCTGTGACAACAGTACCTGAGGGCTCAGAGCCAAAGGATACCGAGGCTACAGAGGGTTACTCTGCTGTGACAGACCCCACAAGTGCTACAGACGAAGGCTCCTATGCACCCGATGTAGATGTGCCCGATACAGGTGACAGGTATTTGCTTGTGAGTTTGATTATACTCACCGCTATAGCAGTTGTTTTCTTATCTTTATCAAACAGGAAAAAGGTCTGCTAATCCAAAGCATTAATAAACAAGACGGCATCCGATAACCTTGGGTGCCGTCTTCTTTATAAATCCCCTTGACTTTAGTTTGAAAAAGTGATATTATTTATCATTATTTGATTTACAGCTTCTAATTTAATCAAAGGGTGATTAAAATGAACAGTTTATATGTTCCCAAAGGCTACAAGCCAAAGCTTAGCAGTCACGACCTACAGTTGGCAATTGACTGTGCAAAACAGGCTTTTCAGAAGGAGTTTTCCTCAGTCCTTAATCTTAAGAGAGTATCTGCACCTTTGTTTGTCAGCGGTACCTCGGGTATGAACGATAACCTAAGCGGAACAGAGCGTCCCGTAGGCTTTGATGTTCCTGCTATAGGCATAAATGCAGAGATAGTCCATTCACTGGCAAAGTGGAAGCGTGTTGCCCTTAAGCAGTACGGATTTGCTGTCGGCGAGGGACTTATTACGGATATGAACGCCATAAGACGTGACGAGGAGCTTGACAATATTCACTCCATATACGTTGACCAGTGGGACTGGGAGAAGATAATTGCTCCCGAGGACAGGACACAGGAGTACCTTAAGTCCGTAGTAACTTTGATTGTAAACGCGGTCTGCGATGTAAACGAAAAGCTTAAGGCAAAGTTCCCTGTGCTGAGTACAGAGATATCGAGAGATGTTACCTTTATTACCTCACAGGAGTTGGAGGATATGTATCCCGGCCTTACACCTGTGGAACGCGAGAATGTGTTTACAAAGGAGCACCGCACCGTATTTATTATGCAGATTGGCGATAAGCTCAGCTCAGGTGTTCCTCACGGAAACCGTGCTCCCGACTATGACGACTGGAGTCTTAACGGAGATATCCTTGTATATAACGATATTCTGGACAGTGCTTTTGAGCTTTCCTCTATGGGTATTCGTGTCAGTCCCCGGAGTATGGAGGCTCAGCTTAAGAAGGCAGGTTGTGAGGATAGAAAAACTCAGCCCTATCATCAGATGCTTCTTAGCGGTGAGTTGCCTCTTACAATCGGAGGCGGTATAGGTCAGTCCAGACTTTGTATGTTGCTTTTGGGTTGTGCCCATATAGGCGAGGTACAGTCCTCTTTGTGGGATGAGAACACCCTGCGTCAATGCAGAGAATGCGGCATACCTCTCCTTTAATAATTGAATATAAAATTCAAAGCCACCGACCAATAGAAAAGTCGGTGGCTTTTGTCATTGTATTTCCTCAAGAAAGACGTGGTAGAAATCCTTAAGCACTTTGTGTTTTTTTGCTGCCATTTGTCGGGCGATATCGGTGTTCAGCAAATCCTTAAGAAGCAGAAGCTTTTCCTCAAAATGTTTTATAGTGCCTTGGGAGTTATCCTCTGTATAAAAGGGTATACCCTTAGCACCGCCGTAGGAAAAGGTTCGTGCAATTCCCACAGCACCCATAGCGTCAAGACGGTCTGCATCCTGCACAATCTGTACCTCTATGGGATTATGGGGATTGGGGTTGGGATATTTACTGAAGGATATTTTGTCGATACCGGAAATTACAAAGTTTATAGTTTCATCTTCAAGGTCAAAGCTTCGAAGAAAATCTCCTATACCCTTTGCATTCATTCGGGAAGTTAGCTTGTGGTCGTTCATATCGTGCAAAAGTGCTATCAGTTCACAGAGAAAAGGATCAGCCTCCAGATAGTCCTTGTATATTTTGCGGCACAGCCTCAGCACACGATTTATATGAAGTATATCGTGACCTGGGTCGTTACCCTTGCTATGCTCAGAAACAAAGGCTTCTGTTTCGGCAATGATTTTTAATTCCTTTTCAGTCATAGGTTATTTCTCCTTGGATTTATCCGAAAGCTTTTTGATAAATTTTCTGAGCAGGTCGATTGGTATTACAACGAAGGACAAGAGGAGTATTATACACCATTGTGTAAAGCTGAGAGGACAAACCTTTACAGCACTTCCTACAAAGGTACACAGCAAAATAACTCCGATAAAGATGCCCACAGCAATTTTGGGGAACAAGGGATTTTTGGTAAGCCCCTTAAAAAGGTTCATACTCTGAGTACGGATGTTATATCCGTTGAGCACAGCCATAAAGCACATCAGAGCAAACCTTGCGGTAAGGGCAGATTCCTCAGTTGGGAAGAAGTTTGCCAGAGGTGTAAAGAGCAAAAGTGCATTTCCTGCGATAAAGGAAACGGTGGACAGAGCAATACGTCCTTTAATGCCACCTGTAAAAAGTCCTGAGCCTTTTTTGATGGGCTTTTCGGTCATATATTCGGGCTTGGGAGGTTCGCTTCCAAAGGACAGCGAGTTAAGAGAATCCATAATAATATTGATGATAAGAATCTGTACCGAAGCCAGAATAGCCCCTGACGCAAATACGGGATACAGTACGCTGAGAATAAGCAGAGAGATGTTGATCGGAAGCTGAAACTCCAAAAACATCATAATGTTGTGCATAAAGGTTCTGCCCAGATGTACTGCCTTTACAATAGAGGTAAAGTTATCATCGGTAAGAATTATATCGGAGGCTTCCTTGGCTACATCGCTGCCGGATTGCATACCAAAGCCTACGTCGGCTCTCTTAAGTGCCGGAGAGTCGTTGACACCGTCGCCTGTCATAGCAACAGAACGCCCCATCTCCTGTGCAAGAGTAACCAGTCGGAGTTTGGTGTTTGGTGAGCATCTGGAGATAACCCGCAAAGAGGGAAGGATATCCTTGACCTGCCGGTCAGAGAGGGCTTCGAATTCGTCATTTGTAAGAGCTACATCCCCATCCTTGTATATGCCGCATTCCTTGGCGATAGCCACGGCAGTGTCAATGGAGTCGCCTGTTATTTCAATAACCTGAGCACCCGCTTTGTGGGCGGTTTCAACTGCCTCGGGTACCTCGCGGCGGATAGGGTCGGTAACACCGATGATGCCCAGAAGAGTCATTTCTCCGGGGAGCTCGTTTTCTGTCATAGGGGTAGCCTTGACGCATAGGGCTATGCATCGAATGGATTTGTCGTTAGAGAGCTTGATTCTGTTTGTCAGGGAGTCCTTGCTTTCAAGGGGAACCTGCTCACCGGAGGGAGTCATTATATATGAGCATAGGTCTATGAGCTTCTCGGGAGCTCCTTTGTAGTAGGTTATGCCCTCTGTGGTCTGAAAAGCGGAATATTTGTTAAGGCTTGTAAACACCTGTTTGTCTGCTTGTCTGAAGGTGTCTGTGATTAATTTTGCCTGAGCAGGAGATACCAGAGAAAGCACGGCTCTGTCAATGGAGTTTCCGCCTGTAATATTCTCTTTGGAGTCAAAAGAGGCGCTGTTGTTAAGAACAATGTTTTTGGATATTTCTGTAAAGAGGGGGGAGGACTTTTCTATATCCTTACCCTCTCCGTCAAAAATCACCTCAGGTGACATAATGCCTGTGGTAAGAGTACCTGTTTTATCTGTACAGATAAGGTCAACATAAGCAAGTTCAGGGATTTTGCCGGGATTTTTTGCAAGGATGTTGAACTTTTCCATGGTTTTAACATTCTGCTTGGTAACGAGTTTTACTATAAGAGGCAATCCCTCGGGTACAGCGGCAACTATAATAGTAAGAGCAACGGAGACGTTAGAGGCAATTTTCTGAACGGTGTCCAGAAAATCCCCTGTGAAATACTCCTTGAACCCAACCTCGGCAATGCCTGTGGCGGTGAGAATGACAAAGGTTACAGCTGCTGCCAAAGTTCCCCAACGAGAGATAAAGGCGCTGAGCTTATCCAGAGCAATATCAAGGGCGGTTTTGGGCGCTTCCAGAGTCTGCATTTTAACCAGAGTGTCGCCGTTGACGGTGTTTATGCCAACATCGGTTACTATCATTTTGCCCTCACCGGACATAATGCATGTTCCTGCAAAAAGGCAGTTCTGATTTGTGTACGCATCTGTGGAGGAGGTTTTAGTGTGAACATAATCCTCTACGGGAGATTTCTTGCATTCCTTGCTCTCTCCGTTTATAGCGGCGTTGTTTACAGAAACACGCCCCTCAATAATATAGCCGTCAGCAAAAATTTCCTGACCTGTGCCGATACATACAATATCGCCTACCACAAGGTCATCTTTGTTGATTGTAATAAGTTCTCCGTCACGGATAACATCACAATACCGTACCGCTGAACGGCTTCTGAGCTCTTGGGCGGATTTCTGCACACCCAGACCTGTGCGCACGGCGATAGCGGTAACTATGCCAAGCACCAGAATAATCATAACGGGTTCGCTTAGCTCCATAACCCCCAGAGCTGCCAATACAAGTTGGACTATGGCAATTGCAATAAGCACAAGGGTTATTTTTTCTCTGAGAGCCTCTGCTGCAAAGTTATACCAGCGTTTTTTGGGGGGTTCAGGCAGTTTGTTGCTGCCGTATTTTTCTCTTTGTTTTAATACTTGGTTTGACGTTAGTCCGGTCACGTCAGGACCTCCCTTTTCGATAAGTTAATATTGATGTGATAAAAAAGTAACAATGTCATACTAACACAATCAAAAACTCAATACAATAAGCATAACAAAAATTTAACAGTTTAGTGACATATGTTTACGAACGGTACATATATGGGGACGTTAACAAAAGCGGTGACTGTGCAAAAGATTGTGTCGGTAAAACACATAAGTATTTACAACATTCAGGCAGCTGCAGGGTGTTACCCGAGGGAATTTCTCTGCATAAAATATTATGTACCGATATGTGTAGATAAACCCCGATTACAAAAAGGTACCGACTCTATGTGAGAGTCAGTACCTTTTATAAGGGATTAATTCCGGTAATCTGTAGGATGAGGGAGGTTAATATCACTTGCTTTGAAGGTGGGGTCTTCTTTAAGCCTTTGCTTTGGGGTATAGTCATCCGGAGCTCTGACGACATATTTGCCGAGAATAAGAATAATGATAAGGATATATCAATACAGAGCATGGTTTACAGATGCTATAATATTGCTAATGAAGTCAGTCGCCATTTCAAAAATACAAAGCCTCCGAAGATTCAATAAACAAATTATATACATTTATCCAAGTAATGTTAATTTTGCAGGTTAAAACTTACTGCAAAGTAATTGAATAATGGAAAAAGATATGATATGATAATATTTGGAATGGTTTGCCAAGATTTTATAGGAAAACTGTGAAAGAGTGGAGATAGTAATGAAAGCAAAAGGTTTTGTTGCTACAATACTGGTTATATTATTTATTGCAATGTTTCCCCTACAGACCTTTGCAGGGGAATATATGCCCTACAAGACAAGTCAGAAGTCTGTCCGAGATGTTGCTCAGTTAGGGTACAACGTGGAGGTATTGCAGGACTTTCTGGATCTGGAGGATTTTCGTGAATACCTTGTGACACAGGTGTTGCAACAAAATATAAAAATTGATATTTCTGAGTACCATCTGCCTGTGCAGGATAATGTAATAGAGGCAATTGCGGTTATTCTTTTCAAGGATACTCCCGAAACCTTTAATGTGGGCAATGTTTCTTTTTCGATTTTACATGGGGAGCTTTTATCCTTAAATGTGACATATCTTTACGACGAACAGCAGTTTAATGAGATGCTCTCACAATGCGAGTCCATTGCAGAGAGTATAGTGGCAGATATTGTTGCTTCTCCTGATATGCCTCAGGCATTCAAGGCACTTCTTGTACACGACAGACTGGCGGCTCTGTGCACCTATGACAGAAATCTGGAGAATGACAACAGATTTGATCTTTATGGTGCATTGGTAGAGGGATATGCCGTATGTGAGGGCTACACCAAGGCGTATGCTTATTTGCTTGAGAAAATAGGCATCAAAGCTGAGTTTTGCTCCTCTGAGGAGTTGTCACACGCTTGGAATATAGTATACATTGACGGGGAAGCCTATCACGTTGATGTTACCTGGGACGATGCCAGTACATTGGCAGGAGAGGTGTATCACGACAACTTCCTTAAGTCCACAACTGCTATCAAGGAAAACAGCTCAGAGTTCTTCTTTAATTCTCACGAAGCAGATGATTTTAACTCTACACCCAACAGCACAACCTACGACAATTATTTTTGGCAGAATTCATATACTGAGTTTCAGTATATAAACGGAGAGTTTTATTACATTGACAATAAAATCGACTCTGTTTATAAATATGTAGAGGACGGCGAAGACCAACTGCTTTACACAGGTAGTGCCAAATGGAATAAATATTGGAACAGGTATAGCAGACTTTCCTCTGATGGTGAGGATTTGTTTTTTTCAACAAATACATCCGTATACCACTATGACCTTGAAACAGGTAATATCTCTGAGGCTTTTGCTCCCGAGGAGGTAAAATCTGCCTCATTGGAGATATACGGCTTTATGTATGAGGACGAGTATCTTATTTGCGACCTGGCAGACACAAACAACTATTTTTATAGCGAAATTGTTCGTGTGAAAAAGCTCTATGACCCTGGGAGCATGGATTTGGTTCCTGTGCCAAACACATCGGTGGTGCAGGGTTCCTCCCAGACCTACTATTACCCTCTGGGCTCAGAGCTGGACGTATCAAATATTGAGTTGTCCATTACCTATCAGGACGGAACTGTCCGCAGCGTCAAAGAGGGTCTTGTGGTATCGGGTGCAAACTTTGACACACCGGGCAAGAAAACGATTACAATTACCTGGGAGGATGTACAGGCTCACTTTGAGGTAGAGGTGTATATCAAGGGTGATGTAAACGGTGACGGCAGGGTTACTGTATCTGATGCAACCTTGATTCAGAAGAGTATAGCTTCTCTGGTAGAATTAGACGGTAGACAGGTAGCCTCTGCCGAGACAACAGGTGACAAGGTGGTTTCTGTTACAGATGCTACACGAATCCAGAAATATCTGGCAGGTGTGACAGACAGTCTGGGATAAATATGTATAATCAGACTCCATTTATTAACAATAATAAATGGAGTTGATTTTTTATGACTTTCTCGGATATACTCAGACAGCTTATTGAGGAAAGAGGGCTGACCCAGAAGCAACTGGCGCGGGATATGCACATAGCGGTTTCCACACTGGGCGGATATGTTCAGGGCACCAGTGAGCCGGATTTTGATACCCTGTGCAGTTTTTCGGAATATTTCGGTGTGTCCTCCGATTTTCTGTTAGGGCTTCCCACAGGACGGACAAAGTCCTTTCGCGAGGAGGATTTGCTCAGGATTTTCCGTAATATGACACATATTCAGCAGTCGGTTTACCTTGAGCAGGGTAAGGCCCTGATAAGGGTGATAAGAAGCCAAAGTAAAAAAGAATAATATTAACAGTATATCCCTTGCATAAAATATGCAGGGGCTTTGTTTTGCACACAGGTATCTGCACTTGAATTAAAACGAAAAATGTAGTAACATATAGGCATAATTTGAAGGTATAGAGAATGTATGCTCAAAGGTAAGGAGGGTAAATATGAAAAAGAAGGAAAAGAACATTTCAAAGCTCAGACGGTTTATGCCCTATTACAGTAAATATAAGGGAATAATGATAAAGGACCTTATTTGTGCGGCGTTGACAACCTTGTGTGAGCTGATGCTCCCTTTGCTTGTAAGGGAGATTACCAATCGAGCTACGGGACTGGGAGCACCGCTTACCGTACAGTTTGTGCTTATACTGGGAGTGTCCTATCTTGCACTGAGGATTATAGACGCGGCGGCTTACTATTATATGGCTAACCGAGGACACGTTATGGGCACAATGATCGAAACGGATATGAGGCGGGATTTGTTTGCACATTTGCAGCTGCTTCCCTTCAAGTATTACGACAACACCAAGGTGGGAACGCTTATGTCCCGAATAACCAACGACTTGTTTGATGTTACGGAGTTTGCTCACCATTGTCCCGAGGAGTTCTTTATTGCAGGTATAAAGATTATTGCATCCTTTGTGATACTCTGCACAATGAATGTACCTCTGACATTGATTGTATTTGCGGTTATTCCGCCTATGATAATTGTGCTGTTCTACTTTAACAAACGTATGAAGAACGGCTTCCGTGACCAACGCAAGGAACTGGGTGAGCTTAACGCCGCAGTTGAGGATAGCCTCTTGGGAGTAAGGGTTGTAAAGTCCTTTGCCAACGAGGATATCGAGCAGGAGAAGTTCAGCGTAGGTAACGACAGGTTTCTGACTATTAAGGCTAAAAATTACAAATATATGGGTGGATTTCAGGCTTCTACCAGATTTTTTGAGGGCTTTATGTACATTGTGGTGGTGGTAGCAGGTGCACTCTTTATGATAAAAGAGCATATCTCTGCACCCGAGTTTGTGGCATACCTGCTGTATGTAACAACTCTTTTTGCCACAATCAGAAAAATCGTTGAGTTTGCCGAGCAGTTTCAAAGAGGTATGTCGGGTATAGAGCGGTTTTTTGAGATTATCGACACCAAGCCCGAGATTACCGACAGTCAGGATGCAACCGAGCTTGAGGATGTAAAGGGTGAGATTGAGTTCAAGGCGGTGACCTTCCGCTATAGCGAGGCAAATGAGGATGTACTCAGAGATGTTAGCTTCAAAATTAAAGAGGGCGAGAATGTTGCTCTTGTAGGTCCCTCCGGCGGAGGTAAAACCACAATCTGCTCTCTGATTCCCAGATTTTACGAGTCGGAGTACGGCAGTATACTTGTGGACGGCAAGGATATCCGCAAGGTTACCCTCAAGTCCTTAAGGTCGAATATCGGCATTGTTCAGCAGGACGTGTACCTGTTCTCGGGCAGTGTGTACGATAATATCGAGTATGGTATGCCGGGTGCTTCTAAGGAAGAAATTATCAGAGCCGCTAAACTTGCAGGTGCTCACGAGTTTATAGAGGAGCTTCCCGAGGGCTATGATACATATGTAGGAGAGAGAGGAGTAAAGCTTTCCGGCGGACAGAAGCAGAGGATTTCCATTGCAAGAGTATTCCTCAAAAATCCTCCCATACTTCTTTTGGACGAGGCAACCTCTGCTCTTGACAACGAGAGCGAGTATCTTGTGCAGAAATCCCTGCAGGAGCTTTCAAAGGGCAGAACCACCATTACCGTTGCCCACAGACTTACTACCATTAAGGGTGCAGACCGCATTTTTGTTATTACAGACGAGGGCATAGCCGAAGAGGGCACCCACGAAGAGCTTCTGAAAAAAGACGGTATTTACAGCGGACTTTATAGGGCTTATGCAGAATAAGGAGACAGTATGAAATTTATATCCTGGAACGTAAACGGACTCAGAGCAGTAATGACAAAGGGCTTTGAGGAAATATTCAAAAATCTGGATGCAGATATCTTTTGTCTGCAGGAGACAAAGCTTCAGCAGGGACAGATAGATTTTGCTCCCGAGGGCTACTATTGTTATTGGAATTACGCCGAGAAAAAGGGATATTCCGGAACAGCAATATTTACAAAGAAAAAGCCTCTTAATGCAGCTTACGGTATGGGTGTAAAGGAGCATGACCGAGAGGGCAGAGTAATCACCCTTGAGTTTGAGGATTTTTACTTTATAACTGTTTATGTGCCTAATTCGCAAGACGGTCTGAAGAGGCTTTCTTATCGAATGGAATGGGAGGACGCCTTCCTTGGTTATATAAACAATCTGCAGGAGAAAAAGCCTGTGATATTCTGCGGTGACCTTAATGTTGCCCACAAGGAAATTGACCTTAAAAATCCCAAGACCAACCGAAAGAATGCAGGTTTTACCGACGAAGAGAGAGCCTGTTTCACAAGACTTACTCAGCAGGGCTACATTGATACCTTCCGTCATTTTTATCCCGACGAGGAGGGGGCGTATTCCTGGTGGTCCTATAGATTCCACGCCAGAGAGAAGAACGCAGGTTGGCGTATTGACTACTTTGTAACCTCAGGGAGTCTTGAGAACAGACTCAAAAGTGCAAAAATCCACACAGATATCTTCGGTTCGGACCATTGTCCCGTAGAGCTTGTGATTGAATAGAACAGTATAAACAGTTAAAGCACCGATATGCAAAGGTATCGGTGCTTTTGTTATAGAGGAAGATTTCAAGATAAATTTTCTGTTGTATAAGGAGGTTTTTCGTGGTACAATTTTCTGTGGTGATACATTTTGATTTTTAAGACTACTTTATGGTCGGTGGCGCTACTGCTAACATATGCGGTACCGGGATTTTTTCTTGTCAAGACAAAGCTTGTGGATAAAGGCAGTATTCCTGCTTTTGCCAAGGTGCTGCTCTATGTATGTCAGCCCTGTCTGACGTTCTACTCCTTTGACAAAGCGACCTTTACACCTGACCTGCTTGTAAATTTGGGTATATTCTTTTTGATTGCCCTTTGCACACAGTTCGGTTTTTTGATGCTCTTTTACTTTATACTTAAAAAGAAAAGTGTCGGGAACGTACAGTACAGAATATTTAACATAGCCCTTGTTCTGGGCAACTGCGGTTTCTTCGGAATACCTGTGGTGGAGAAGCTTTTTCCCGACAGAGAGGATGCGGCGGTTTACTGTCTGGTGTTTACTCTTGCTATGAATCTTCTGTGTTGGACGGCGGTGCTGTATATTGTTACAAGGAACAAAAAGTATATAAGTGCAAAGCAACTTTTTCTCAATCCATCTACCATTTCCTTTGTGGCGGCGTTTTTGCTTTTTGTAATGTCGCTGAAGCTACCGTCTTTGCTTTCAGAGGCGGTATCTCTTGGTGGCAAGATATCGACCCCTTTGTGTATGACTATACTGGGTATGAGGTTGGCTACACTGTCCTTTAGGTCTGTATTCGGTAATTTGCGTCAGTATGTGGTTGTGATTTTGAAGCAGACGGTGGTGCCTTTGGCGGTGTTTGGGTTATGTTATTTCTTGCCTGTAGACCCCTTTCTCAAAAGTCTTGCCTATATACTTTTCTGTTGTCCTGTAGCAAGTAATGTGCTGAACTTCGCCGAGATTGCAGGAGAGGGACAGGAAAGTGCCTCTTGCTGTGTTTTGTTGGGTACGGCGATGAGCATAGGCACAATGCCTATTATGATGTTGATTTTATAAAATTTATATACAAGGAGTTTATTGTATGACCGGTATTATCTGTGCAATGAATCTGGAGGTTGAGGGTATACTCAACCTTATGACTAAAAAGGAAGAAAAAGAGCGTTTTGGTATGACCTTCTATAAGGGAATGCTGGGGAGCACAGAGGTTGTGGCTGTGGAGTGTGGTGTTGGCAAGGTCAATGCCGCTATATGCACCCAGGTGATGATAGACCTGTATGAGCCTGACTGTATTATTAACAGCGGTGTGGCAGGTTCTCTCAGCAAGGAGGTCTCTGTAGGGGATGTAGTAATCGCTACCTCAGCAGTTCAGCATGACTACGATACTACAGGCTTGGGTGAGCCCCGTGCAATGCTCACAGTGGCAGGTAAGAATATTATAAACTTTGAGGCAGACAAGGAGCTGAGCGAAAAGCTCACACAGTCAGCAGAAAAGCTTAAGGATACAAGAGTGTTCCGCGGAGTAATCGCCACAGGAGATGAGTTTGTACACAGCACCGAAAGAAGACTTTTTCTTGGCAAGGAGTTTTCTGCTCTTGCCTGTGAAATGGAGGGCGGTGCCATTGCTCACGTTTGTTACAGAGCAGGTGTACCTTTTTGCATTCTTCGTTCCATTTCCGATGACCTTTGCAACAACACCTCCATAAGCTTTGACGAGTTCAAGGTTATGGCAGCAAACAAAACCGTAGATATACTCTCTGACGCATTAAAATAAGTAAAAATATACCTTCGGAGTGATAGTGTTATGAGTACTGTGATTATGTTTGTATTGGAGATTATCGGAACCATAGCTTTTGCTGTTTCGGGAGCTTTACTGGCAGTTTCCAAGAAGATGGATATTTTCGGCATAATAACCTTAGGTGTTGTAACCGCTGTGGGTGGCGGAGTTATCCGTGACCTGGTGCTGGGACATACACCGCCCGTCACCTTCAGAAACCCCGTATACGCCTTGGTGGCTATAGCCGTATCAGTGATAGTTTTTATCCCCGGTGTGCGAAGACTTATTCACAAAAAGCCCCATACCTATGACCTTGTAATGCTCATTATGGATGGAGTAGGGCTTGGCACCTTCACCGTTGTAGGAATACAGAATGCCTATGTAACCGATGAAGAGCGTAACTACTTTCTGCTTATTTTTGTGGGTATGATAACAGGTATCGGAGGAGGAGTTATCCGAGATATACTGGCAGGAGACACACCCTATATTTTTGTAAAGCATTTTTATGCCAGTGCATCCCTGATTGGTGCCGTAGTCTGCATACTCTTGTGGGAGTTTATAGGGGAGTATGTAGCTTTGGCAGGTGGTACCTCGGTTATAATTATTCTCAGATTCCTTGCGGCAAGGTATCATTGGAGTCTGCCAAAGGCAACAGACGATTGATTTAGATTAAAGCACTCTGTTTTTGCAGGGTGCTTTGATATATATGGGACATTTATAGTAACAAAATCACGAAAAACATCATAGAATTTTTAATTTTCAAAAACAATTTATTGTTTTTCGGAAAAAATTTCTTGACTTTTGTTTATATTAGTGGTAATATGCAATACGAGGTGAATGAAACAATGAGTAAATACATGCGCATGTTCAAATGGCTGCTTATGGTTTTGGCAGGATGCAGCTTTGTTCTTTCCATAACCCTTCTGCCCGAGATAGCCTCCTGGGCAGCTTGGAGATTTCCTGAGATAGCATACCTTCAGTATCCCTTGCTGATATTTGTATGGGCTACTATGATAGGCTTCTATTATATTATTGTACTGGTTTTTAACATTTGCAGTAATGTACAGGAGGGCAGAGCCTTTACGATGACCACCGTTAGACTCTTTGATAATATAGCCCTTATGGCGATGATTGAGCTTGTGGCTTATCTGGTAGGTTTTGTGGTACTTGCTATCTGGCTTATGGAAGCACACCCCAGCTTTGTTTTTATTCTTTTCCTTGTAGCCTTTGTGTGTCTGATGCTTTTTGGCTTCTGCAAGGTTATGAAGCATCTTCTTCTGCGTGTTATCGACATCAAAGAAGAAAACGACTATACAATATAAGGAGGAATACCTATGCCCATAATTGTAAACTTAGACGTAATGATGGCAAAGCGCAAGATTTCCTCCAATGAACTTGCAGAATTGATTGACATCACACCCCCTAACCTTTCAATACTCAAAACAGGCAAGGCAAAGGCTATCCGTTTTTCAACTCTCGAGAAGCTTTGTAAGGCTCTCGACTGTCAACCGTCGGACATTCTCGAATATAAGGAGTGATTTTTATGACCGACAAAGAGGATTTCCGTGCTACAGGCACAAATCCCTACGGACAGACTGACAGCAACGAGGCTACGGCAGTTGCTGAACCCGCTTTTAACGAACCGCAGTCTGTGTATAACAAGCCTTATTCACCTTGTGCAGGAGTTAGCACTCCTGTAACAACCTCAGTTACTCATAACGTATCATCACCTTCACCTTACTCAGATAATACATTTACCTCAGATAATGTGGCTCCCTCACCTCAGTCTGCTCCGTCAAGCAGATGGGAGTTCACAGCACTTCAGAAGGGCTTCGCGTTTTTTGCGATAGTTCTGGGATATCTCTTTAACAGATTTATCTTTTGCGGTCACGCGCCGGGACTTGGTGCATTGGTTTTCTTTGAGATTGCCACTATATCAGCCTGTATCTTCCTTGTAAGGGAAGGCGCCGGACTTCGTTTTGGCCACTATGTGTGGATGGGACTTCTTATGGTATTTCCCGTGAGCTTTATCCTTACGGATAATCCTGTGCTAAAGGGCTTCGGTGCTTTGTTTATGACGGTAGCTTTGATGTACTGGATAAACATAAGTGCCAAGGGAACATCCCTTTTCAGGCACACCTTCCTGAGTGATTCGGTAGGAGCAGTTTTTGTGGCTCCGTTCAAAAACTTTGTGTCTCTTCCCGTGGCACTTTTTAAGCCCACAAGAGGCTCAAAGAACAAAACCCTCAGATATGTTCTGATTGGTCTTGTGATTACAATTCCCTTTACCGCGGTTATATGCACACTTCTTATATCCTCTGACGAAACCTTCAAAAACCTGATGGAGCTCAATAATATCTCAGAGCATATGGGAGATTTTGTAAGTAGGCTTTTCTCTGCGATACCTGTTGCAATGATAATCTTCAGTTTGTTTATCTCTTCTACAAGAGATAAGCAAAAGGTAAAGAAAGCAAAGGTGAATACAGGCGGCAAGATAAATCACATTGTTTTTATCACCGCATATATTCCGGTACTGCTTGTGTATATAATGTTCTTTGTTTCTCAGTTTGCATATTTTACAGGGGCCTTCAGTGCTATATTGCCCGAGGACCTTACCTATGCAGAGTATGCCCGTCAGGGCTTCTTTGAGCTTTGTGCCGTGGTAGCTATAAATCTTCTTGTGGTGTTACTTACAGAGCGACTTTGTAAGAGAAATCAGCAGCATAGCCTCAGTGTTGGCATTAAAGCAGTTGTGACCTTGCTCAGTCTGTTCTCTCTTATGCTGGTGGCAATCTTCACAGCTAAGATGATAATGTACACAGATGCTTACGGACTTACACACAAGAGAATTTTTACTCTGTGGTTTACTCTTGTGCTTTTGTTTGTGGTGATTATGACACTTATCAAGGTGTTTGCTCCCAAGTTCAGATTTTACTCTGTGGTGGTTACAGGCTGTGTACTGCTCTTTGCACTTATCAGCTTTGCCAATGTGGACGCTATAATTGCTAAGTACAATGTAGAGTGGTATCAGCAGGGTAAGATTAGCTGGATGGGTGAGGAAGCTCTCTATGAGCTGGACCACAGCGCAGTCAAGTACCTTGATGCACTTGTTGAGGACGAAACAATGGTACTCAACGAGATTGATGCAGAGTATCAGTACTACTATTATACATACGACGAAACTTACGAGTCTGTGGGTTATCAGATTAAGCAGTACTATCAATATCTGTACTCCTACGACAACGGTATAATCGGCTATAGTGTACCTGTATCAGAGGCGAGAGAAATATTTGACCAAAGAGGTATCCAACCCTTTAAGGAATGGGAAGAGGACTACTCCGCTTCACTTTGAAATATCAATACATAAAAATACCGCACAGCTGACGTAAAGTGGGCTGTGCGGTTTGCTTTTTATTAAAGGGCTTCTACCTTGTCGGCGGCTTTTTCGAAGTAATCTCCAACGAAAAGCTCCATTGTGCCTGTGTCTGTGCAAAGTGCCAGAGAAGGGTCGATAGGAAGCTTAGCCAGAACCTCTGTGCCGTATTTTGCGGCAATGTGGTCGATGTGGCTTTCACCGAAGGGCTTGTGCTCCTTGCCGCAATCGGGACACCTGAAGTAGCTCATATTCTCTACAAGACCGAGAATGGGAACATTCATCAGATTAGCCATCTTTGCTGCCTTCTCTACTATCATAGATACCAGCTCCTGAACGGCTGTAACAACGATGATTCCGTCAATAGGCAGACTCTGGAATACAGTCAGAGGAACGTCGCCTGTTCCGGGAGGCATATCAATGAACATATAGTCTATATCGTTCCATAAAACCTCTGTCCAGAACTGCTTGACAGTACCTGCGATGACGGGACCTCTCCATACAACGGGGTCGGTTTCGTTTTCCAGAAGAAGATTGATAGATACCACATCAATGCCTGTCTTTGTCTTAACAGGGAGAATACCCATATCGGAGCCCATACATTTCTCCTTAAGGCCGAATGCCTTGGGAATAGAGGGACCTGTAATATCAGCATCCAGAACAGCGGTTTTGTAGCCACGGCGATTCATCATAACAGCCATAGCGGATGTAACAAGGCTTTTGCCAACGCCACCCTTACCGGATACAACGCCGATAACCTTTTTTACTGAGCTGTGAGCGTTAAGCTTTTCCTTGGGGATTGTGTTTTCACCGCCGGAGTTACAATTCTCGCCACAGGTTTCGCAGTTGTGAGTGCAACCCATAATCCTTACCTCTTTTCATAGAATAGGGTGTATAGACTATGCTATACACCCGTGTTTTTTTAGTTTATATTATTGTACCCTTTTAAGACAAAATGTTCAAGAGATTTTGAATTATTTATTCCTCTTCTTCGGTTATTTCGTCCTCGTCCAATACCTCAAGCTCTTCCTCGCTGTAAAGTGCGGCATATACAACGTAAGCGCCGACTTTAACCTCACCGTCGCAGGGAGTAACATCGGAAAGCTTAATCTCGGTTTCGGGATTGAATTCTAAGTCCATATCGTCTACAACAAGAAGTGCGTTCTCTGTATTTTCATCGCACAGGAAGAACATACCCTCTTCCTCGTCGTGACAACAACCGCACTCACAGTAGTCACACTCATCCTCGTTGGAGGCGGTACTCTCGGTTATTTCGTAGCCGCTGAAGAATGTGTAGGGAAGACCGTAGCCCAGAGCAACACATGCAAGTATAAACAGAGGGCTGTATGCAAGGGATGTGAGTCCGCCTAAGTTTGCAATCTGAGTATGCAGAGGCATAGCAGGAATAAGCTGTGCAAGAATCACATACAGAGCAGGTACGTCAAGGATAAGAAGTGTACTAAGGCTGAATCTTTTGACTGCTTTGCCTTCGCCGACTCTTGTTGCATAGAAGATTACAAGTCCGAAAACTGCAAACACAAGAGCGTTGATATAAGGCTCTATAGCAGGAACAGTTGCGGACATTGTAAGGAAGAAATAGGTGCAGACAATGTAGCCTAAAATGAGAAAAGCGGAAAAAATAAGATTGAGAGTATCTCTTTTGTTAGGTTTGTTCATAGTGTGCCTCCGAAATATAATATTTTTATCAGAATAACAGGTATATGTGATAATTCTATGATTATCAGAAAAATTTTAGCAAGAAAACTCCTTGACCCTTGCGGCAATACATACCCAGCCTGAATCCTCTAAGATTTCGATAATTTCAAAATCCCCCTCAATAGCAGAGAGAACGTCTTCCTTTCGGCTGTCAATAATACCGCTCATAATGTATACGGAGTCAGAGTCCATAAAGTTTCTGACATCTTTGGAAAGCATAATGATAGCATCGGCAACAATATTGGCAACAACCACGTTGTAGGTACCCTCCACCTTGTCTGTAAGGTTACCTGCAACAAAGTCGCATTTATTTTCTACATTGTTTACCTCGGCATTTTCAAGGGCGGTGCGTACGGCAGTAGGGTCAATATCCACGCCAAAAGCACTCTCTGCACCCAGAAGCACAGAGGCAATAGAGAGAATTCCGCTGCCACAACCTACATCCAGCACCTTGTCAGCATCCTTTACGTAACGCTCAAGACAGGAAAGACAAAGACGGGTTGTCTCGTGATTACCTGTTCCAAATGCCATACCCGGGTCGATGTTGATAACCTTTCTGTCACCTGCATCGTACTCATCACGCCAGGTGGGACGAATGAGAAGCTTCTCGCCAACAGGGATGGGATAGAAAAACTGCTTCCAGTTGTTTCTCCAGTCCATTTCGTCACAGCCTGTGGTGTCGATTTCACTGCTGATACCCTGCTCACTAAGACGCTCACGAAGAAAAGCAATAGACTCGGCAGGATTTTCCTCAGGGCTTATGTATACGTGGATTAATGCCTTGGACTTGTCCTTGGAGAGAAGCTCCTCATCGATAAGGTCAATGTGAGCTATCTCCAGCACTTCTTCCATCATTGTGGCATAGTCCTCAACATAGAAGCCGTAGGGAACTATCATATGAGCAATAGCCTCGGCGGTTTCAAGGTTTTCTCTGTCAATAGAAATTATAATTTCGGTCCATTCCATAATAAATACCTCTCGGCTGATTAATCAAAAAGACTCTTGATTACATCTATAAAGCTTTTACGTTTAGCGTAGTTTTTCTCGGTAGTAGAACCCTCAAAATCCTTGAGAGCCTGTTTTTGCTTAGAACTGAGGCTCTTTGGAACCTCAATAGTAACCTTAACGTACTGGTCGCCTCTGCCTCTGCCGTTAATATAGGGGATGCCCTTGCCCTTGAGCTTAAACACATCTCCGGGCTGAGTGCCCTCGTGTACACTGTAGCTAACCTTACCGTCAATGGTAGGAACAACAACCTCTGCACCCAAAGCGGCCTGAGTGAAGGTTATGGGAAGCTCACACCATACATCGTTGCCTCTACGCTCAAAGATGGGGTGAGATTTGACGGTGACATATACATGTAAATCACCTGCAGGACCGCCGTTGGCACCGCTGGAGCCCTGACCGGACACGTTGAGCATCTGTTCGGAGGCAACACCTGCGGGGATGTTGATTTCGATTTTTCTTTGCTTTTTCTTTCTGCCGTTACCGCCACAAGCCTTACAGGGAGTTTCAATTATCTTGCCTGTTCCTTTACAGGCGTCACAGACTCTGGAGGTCTGAACTACGCCGAAAGGGGTACGCTGATTAACGGTAACCTGACCTCTGCCTGAACAGGAGGGACAGGTTTTGGCAGATGTGCCCTTTTGAGCACCTGTGCCGGAGCATTCCTCACAGGTAGAAACGCAGTTATATGAGATTTCCTTGCGACAGCCCTTTGCGGCTTCGTCAAAGGTAATGGAGACGGTTGCCTCAACATCGGCACCTCTGCGAGGAGCGTTGGGGTTGGAGGTTCTTCTTCCTCCGCCAAAGCCGCCGAAACCGCCGAACACAGAGTTGAAGATATCGCCCAGGTCAATATCCTGACCAAAGGGACTGCCGCCGTAGCCGCCACCTGCACCGTAGTTAGGGTCTACACCTGCATGGCCGAATTGGTCGTATCGGGCACGTTTATCCTTATCAGAGAGGACCTCGTATGCCTCGTTTACCTCTTTGAATTTAGCCTCAGCCTCGGCATTGCCGGGGTTAAGGTCAGGGTGATATTTTTTTGCAAGTTGTCTGTAGGCTTTCTTTATTTCATCGTCAGAGGCACCCTTTGAGACGCCCATGACCTCGTAATAATCCCTTTTATCAGCCAAGTTTATACCCTCATTTCCCTGCTTATAAACATCGCAATGCTGCTTCCTCTTCAAAAAGGAAGCAGCACCACATAGCTTATTAAGTCAGATTAAGTCTTTTTACATTATACTCCCTGCAGGACATATTCGTCAACGAAAGTGCAAGGAGCGGTAGTTTAATTTTGATTACTGACCGTCAACGTCGGTGAAGTCAGCATCATAAACATTGCCGTCAGCACCCTGTGTGCTCTGGGGGTCACCCTGAGGAGCAGCGTTCTGAGCTGCCTGTGCAGCCTGATAGAACTTTGTTGTAATCTCGTAGAGAGATTTCTGCAGATCTTCCTTAGCAGCGTCAATCAGAGCCTTGTCGTCCTTTGCGACAGCATCCTTAACAGCCTGAATCTTGGAGCTCAGTGCTGACTTGTCAGCCTCGTCAATAGCAGCGCCGTTTTCGTTTACAAACTTCTCTGCCTGGTATGCCAGATTTTCTGCTTCGTTCTTAGCATCAACAGCCTCACGACGAGCCTTATCCTCAGCGGCAAACTGCTCTGCCTCCTTAACTGCCTTGTCGATGTCATCCTTGGACATATTTGTAGAGGAGGAGATTGTGATGTTCTGCTCTTTGCCTGTGCCAAGGTCCTTAGCACTGACGTTTACAATACCGTTAGCATCAATATCAAAGGTAACCTCAATCTGGGGGATTCCTCTGGGAGCAGGTGCAATGCCTGTAAGAGCAAAGAGACCCAGCTGTTTGTTATCTCTTGCAAACTCTCTCTCACCCTGAAGAACGTTGATTTCAACCTGAGTCTGATTGTCAACTGCAGTGGAGAATACCTGACTCTTCTTGGTGGGGATAGTAGTGTTTCTGTCAATAATTCTGGTCATTACGCCACCCATGGTCTCAACACCAAGGGAAAGAGGAGTAACGTCGAGGAGAAGAAGTCCCTCAACCTCACCGCCGAGAACACCTGCCTGAAGTGCTGCACCGATAGCAACGCACTCGTCGGGGTTGATGCCCTTGAAGGGTTCTTTGCCGATAAGAGCCTTTACAGCCTCCTGAACAGCAGGAATACGGGAAGAACCGCCAACCATAAGAACCTTGTCGATTTCGCTGATGCCGAGACCGCTGTCAGAGAGAGCCTTCTTGACAGGAACGATAGTAGCCTCAACCAAGTCTGCGGTAAGCTCGTTGAACTTAGCTCTTGTAAGAGTAAGATTCAGGTGCTTGGGACCTGTAGCATCTGCGGTGATGTAGGGAAGATTAATGTCTGTAGAGGTTACGCCGGAAAGCTCAATCTTAGCCTTTTCTGCGGCTTCCTTAAGTCTCTGCATAGCCATTTTGTCGGATGTAAGGTCAATACCGGATTCAGCCTTGTAGCTGGAAACAATCCAGTTCATAACTCTCTGGTCGAAGTCGTCGCCGCCGAGACGGTTGTTACCTGCAGTAGCAAGAACCTCCTGAACGCCGTCGCCCATCTCGATGATGGAAACGTCGAAGGTACCGCCGCCCAGGTCGTATACCATAACCTTCTGGTCGGTTTCCTTGTCGATGCCGTAGGAAAGAGCAGCCGCAGTAGGCTCGTTGATAATTCTCTTAACCTCAAGGCCTGCAATCTTACCTGCATCCTTTGTAGCCTGACGCTGTGCATCTGTGAAGTAAGCAGGAACTGTGATAACAGCCTGAGTT
>CAZRLC010000026.1:0-24649 GCA_964600975.1 uncultured Ruminococcus sp.
CAGGGTGGTGCAACAGTAAGTGAAGAAACTGTAACCGCCATGTATGAAATGTACGGACTGGGTGACAATAGCTTTTTGGGTATTCTGAAGGGCTACGGCAATTGGCTTGTTGCTCTTGCTCACTTCGATTTAGGTACAAGCTTTGTATACGGTATTCCCGTTGCCCAAGTTATTGTTGAGCATATGGGTATATCCTTTGCTATTGCTCTTATCGCTACGATATTTGAGTTCCTTATCGCCATACCTTTGGGTATCACGGCGGCAACTCATCAGTATAGTCTCAGGGACTATATTGTAACTGTATTTGTTATGATAGGTATATCCCTGCCCTCCTTCTTCTTTGGACAGATGCTCAAGGATTTACTGGCACTTAAACTTGGATGGTTCCCTGCATCGGGTCTTGTTGATGCTACCGCATCTTACACAGGACTTGCCCTGCTTGGTGACTATGTTCGTCATATGTTTATTCCTATTCTCACCATTGTTATTCTCAGCATCGGTGCACGTATGCGTATGACAAGAACAAATATGTTGGAGGTTATGAACTCTGACTACATCCGTACAGCCCGTGCAAAGGGTCTCAAGGAAAAGGTTGTTATTAATAAACACGCTTTCCGTAACACCCTGATTCCCCTTGTTACCTCTCTTGCAGGACTTCTGCCCACACTTTTCTCGGGTGCTATTATCACCGAGCAGGTGTTTGACCTGCCCGGTATCGGTAATATTGCTTTGGACGCTATGAACCGTGGTGACATTCCTTTTATTATGGGATACAATATGTTCCTTGCAGTTCTCAGCGTTGTCGGTGTTTTACTTGCTGACCTTATGTACGGCATTGTTGACCCGAGAGTTAAACTTGAGTAAGGAGGTACATCTCATGGACGAAAACATTAAAAACGATGCTTTAGAGCCTGTAAACGAGCCTAATGCAGAAACAGAAGTACCTCACGATAAAACCGTCAGACTTATGTCTCCTACAAGAATGGTAGTACGCAGATTCTTCCGTTCCAAGCTGAGTATTATAGGTCTTATAATGATTGTGGGACTGTTCCTTTTCAGCTTCCTCGGTCCTGTGGTTTATACCGAATGGGGCGAGATTGAGCTGGACGAAAGCGGTAAGACAGAGTACTCTGTATCCGAGTCTACATACACCGTAAACGGTCAGCAGTACACAGTACGCCAGACTACCGAAAAGTATCTTAAGGATAACTTTTTGGCACCTCCCTCTGCTGAGCACATTCTCGGCACAGATAACGAGGGCTACGATATCTTTGTCCGTCTTATGTACGGCGGTAGAATCTCTCTTATAGTTAGCTTTATTGCTGTATTCCTCATTACAATTCTGGGTGTTATACTGGGCGGTATTGCCGGATACTTCGGCGGTGTTGTCGACAATATCATCATGCGACTCTGTGATATTCTTATCTGTCTGCCCGGTATTCCCATTCTGCTGATTATCAGTACAATTCTGGATGCTTCCGGCATTGATGCCAAGTATCGTATCTACCTGCTTATGATTTATCTTACCTTTATTTCCTGGCCCGGTACGGCTCGTCTGGTAAGAGGTCAGATTCTCTCTCTCAGAGAGCAGGAGTATATGGTGGCTGCAGAGGCTATGGGCTTCTCCACCTCCAGAAAGATTTTCAAACACTTAGTACCCAACGTTATGCCTCAGCTTATTGTTTCGATGACTCTGAGTCTTGGCAGTATGATTCTGTACGAAGCGACTCTCTCGTACCTGAATCTGGGCGTTAAGGCTCCCTATGCTGCCTGGGGTACTATGATTAATATTATTTCAACAAATCAGGATATTCTCCAGAATCATCTGAATGTGTGGGTACCTGCAGGTATCTGTATTGTTATTGCCGTTCTTGGCTTTAACTTTATCGGTGACGGTCTGCGTGATGCCCTTGACCCGAAAGCGAGGCGTTAAGTAATGAGTAGTGATTATTTATCAGGAAAAGAAATACGCCGTATCGCCAAGGAAAACAAAAAGGTGATGAAACGCCTTGAGGCATACAAAAACCGCAAGGCTGACGAGTCTGAGTATATTACCGAGATGAAAAATCCCGAGAATATTCTTGAGATTGATGAGCTGCATAGCTACTTCTTTACAGAGCAGGGCGTTGTTAAGGCTGTTAACGGTGTTTCCTTTGATGTGCCTCGTAACGCTACAGTAGGTGTTGTTGGTGAGTCAGGCTGTGGCAAGTCGGTTACAAGCATGTCCGTTATGAGACTTTTGCAGGGTCCCACAGGTCAGATTTACTCAGGCGAAATCCGCTTTAACTCCAAGGATAAAAATGGAGAAGAGCGAGTTTTTGACATTGCAAAAATGCCTATCGACCATATCCACAAGATTCGCGGTAATCAGATTGCGATGATTTTCCAGGAGCCGATGACCTCCTTGAACCCTGTTTTCACTATTGGTCAGCAGCTTGACGAGGTTACATTTATACACAACCCCGAAGCATCCAAGGAGGATGCAAAGGCAAAGTCTATCGAGATGCTGAATCTGGTAGGTATTGCAATGCCTGAGCGTGTATACTCTTCCTTCCCACATGAGCTTTCGGGCGGTATGCGTCAGCGTGTTATGATTTCTATGGCACTGGCAAGTAACCCCAGACTTATTATTGCAGACGAGCCCACTACGGCTCTTGACGTTACAATTCAGGCTCAGATTCTTGACCTGCTTCGTGACCTTAAGAGTAAGATTGATGGTTCTATTATGCTTATCACCCATGACCTGGGTATTATTGCAGAAATGGCAGATTACGTTGTAGTAATGTACGCCGGAAGAGTTATAGAGAAGGGCACGGTTGAGGAGATTTTCCACAATCCCATGCACCCCTATACTATAGGACTGCAGAAGTCAAAGCCCACGCTTAACTCTGACAGCGATACACTCTTCAACATTCCCGGTAACGTACCAAATCCTATAGATATGCCCAATTTCTGTTACTTTAAGGAAAGATGCTCACAGTGTACTCAAAAGTGTGGCGGTGATTACCCCGAGATGATTCAGGTTAGCCCCACACACTTCGTAGCCTGTCATCTGTATGATAAGGAGGGTTAATATGGCTGAAGATAAAAAGTTAGATACTGACGTTATATTGGAAGTCAGAAACCTCCGCAAGAGCTTCCCGATAAAGAAGACCATTACAGGTAAGGTAACACAGGAGCTGGTGGCTGTTGATAATGTTTCCTTTACCCTTAATCGCGGTGAGACTCTGGGTATTGTTGGTGAGTCCGGTTGCGGTAAAACCACTCTGGGCAGAACCATTCTCAAACTTCATCCCTCTAACGGCGGTGAGATTATTTTTAACGGTGAGGATATCACCAACCTTAAGTCCTCTCAGATGAGAGAACTTCGAAGAAAAATGCAGATTATTTTTCAGGACCCTTATTCATCGCTTCCTCCCAGAAGTACCGTTGGAGGTATTCTGTCTGAGCCTGTTGAGGTGCACAATATTGTACCCAAGAGTGAGATCAGGAACTACGTTCTTGACCTGATGGACAAGTGCGGACTGAGAGATTACTACTACGAGAGATATCCCCACGAGTTCTCCGGCGGTCAGAGACAGCGTATCTGTATTGCCAGAGCTCTGTCGGTTAATCCCGAGCTTGTTATCTGTGACGAGCCTGTATCTGCACTGGATGTATCTATTCAGGCACAGATTATTAATCTTCTGAAACAGCTTCAGCAGGATATGAATCTTACCTATGTGTTCATTTCTCACGATTTATCTGTTGTTAAGTTTATCTCTGATAAAATCGGCGTTATGTATCTGGGCTCAATGGTTGAGTTTGGCAGCAAGGAAGATATTTTCTCCAAGCCCCTGCATCCTTATACAGAGGCTCTGTTCTCTGCGATTCCTCAGCCCGACCCTGATTACAAGATGAACCGCATCATCCTCAAGGGTGACATTCCTTCTCCTGCTAATCCTCCCAAGGGTTGCCGTTTCCATACTCGCTGTCCTAAGGCTATGGATATCTGTAAGGAAGTAACCCCCGAGTACAAGGACTACGGCAACGGCCATTGTGCCGCTTGTCATCTGCTGGACTGATATGAGAGAGAAAAAATCAAGGACTAAAAAAGAAAAAATAACCTACATAGACGACGGCAGAACTATTGCTGATATGTCCTCTCTTCCCGAGCAACACAAGTGGACCAAGAAAGGTACAACCTCCACTTTCCGTGACATCTGGCGTACCTACTGGCAGGCAGTCCGTATGATGATAAAGCCTATGCTGGTAGTTGTAGGTTTTATATGCGTGGTTTTTCTTATCGCATATTTACTTTTTAAGTTTATGTAAACTGATTATAAAAAGAGACGGCATTTATTTGCCGTCTCTTTTTGTGTGTCCGTAGTATATGTGATATTATGAGCTTAAAAAAATAAGAGAAGGTTCAAATAAATGAACCTTCTCTTTTCTTTTTAATGATTATCAGCAGAAGAATGCAGAGAATGCACGGTATGCCATATAGATGTCAATCTTGGATATAAGCTCGAAGGGAGCGTGCATAGAGAGTACGGGAATGCCCAGATCTACAACGTCAACGTTCATATTTGCGATGAACTTTGCGATTGTGCCGCCGCCGCCCAGGTCTACACGGCCAAGCTCACCAATCTGCCAGAGGATGTTGTTTTTCTCAAGCATTGCACGAACCTCGCCCATATACTCGGCAGAAGCATCGGATGTGCCACCCTTACCGCCGTGACCTGTATACTTGGTGATAACAACGCCTTCGTTAAGGTAGGAGCTGTTACGTGCTTCAAAGCAACCTGCATAGGTGGGGTCGTAAGCAGCGTTAACGTCTGCAGAGAGGCATTTGGACTTAGAAATAGCGTGGTGACCCTCAACACCGTCCATCTTAGCCAGGTCATAGATAAAGTAGCGGAGAAAATCACTCTGCATACCTGTGTTGCCGTCAGAACCTGTTTCTTCCTTATCACAGAGAACTGTGATAGCGGTCTTCTCAGGAAGCTTGGTATCAATAGCAGCCATAAGTGCAGGATAAGCACAGCATTTGTCGTCGTGACCGTAGCCACCAACAAGTCCGCCGTCAAAACCTACATCACGGGTCTTGTATGTGGGAACAAGACAAAGCTCAGCAGAGAGGAAGTCGTCCTCGGTGATGCCGTACTTCTGGTTGAGAATATACATAACATTAAGCTTAACAAGCTCAGCTTCGTCGTCGTTTGAGAAGGGTCTGGAGCCCACGATTACGTTAAGGTCCTCGCCGTCAAAAGCCTTTCTCAGAGGCTTGTCTGCCTGTTCCTGAGCAAGGTGGGGAAGCAGGTCGGAAATGCACAGACAGGGTTCTGACTCATCGTCACCGAAGTGAATGTCAACACAGGTGCCGTCCTTCTTGCAAACTACACCGTGAAGTGCCAGAGGTAATGCAAGCCACTGATACTTTCTGATACCGCCGTAGTAGTGAGTCTTAAACAGTGCAAGACCATTTGCCTCGTAAAGAGGGTTGGGCTTAAGGTCGATTCTTGGGGAGTCGATGTGAGCAATTGCAAGTTGAGCACCCTCACGAACGCCATTTTTACCTATAACTGCCAACATCAGAGCCTTGCCGCGGTTGTTGACGTAAACTCTGTCACCTGCCACATAGGTCTTCTCGGGGTCAAACTCCACAAAACCTGCCTTCTCGGCAAGAGCAATAGAAGTTTTAACAGCGTCACGCTCTGTGCGGGAATTGTCAAGATAGGGCTTGTAGCCTTCGCAGAAAGCGTCTGCAGCGGCAATTTCCTCAGCAGAAAGCTTTTTGTAACCTGCTTTAGTATCCATTAATATCTGTTCTTTCATTGTTTTTGCAATATTTGTTTCAGACATATTTATCCTCCTTAGTTAACTTATATATCGGATAGCGGATAGTAAACATCCGCAGTAATTCCTATCATAATAATAGCATAATTTGTATAATTATTCAATGACAATAATTATGATTATTATATGGCCAAATTTTATTATATGGTCAAAACCTATTCAAAATACAGGCGAGTGTAAATTTCCTCTGTTTTTTTGATTTTCTCTACGTACTGAGAGGTTTCGGGATAGGGGATTGAGTATAGAGCGACGCCGTCCTGTGAGTAGTCGGGATTTTTGAGCCAGTCAGTGACAACCGTACCTGCATTATATGAGGCACAGGCGGTGTACAGGTCACCATAGGTGTCTGTAAGGTATCTTAGATAGTAACACCCGTAGTCTATGTTTATATACGGTACGTTGAGCATACTCTCATCCAGATTCTGTCCTCGTTTCTGAGAAAGCCACAGAAAGGTTTCAGGCATAAGCTGCATCAGTCCCTTTGCTCCTACAGGAGATTCGGCATCGGGATTAAACCCGCTTTCTGTGTGAATAACAGCGCATATAAACTCAGGCTCCAGGTTATAGTCCTCGGCTGCTTTGAGTATTTCTTCTTTGTAGGTAAGGGGATAAAGCTGAAGCTCAATGCGGTGCTTGAGGGCTTCAAACACATCGGTGAAAATCAGCACACAGGCAATGAGGATAAAGCACAGAGCCATGGTGATACCGCAACCGCAACCGTTTTTCTTTTTTCGATTTCGGGCTTTTTTACTCATATAAGCTCCTTGATAATTTCTTCTGTCTTTAAGATAGTTTGCTCTTTGGTGCCGTTGTTGTTTATAACATAGTGGGACACAGAGGTGTAAAAGCCGTCTTCTCGCTGAGCATCAATACGACGCTTCGCCTCTTCCTCTGTTATGTTGTCGCGGGAGATAATACGTGCCTTGCGGATATCCACAGGGGCCAATACGGTGATAATTACATCGCACAGCTTGTGACTGCCCGACTCAATAAGTGTGGGTGCGTCAAAAACTATATTTTCATAGCCTTGTTCACAAAGACGACAAAATTCCTCAAGGGCAAAGTCGATGATTACAGGGTGTGCTATAGCGTTGAGTCTGGCTGTGTTTTCCTTTGTGGAGAAGGCAATACGGGCTACCTCTCTACGGTTTACGGTGCCGTCACTATTAAGTATACTTAAGCCAAAGGCAGAAATAAGTCCATCCTTGTAAACAGGGGACTCGATTGCTATATGGGCAACCTTATCGGCATCTACCACGGCAAAGCCATTCTCTGAGAAAACTTGTGAAACCAGAGATTTGCCTGAGCCTGTAGGCCCTGTAAGTCCGATTAATCGGTAGCCTTTTTTTGATTTATCAGCCAAGTTCAATCACCTCAAAACCTGCGGCACGGATAAGTCTGTTGAAAAGTGCAAGTGAAACGCCCTTGGTATCGGGACAGCGGACATATACCGTGTCGATACCCTCTATCTCATCTGCCTCTCTCAGTACAGAGAAAAGGTTGTGTGCCTGGGCGGTATAATCCTCCTTTTTCCCCAAAATCAGAGTGGGGAGCTTTATGTAGGGGGTGTCCTCTTGGTAGCATATTGCCGCCGTGGTATCACCCTTGGAGTTTACAAAATTGCAGAATGCCTCGTCTGAAGCAGACCTGACAAGATACACCTTTGCCTTGGGGGAATAGTGACGGTACTTCATACCGGGGGACGCTGCTTCGGCACCCTCCTCCAGTTTGCTTAATACTGCATCACTGAGGGCTACCTCTCCTAAAACAGAGCGTAACTCTTCCAGTGTAACCCCACCGGGACGAAGGACTGTGGGAATATCCGTACACAGGGTTATAACTGTGCTTTCAAGTCCAACATCACTGCTTCCGCCGTCAATAATGGCATCAATCCTGCCACAGAGGTCATTCATAACGTGCTGAGCTGTAGTGGGACTGGGACTACCCGAGAGATTGGCCGAGGGTGCGGCTACGGGACAACCTGCTGATTTTATCAGCTGACGTGCTATTGTGTGCGAGGGTAACCTTATGGCTACGGAATCCAAAGTAGAGGTAACCTCTCTGGGAACTGTCTCTGACTTTGGCATAATTATCGTAAGAGGACCCGGCCAGAAGGCTTCTGCCAGAAGTCGGGCTTTCTCCGAGAATTCTCTTACCAGATTGTATTTTTCAATTTCCTCAATAGAGCTTATGTGGACAATAAGGGGGTTATCCGAGGGTCTGCCCTTAGCCTCAAAAATCTTCTTCACCGCTTCGCCACACAGAGCGTTGGCACCTAAGCCATAGACGGTTTCTGTGGGCATACCCACAAGACCGCCTGAGCGTAGTATCTTTGCGGCGGTTTCAATGTCCTTATTTGATGCGGTAAGTAGTAGAGTTTTCATTTACTGTGCGTCCATACTTTCTTTTAGTTTTTCTGCTCGGTCAGCAGCAATCAAGGGTGCGATAAGCTCCTCCAGGTCACCCTGAAGAATGCTGTCCAGTTTGTATATTGTTAGTCCGATTCTGTGGTCGGTAACACGATTTTCTCTGTAATTATATGTGCGGATGCGTTCACTTCTGTCGCCTGTGCCAACCTGAGATTTTCTCTCGGCGGCAACCTTGTCTGCCTGGGCGTGTTGTTTTTCGCTGAGGAGACGGCTTCTGAGCACCTTCATAGCTTTGTCCTTGTTTTTGTACTGGCTGCGCTCGTCCTGACATTCTACCACAGTGCCTGTGGGCAGGTGAGTTATACGGATTGCGCTGGAGGTTTTGTTAATATGCTGACCACCTGCACCTGATGCACGGAAGGTATCAATTTTCAGGTCCGCAGGGTTTATGTCGATGTCCACTTCTTCTGCCTCGGGAAGTACCGCAACAGTGACTGTAGAGGTGTGGATTCTGCCGCCGGACTCGGTTTCGGGGACTCGCTGAACACGATGAACACCGCTTTCATACTTAAGCTTTGAGTAGGCACCCATACCCTCTATCATAAAGGATACCTCCTTGATACCCCCAAGACCTGTTTCCGTGATGCTTATAAGGTCTGTAGAGTAGGAGGCACCTTCGGCGTACATTGAGTACATACGATACAGCACTGAGCAGAAAAGTGCGGCTTCGTCACCACCGGCACCTGCACGGATTTCCACAATAACATTCTTGTCGTCATTTTCGTCCTTGGGCAGCAGCAGAATACGAAGCTCTCCCTCAAGCCGTAAAAGGTCCTCTTTAGCCTGTTTGAGTTCTTCCTGTGCCATTTCCTTAAGTTCCGCGTCTGTGTCCGGGTCGGATAAAATCTGAAGAGAATCCTCTATGGTTTCTTCGGCGGATTTGTAGGCACGATAGGTATTAGCAATAGGCTCTATGGAACTGAGTTCCTTCATAATATCCCGATAGCGTTCGTTGTCTGACGCTACAGCAGGGTCATAGAGCATAGTGCTGAGTTCCTGATATCTTTTTTCGAATATCTCTGTTTTTCTGAGCATTTTATATCCTTTATTGCGGCAGGTTACTGATTACTGCCGAGAATTTTCTTTATGTTTTTTTCTGCTTTTGTCCGAGGAAGCATAACCTGATGAGAGCAACCCTCACAGGTCATTTTGAAGTCGATTCCTATGCGGTCAACAACAAAGATTTTACAGCCGCAGGGATGGGGCTTTTTCATTTCCAGTCTGTCACCGACTTTGATATCCATGGGAGTCCTCCTGTAATGTTATCAGGCGTCGGTACAGTAGTCCCGTACACGATGCCAGAACTTTTCGTCTATTATAGCCTCGCAGAGTATACCTTCGGCGGTGTACTCCTCGCTGATTAAGGTACCGCCCTTGCGGATTTCTGCCACCAGGGAAGCATCAGAAAAAGGAACAAGAAGCTGTACCTTTTTGACCCTTACAGGGAGGTTGTCCTCGATAGCCTGTAACAGGTCATCCATACCCTCGCCTGTACGAGCAGAGATACGCACACTTGTGCCGATATGGAAGGTGTCTATACTTTCGGTGAGCAGGTCGCATTTGTTGAGCACAGAGATAATGGGAGTTTCACCGCAGCCTAACTCCTGGAGCAGGTCTTTGGTTACCTCCAAATGAAGCTGTGCCTCCTCGGAGCTTATGTCACAGACGTTGAGGATGATGTCTGCCTGAGCAGCCTCCTCCAAAGTAGATTTGAACGCCTCTACCAGATGGTGGGGCAGTCGTCTGACAAAACCTACGGTATCAATAAGCATAACGCTGACACCGGAGGGAAGCTTGAGAGAACGGGAAGTAGGGTCCAATGTGGCAAAAAGCTTGTCCTCTGCCAATACTCCTGCCTCGGTAAGGTAATTCATAAGAGTGGATTTTCCTGCGTTGGTATAGCCCACTATGGCAACAGTGATGACGGAATTTTTCTCTCTGCGACGGCGAAGCTCTGCACGGTGACTTTCCACATCGCGAAGCTGTGCCTTGACGGTTTCCATACGACGGCGAATATGACGCTTGTCGGTTTCCAGCTTAGTTTCACCGGGACCTCGGGTGCCGATACCGCCACCCAGTCGGGATAGGGCTATACCCTTACCTGTAAGTCTTGGGAGTGAATATTTAAGCTGAGCAAGTTCAACCTGAAGCTTTCCTTCTTTAGAACGGGCTCTGAGAGAAAAAATATCCAGAATCAGGGTTGTACGGTCTACAACACGGACATCGGTTTCTGCTTCGATATTACGTATTTGGGTAGGAGTCAGCTCACAGTCAAAAATAATAAGGTCAATCTCCTGTGCCTCGCAGTACTCCTTGATTTCTATAAGCTTACCGCTGCCAACACAGGTGGCGGTTTCAGGGCGGTCCAGCTTCTGAGTTATGGAGGCGACAGGCTCGGCTCCCGCACTCTCTACCAGCTCAAAGAGCTCCGCCAGAGAACTTTCGGCATCGTAGTCTCCTGTATCTACAGACACAAGCAGGGCTCTGTCTGTTTTTTCGCAAGTTTCTATAAGTTCCATATTAACCTCACAAAAAGGATTATCTATTGGGTATTATTAAAATAGTATAATATATCAGGCAGTATTTGTAAATATTTTGGGTTGAATTTATTCGCTTTTATGCTATAATCAGTATTAGATTTTTTACGCTGTTTACTACATTTCGGCAGGTGATATTATGAAACAAAAGCGAACAGTTGCCATAAATGATATATCCTGTATGGGTAAATGCTCCCTGACGGTGGCGTTGCCTATTATTTCCTCTCTCGGAATTGAGACGGTGGTACTGCCTACGGCGGTGCTGTCGGCACATACGGCTTTTGAGGGTTTTACCTTCTGTGACCTTACCGATGAGGTAAATCCCATTGCTGACCATTGGTATAAAAGAGGCGAGAAGTTTGACTGTATTTATTCGGGATATCTGGGCTCCTTGCGTCAGATTGAGCTGGTGGGGGACTTTATCGACAGATTTAAGACTGAGAACACCAAGGTTATCATTGACCCTGTGCTGGGAGACCATGGTAAACTGTACACAAACTTTACCGAGGAGTTTGCCCTTAGTATGGCAAAGCTCTGCAGAAAAGCGGATGTTATTACGCCTAACCTGACAGAGGCATCCTTTATGCTTCAGAGGGAATATGTGGGAGAGGGCTACACCGAGGAGTATATTATTGAACTTTTGAGGGAGCTTTCCGCCCTCGGGTCAAAGAAGATAGTCCTGACAGGTATTTCTTACGACGAAAAACGTTTAGGGGTAGCCTGTTACGACTGCGAAAAGGACGAGTACACCTACTATCCCGGAGAGCGTATCGAGAGTATGTTCCACGGTACGGGAGACGTGTGGGCAAGTTCCTTCACAGGGGCATATGTGAAGGGCTACGAGTTCACCGAGGCGGCACAGATTGCCACCGACTTTACAGTAGAGAGTATCAAGGCAACCCTTGATGACAAGGAGGACCATTGGTACGGCGTAAAGTTCGAGAGGTGCCTTCCGGATTTTTGCAGTAAATACGGAAAGTAACATAAAACGGTGTGGACGGTAGATTACCGTCCACTTTTTTGTACTAAAACACTTGATGTGGTGCGTAGATGTATGGTATAATACAGTGATTATAATTTTACTTAGGGGATGTAGTAATTGAATCTCAACAGAATTGTTGTCAAGGTGGGTACTTCCACCCTTACATATGAAAACGGAAAGGTCAATCTTCGTCGTGTTGAGCAACTTTGCAAGGTCCTGTCTGACCTGCAGAATCAGGGCAGGGATGTTATCCTTGTGTCCTCGGGTGCTATCGGCGTAGGTGTAGGCAAGATGGGACTTCCCTGTAAGCCCTCCTCAACTCCCGAGAAACAGGCTCTGGCGGCTATAGGTCAATGTGAGCTGATGTTTATGTACGATAAGCTTTTCGGTGAGTATAACCACATGGTGGCACAGGTGCTTTTGACTCGTGATACGGTGGACTCAGAGCACAAAAAAGAGAATGTACTCAATACCTTCAACACCTTGCTGGGAATGGGAATCATCCCTATTGTAAACGAGAATGACACCGTGGCTATTGACGAGCTGGAGGGCTATAACTTCGGTGATAACGATATGCTCTCGGCAATTGTTGCCAAGCTGGTGGGTGCTGACGGACTTATTATCCTGACTGATATTGACGGACTGTATGACTCCGACCCCAGAACTAATCCCGATGCAAAGCGTATTGAAAGAGTAGAAGAGATTACTCGGGAGATAGAGAATATGGCAGGTGGTTCAGGCTCTAACAGAGGTACAGGCGGTATGACCACAAAGGTTATGGCGGCTAAGTACGTTACCGAGGCAGGAGTGGACTGCTACGTTATCTGTGGTGATAAGCCTCAGCGTATTTATGATATTGCAGACGGCAAGTCTGTGGGAACAATATTCCTTGGAAGAAAATAAACCTCTGTGATAAAGGAGATGTTATTATGACTATGATAGAAATGGGCAAAAGAGCAAAGGCTGCCTCCCGTGTGCTTTCTTCGTCGGGAAGCTTGGAGAGGACAAAGGCTTTGTTCGCCTTGGCAGACGCCCTTGAAGCAAACTGCGAATATATACTCAGCGAAAACGAAAAAGATTTACAGTCAGGTAGAGATGCAGGTATGAGCAAAGCTCTGCTTGATAGACTTGCCCTAACAACAGAGCGAATTCACGCTATGGCAGAGGGTGCAAGACAAGTAGCAGCCTTCCCTGACCCTATCGGCACGGTGCTGTCGGGCAATGTTCTTCCCAACGGCTTAGAGGTAACCAAGGTACGAGTTCCTCTGGGAGTTATCGGCATTATTTACGAGGCTCGTCCCAATGTTACTGCGGATGCGGCGGCTTTGTGCCTCAAATCCGGTAACGTAGTTATCCTCCGTGGAGGTAAGGAGGCTATCAACTCCAATATGGCAGTAGCCGAGGTTATGCGCAAGGCAATCGGCAAAGCAGGGCTTCCTGAAGATTCGGTACAGTTGGTGGCTGATACCTCCAGACAAAGCTCTATTGAGCTTATGGGACTTACAGACTACCTTGATGTGCTTATTCCCAGAGGCGGTGCAGGACTTATTAAGGCTACTGTTGAGAATGCCAAGGTGCCTGTTATCGAAACAGGCGCAGGTAACTGCCACGTATACATAGATGAATTTGCAGATGTAAAGATGGCGGCAGATATAGTATTCAACGCAAAGACCTCCCGTCCCTCTGTATGTAACGCAATAGAGACCGTGCTTGTCCACAAAGCAGTGGCAGAGAAAGCTCTGCCCGTGATGAAGGCGGAGCTTGACAAGATGAATGTAGAGATAAGAGGTTGTGCAGAAACCAAGGCTATTCTGGGTGACTCTGTGGTGGATGCCACAGAGGAGGACTACTACACCGAGTACCACGATTATATCCTTGCGGTTAAGGTTGTAGACAGTATCGACGAGGCTATAAGCCATATTGCTCAGTACTCTACAGGACACAGCGAGTGTATTGTTACAGAGAATTATCACAACGCAAATATGTTTACCCGTCAGGTGGACAGTGCGGCGGTGTACGTAAATGCTTCTACAAGATTTACCGATGGCGGTGAGTTCGGACTGGGTGCAGAGATTGGTATTTCAACACAAAAACTCCATGCCAGAGGTCCGATGGGAATCAACGAGCTTACCAGCATGAAGTTTATAATCAAGGGCTCAGGTCAAGTGAGAGCTTAAGTCTGAGCACACCTTATATTATCAGATAAAGCAGTGCGAGAATTAACGTAGGGTCGCTATGCCCCTCGCTGCTCAGTACCATTATCAGTAGCAGAATGAGGAGCTTTTCCTTGTCCTCAAATAGGTTATCTCCTCCCTTTATGTCAAGCACTCCGAAGGACGTGTCTGAGGTATGAGGAGTATCCGAAGGACTGTTGCTCTTTGTACTTTGGGTAGGTGAGGGTGAGGCTTCGCCTTTTCGCCTGTTGGCAGAAGGTGAGGGCGTAGGGGCTACCCTTTGCTGAGATGAGTTGCTTCTGTGCATCTCCTGTGCCCGACGCAGGGCTTCCATTTCCATTGAATCCAGTTTAGGCAACTCCCTTCCTCATAATAGACCTGCACTTTTTATCATAGGCAGGATTCTCATAATTCTCAGCATTTTCTCTGCTTCCTCAAGGCGGTGGCGTTTGCCCTCGGACAAAAAGGGCTTGAGGGAGCGTAGCAATACGGTTGCTTCGTCCTCTTTGTTCACCAGGTTGAGCATAGGCATAAACTTAGCTATAAGGGACATCATCCCCGGGTTTAAGTTCCCACCGCCCAGCTCCTGCGTGGGATTTGCCTGAGGCATACTGCCCGATAATATTCCACCCAGAGCAGACAGGTCCGGGACAGGTGTGCTTTGGGTATTCACGGGATTTGCATTGTTTTGTGCAGGGCTTCCCGTCAGTCCCAGAGATTTGCCCAGTTCCATTATTTTGCTCATTGCATCAGGGTCCGAGAGGACACTCTGGAGTGTATCGTTCAAATCAGCCATTGGAACCAAGCCTCCTGATAAGGGATTGAACGGCAGGATTTTCCATTATCTTCCGTGTTTCTTCGGGATTTTGGAGCAGGGACATTACCTTTTGCTGAGTAAGGGGGTCAAGCCCCTTTACAAGTCCCTCTATGTTTCCTGCTTTGGCGTTTTCCTCGATTTTATCGGAGCTTAGGTTAAGCTTTTTTGATAACATTTCAAGAAGTTCTTTCTGATTATTTGCCATAATAACACCCCCTTTATCTTATGAATGTCATTACTATAATATGACGGAAAGGAATTTATGCGAATACTTGTTGTTTCGGATACTCACGGTGATATACGTAATCTGGCGGAAGTTATCCGCATCAATTCCACGGCAGAGGTGGTTATTCATTGCGGTGACGGTGCAGACGAGCTGGAGGAAGCAAAGCGAATGTTCCCCGACAGGATGTTTATTTCTGTCAGAGGTAACTGTGATTTTTGTACTCAGTCACCATATACCGAGACGATTATTTTGGAAGGTAAGAAAATTTTTGTTACCCACGGACACCTCTACTCGGTTAAGAGTGATTTGCTTAAGCTGAGTCTGGGTGCAAAGGAGAATGGTGCTGATGTAGTGCTTTTTGGTCATACACATATGCCCTTGGAGCTGTATCAAAGCGGTGTGTATTACCTCAACCCCGGAAGTCTCAGAGGCTACGGCGGTAGTTATCTGCTGCTGGAGATTTCTCCCTCGGGTATAATGACAAGAATTTTACATCTTGGTGGCTAATAATTTACTGTGGAAATTAATTTTTATTTATGATATACTTAGCTTATTGTAAGGCAAAGAGGTGATATGCTTTGAATTTTCCTTATTTTGAATTTTCGGCTCAAATGCAAAAAGAGTTGACCGCTATGGAAAGCTCTCAGCGTATGCCTCACGCTATAATCATTACAGGCGGTGACAGCGAGAAGCGGAAGAACCTCTGTACTCAGCTGTCTATGTGGGCGGTATGTAACTCTGAGGGAGAGCACCCTTGCGGAGAATGTGCCCAATGCCATAAGGCAAAAGGCGGAAATCACAGCGATATCTACTTTGCCAAGGGTTCGGGTAAGACTAATATTATTTCTGTAGAAGAAATAAGAAGCATCAATATGGATACCGCCATTATTCCCAACGAGGCTTTGCGGAAGGTTTATATATTCTATGATGCAGACAAGCGAATGAGGGTTGAGGCTCTCAATGCTTTTCTGAAAACTCTGGAGGAACCCTCTCAGGATATCCTTTTCCTGCTGACGGCAGAGAGCACAACCACTCTTCCTGAGACTATACTCTCCCGATGTACGGTGCTTTCTCTGGAAGCATCAGAGGAGATAACCGACAAGGCGAAGGCTCAGGCTGCTGAAATACTTATGGGTATTATAGATATCAACGAGTTGCCGCTTCTTAAGGCTACCTCGGTGCTGACAAGCAGAGCTGTGGCGTTGGAGGTTTTGCCTGTGGTGAGGAGTCTGCTTTCTGATGCTCTGGCTCTGTCAGTAGGGGCTCGGCCTCTATATGATGAGGATATAGCCCAGAAGCTAAGGATGAAGCTGACAAAGAATAAAATTATCGGACTTATAGATGCAACAAACGATGCCTTAAATAAAACAAACCGCAATGTTAATCTGACACTTATGTCAACCTGGCTTTGCGGAGAATACAGGAGGATTTCATGGCAGAAGTAGTAGGTGTCCGCTTCAAAGAAGTGGGCAAGATATATTATTTTGCTCCCGGTGAGGAGAAGTTCAAATCGGGAGATATGGTAGTTGTAGAGACTGCACGGGGAGTCGAGTGCGGTCAGATTGCAACAGGTAACAGAGAAGTAGCCGACGAGGAGATAGTACATCCTCTCAAGAGTATTATGCGCAGGGCTACCGACAAGGATTTGAAGAAAATTGAGTATAACAAGGAACAGGAAAAACGTGCCTACGATATAGCAACTAAGAAGATTGCCGAGCACGGCCTTGATATGAAGCTTGTGGACGTGGAGTACACCTTTGACGGCAGCAAGGTTCTCTTTTACTTTACTGCAGACGGCAGAGTTGACTTCAGAGCCTTGGTTAAGGATTTGGCATCTGTATTTAAGACAAGAATTGAGCTTCGACAGATTGGTGTTCGTGATGAGGCTAAAATGCTGGGTGGACTGGGCGTATGCGGTAAGCAGTTCTGTTGCTCAAGCTTTTTGGGTGAGTTCCAGCCGGTATCAATCAAAATGGCTAAGGAGCAGGGGTTGTCTCTTTCTCCTGTGAAGATTTCGGGCACTTGCGGACGGCTTATGTGTTGCCTCAAGTACGAGCAGGACGCCTACACCGATTTGCTTCGCAATACTCCCAAGTACGGTGCTATTGTTAAAACTCCTCAGGGTAAGGGCACTGTAGTTGAGGTCAGCCTTCTTACAGGTACACTCAAGGTCAAGATGGACAACACACCTCCCGAGGCAGCGCCTCAGGTGTTCAAGGTTAAAGAGGTCA
Source organism: uncultured Ruminococcus sp. (assembly GCA_964600975.1). Lineage (GTDB taxonomy): Bacteria > Bacillota > Clostridia > Oscillospirales > Acutalibacteraceae > Ruminococcoides. The sequence goes on from CAZRLC010000026.1 coordinate 17,235, forward strand.
AGGTGCTGAAGGACGGCGCCATTCGTGTTGACAAAAAAGAGCTTGAGGCACTTAAGGATTTGGAATAATAGACAAAAATGTTTCATAAAAATTTAATTGAGTGAATTGTCAGAAAATTTCGTCGAAATATTGCATTTTCTGAAAAGTATGCTACAATGATATCAGAAATTAATAAGGAGGTGCCTACCATGGCATATACTATCAATGACGATTGCATTTCCTGCGGCGCATGCGCAGACGAGTGTCCTTGTGGCGCTATCTCCGAGGGCGATGGCAAATATGTGATTGACGCTGACGCTTGTGCTGATTGCGGTGCTTGTGCAGACGTATGTCCTGTTGCTGCTCCTCAGGCAGAGTAATTCTCCTAAGAGAAAACAAAACTGCACCCCTCATTTCGCAGGGGTGCTGTTCTTCTTTACAGGGCTTTTTTGGTATTAAGTTATTTATATAGATAATGGGTGAGTGCTCACCCAAGGAGGTAGCAAGATGCTCTTACAGGGCGAACACTTTGAGCCTTTGGGCAATGGAATAGAGATTATAGTAAGCTCCAGCTTTCATTTCACTACAGATACTATACTGTTGGCGGATTTTGCAAAGGTGAGAAAATCCGACAGGGCGGTGGATTTGGGTACAGGCTGCGGCACTATTCCCATGCTCTGGATGAGGCACAATCCTCCGAAGGAAGTATACGGGGTAGAGATTTTCAGCACAGGTGCCGATATGCTTCGCAGAAGTGCCGAGCATAATTCTCTATCGGAAATAATACATCCTGTCTGCGGTGATTTGAGAGACCTTAAGGGCAAGGTCCCCTTCGGATATTTTGATTTGGTTACCTGCAACCCTCCCTACAAGCTTTCCGGCGGTGGGGTAGAAAGCGGTGAAATCCACGAGCTTCACGCCAGACACGAGCACACCTGCACCTTGGAGGATGTTATTGCTACAGGCTCAAGGCTTCTGCAGTTTTCGGGCAGACTTTGTATCTGTCAGCGTCCCGAAAGGCTGACGGATGCCATGTGCCTTATGAGAAAATACGACGTAGAGCCCAAGCGTCTCCGCCTTGTCCAGGGAAAAAGTCATAAAGCCCCCAAGCTTTTTCTGCTTGAGGGTAAGCGTGGCTCCAAGGAGGGCAATCTGGTGACAGAGCCAACTTTGATTGTAGAGAATACAGAAGGTGGCTTCACTCGGGAGATGAACAGCATTTACGGATGTTACAAGCAAGGAGCAGGGAGTAAGTAATATGGATGAAAATAAGTGCGGACTTTTATATGTGGTGGGAACTCCTATCGGAAACCTGTCGGACCTTAGCCCCAGAGCGGCACAAACTCTGGAAAAGGTAGATTTTATTGCAGCTGAGGACACCCGAGTTACGGTAAAGCTTCTTAATCATTTAGGTATCAAAAAGCCGATGGTGAGCTATTTTGAGCATAATAAACAGTTCAAGGGTGAATATATCTGCGAAAGAATACTGGGAGGCGAAAACTGTGCCGTAGTGACTGACGCAGGTATGCCCTGCATCTCTGATCCCGGGGAGGAGCTCATAAAACAATGTGCCGTCCACGGCATTAGGACCGAGGTTGTCCCCGGACCCTCGGCGGTTATATCGGCACTTTGTGTGTCGGGTCTTTCCACAGGCAGGTTTACCTTTGAGGGCTTCCTGTCAGTTAATAAGAAAAGCAGAAAAGAACATCTGGAGTCCCTTGTAACCGAGAGACGGACTATGATTTTCTACGAAGCTCCCCATAAACTTGCAAATACGCTTAGGGATTTTTATCAGACCTTCGGAGAAAGAAAGCTGACTATAGCCAGAGAGCTGACTAAGCTTCACGAGGAGATTATCCGTACAGATACGGCGACGGCTCTAAAGCTATACGGTGACGGCTCCCTTAAGGGGGAGATTGTGCTTATACTTGAGGGTGCAGGAGAAACTGTTAAAGAGGAGTATACACTTCTCGATGCAGTTGCTCTTGCAAAAAAACTCATTGATGAGGGCACAAAGCCAACTCAGGCGGCAAAGGATGCGGCGGCTGTAACCGGTGTGAAGAAAAATGATATCTACAGGGAATTGATATAAATGTCATACAAGGAAACCTTAGAAAAAATCCACTCCCTTAATAAATTTGGCTCCCGTCCGGGGCTTGAGAGAGTATCAGAGCTGCTACGCAGACTCGGAAGTCCTCACAACGGACTTCGGTTTGTCCACGTGGCAGGTACCAACGGCAAGGGATCTGTGTCCTCGGCGGTGGCATCTGTACTCACTGCCTCGGGATATAGAACAGGACTGTTTATCTCTCCTTATATAACCGACTTCTGCGAGAGAATACAGATAGACCTGACTCCTATTTCTCATGAGGATTTAGAGAGTGTGGCGGAGTATGTATTCACCTTTTTGGAGGAGCTGAACGACGAGGGGATAATCATAACAGAGTTTGAGTTTGTGATGTGTGTTGCCTTTGAGTACTTCAAGCGTCAGGGTACCGACATTGTAGTGTTGGAGGTAGGTCTTGGTGGCAGACTTGACTGTACAAATGTTATCCTAGCCCCCGAGTGTGTGGCATTGACCCGAATAGGACTTGACCATACGGATATTCTGGGAAATACGGTTTCTGAAATTGCAAACGAAAAATGCGGTATTATCAAAAGCGGTACAAAGGTTGTATCCTCACCTCAGCCAACTGAGGCAGTAGCTGTGATTGAAAATGTCTGCAAGGAGCTGGGGGTTGAGCTTCGCTTTTCTGAAAATATACCTCTTCAGATTATTTCCTCAGATTTAAGGGGGACTGTATTTTCCTACAAGGGAAGAGAATATCACCTTCACCTGACAGGCGAACATCAGATTGAAAATATAAAGACAGCTCTGGGAGTTTTAGAGGTGCTGACAGCTTCGGGCTTTGACAGAATCACCCCTGACTCAGAGGTTCAGGGTATATTCAATACTACCAACCCTGCCAGATTTGAGCTTTTAGGGGAAAAGCCCGTGGTGATTCTGGACGGTGCTCACAATCCCGATGGTATGAGCACCTTTTCTCAGGCGGTGAAAAAATATTTCCCCGAGGATAACGGAATCCTCATTATAGGAATGCTTTCTGACAAGGACTCCGCCTCCTCGGTAAAATACATTGAGGGGCTTTTTTCTACGGTGTACACAGTACCTATCAGCAACCCCAGAGCCTTAAGCTCAGAGGAAATGGCAAAGGTCTGTGAGCCTTACTTTGAATGTGTTATCCCCTGCAGAAGTATTGAGGAGGCTTTTGACGAAGCTAACAGACAGGCTATGCTTCGGGATACTCACCTGTGTGTGTGTGGGTCGCTGTATCTTGCAGGTGAAATCCGACCCTATGCTATGAAAAAAACAAATGGATGACCTTATTCGTCAGACTTTGACAACTGAATAATACAAATTATTATGTCCATACTTATTACAATAGGTGTGGACATATTTTTTTACTTTAAGGATGTGAGAAAATGCTTGAGTTACAAAGAGAAGAGGGAATTATGACGGCGGTGCTCAGAGGAGAACTGGACCAGCATAATTGTGCCCTTATCAGAAAGAAAATAGACTCTGCTACAGAGAGAGAACGTCCGAGAATGTTGTGCCTCGATTTTTCGGGGGTGCAGTTTATGGATAGCTCGGGAATCGGTCTTGTTATGGGAAGATACAGACAGATGAGCCTGATTGGCGGCAGACTTAAGGTTATAAACGTACCTGCACATCTGGAGAAAATGTTTACCTTGTCAGGACTGCAAGGATTGGGGGTAATGTAAATGATTGTTAAAAACGAAATGAATCTGAATTTCTCTGCAAGAAGTATAAACGAGGGATTTGCACGTTCGGCGGTGGCGGCATTTGTGATGAGCCTGGACCCTACTGTCAGTGAACTGAGCGACATAAAAACCGCTGTATCCGAGGCGGTGACTAACTGTATTGTTCACGGATATAAGGGGTGTAATGGTACAGTATACATAAATGTGCGGATAACCGAGAAAAGCAAGGTTGTCATAAGAATCAGAGACAAGGGCTGTGGCATTGAGGATATAGACAAGGCTATGGAGCCCTTGTTTACCACAGGCGGAGAGGACAGAGCAGGACTGGGCTTTGCGGTTATGCAGAGCTTTATGGACAAGGTGTCTGTTCGCTCAGTAGTGGGAAAGGGTACCACCGTAAGGCTTGAAAAGAACCTGGGTGCAAAGGTTAAATGAAAGACCGCAACCTTATTATTCAGGAAAACACAGGACTTGTACATGCCTGTGCCAAGAGGTTTCAAGGCAGAGGGATAGAGTACGAGGATTTGTACGCGGGAGGATGCATAGGACTCATAAAAGCGGCGGATAATTTTGACGAAGACTTAGGTTTTCGATTTTCCACTTATGCCGTGCCTGTAATATTGGGAGAAATCAAGAGGATGTTCCGTGACGGAGGCAGTGTCAAGGTAAGCCGTGGACTTAAGGAGCTGAGCCTTAAGGTTTGCCGTGTAATAAGTGAGTTCGAAAAAGTAAACGGGGTAGCCCCTACGGTATCTCAGATAGGAGAGATACTGTGTGTTCCCACAGAACAGGTGGCAGAGGCTATGGAGGTGTCAAGATATCCGCTTTCTTTGTCTTTAAGTGATGAGGAGGACGGGGGCGAGTACGATGTGGCAGTACCCTGTGAAGAAGAAAAACTCACCGAGAGGCTCACCCTGCATCAGGTGATAGACGAACTTCCCCAAAATGACAGAGAGTTAATACTCCTCAGATATTTCGGACACAAGACTCAGAGTGAAACCGCAGAAGCACTGAGTATGACTCAGGTGCAGGTCAGCCGTCGGGAGAAGAAGATTCTCTCTATCCTCAGAGAAAAAATGACTGTATAATGCAAAAGAAAAAGCCTGTGTACCCTCAAAAGGTACACAGGCTTATGTTATATTAATCAGATGTCCAGACCCTCTGTAGTAGACCAGAAGCTGTCAAGATGAGCCTTGATAATTCCCACACCGCCCTCAGAGTTGCTTTCGATATTCAAGGGCATAATGGGGTCGTGAACAGAAAGACGAAGCAAAAACCAGCCGTCGCCGTCTTCCTTGTCAAAGGAAACGCGAATGCCCTCACGATTATCGGGAGCGATGTGCCAGTTTTCTCTTTCCTCGGCAAACTTAAGAAGCTGAGCAATGACTCTCTCTCCACAGTTGCGAAAATCCTCCTCTAAAATCCTGATGCGGATTTCCTTTTGCTCCAGAGGTTCTCTCAGAGTGCTTATAAGGTCAGAGATGTCCTTGCCCTCACGACGGAGCTGAGCAGCCTTGATGATAATTTTTGTGCACAGGTAGGCACCGTCATCCAGAAAGTAGTTTTCCTGCATGGCAGCGTGGCCTGAGGTTTCTATAGCCAGAGGACACTTGATGCCTTGAGCATTAAGCTCTATTGCTTTATCAATAACGTTCTTGTAGCCTCTGCGATAGCGGTAGTGCTTACCGCCCAGAGTATCCTCTATAAACTCCTTAAGACCGTCAGAGGTGATAGAGTCAGTAACAATAGTACCGCCGGGAGTATTCTCCAGAGCAATAGCGGAAGCAAGAGCTACAAGGCGGTTGCGGTTAATTTCGTTACCCTTGCTGTCAACAACGGCACCGCGGTCAACGTCGGTGTCGAATATAACGCCCAGGTCTGCCTTGGATGAAACAACTGCCTCAGAGATAGCCTTCATAGCCACAGGACTCTCGGGATTGGGTACGTGGTTGGGGAACATACCGTCGGGGTTCAGATAACGGCTGCCCTCGGTGTCGGCACCAAGTACTGCAAGTACCTTCTCTGCATAGAAACCGCCTACGCCGTTACCGGCATCAACTGCAATGCGGAAGCCCTCAAGAGGCTTGTGGTAGTTGTCGGCATTTACTTCTTTTTTGATAAGGTCACAGAGAATCTCTGCGTACTGACACATAAAGTCTACATTTTCGATAGTGCCGCCCTGTGTGAGTTCAGGAGTTTTTTCATCCTGAGCAAACTCAAGAATCTTTGTGATATCAGAGCCCTCCAGACCTCCCTGACGGGTAAAGAACTTAAGTCCGTTTCTGTTGAAGGGGTGGTGACTGGCGGTTATCTGTACTGCTCCGTCACAACCGAGCTTTACTGTTGTCATAAACATAGAGGGGGTGGAAGCAAGGTCGCAGTATACAACTGAGCAGCCGAAATCCTTTAGGGTGTTCATAACCGCATCTGCAATTCTTTCACCCGAGATACGACTGTCTCTGCCGATGGATATCTTAAGGTCACAGGCTTTCTTGCCGGTTTTTTCGCTAAGCCACAGAGCAAAGCCACCTGCCATATTTTTGACTGCCTCGTTTGTAAGGCTCAGAGGCTCACCCTCTACACCCTCACTTGCAACACCTCGGATGTCGGTGCCGCTTTTGAATTGTTTATAGAAATCATTAAGCATATTAAGTCCTCCGTTTTGCATTTATATGCCTATTATACATTAATTTTATCTGTATCACAAGCCTGTATCCGGCTCCCCAAAAATCTTTTTTGCAAGTTTCGTGGATTTTGTTAAAACAAAAGCCTTTAAGCTCCCAATTTAGGTGCAAAGTGACCACAGACGAAAGAGATGTTTTTTCTAAAGCACCAAAATCTTTGTCAAAAATGCACACAAAAACAAGAATAAGATAGTCAAATGTTATATATTGGATGTCATTTTGCACAAAGAAAACACACTCAGATTGTTGACAATAACGAAAAAATGAGTATAATGTAATTGTCAGGTTAAAAGTCCACCTGATATACTGATGCTACACAATCTCAAATCATCAGTATTTTTTAGGAACATGCCAAATGGTAAATGGCAGCACGAAATTTTATATTTGTAAAAGGAGGAAACTTTATGAACACAGTCATAAGTTTACACAACATCGAAGTCGATAAGTTCCTCACCGTGCTTGACACTTGCAAGGGCAATGTATATCTTGTAACCCGTGAGGGAGATCACCTCAACCTTAAAAGCAAGCTTTGTCAGCTCATCGGCTTAACACAGCTGATTGAGGGCGGAAAGATTTCCGAGGCTTATATCCTCTGCGATAATCCCGAGGATGAGAGCAGACTGTTCAGATTCGGTCTTTACGGAGATATAGGAACAAAGACTGCATAATACATGCTATCGACGATAACTTCGTTTCACGTTTAATCAAAACCTAAAAGCAAAAGCACCGCCTGTTTATCAGGCGGTGTTTTTGCATATAGAAGCTAACACATCACAGAGCCCTCGGTTTTCCGGGTCAGCAGAGTAATAGGTTTGCTCGTGATATAGAAACAGGTACAGCTTATAAATTGCCAAAGGACACTACATATACGCAGTGGCGAGAGATTCAGAGCAAAAAAACTGTTGCTAAATCAGATAAAAGTGGTATAATTAAATCAATAGATGTTGATGATTATGAAGTAGCCGTTTA
>CAZRLC010000027.1:0-24493 GCA_964600975.1 uncultured Ruminococcus sp.
CACTCGCCGTAGGCGAATAGAGTTGCGTGATACTCCGCTTGGAGTATCACGCAATCCGTCGCCTTATGTTTTTATTCAGTTGATTACTTGCACTTTGTCTTGAGAATTTTCTCAAAAATCTGCTGTTCCTTCTCAAGTCCCGGAGTAACCTTTCTGCCGAAATAATATGCAGCCACAAAACCGGGGCCGATAGCAGTTCCGCAGGAGGGACCAATAGTAGTCATAATAATCTCCTTGGGATTAAGCTCCTTCTGGATGAGAGCCTTAAGCTCCTCTGCTTCCTTCTTGCGAAGGGTCTGTGCCAGGAAGATAATCTGTGTTTCGGGATTGATGATAGTAGCCTTCATATACTCAACACAGGCTGTGTAAGCGTTGTTGTAGCCCCTGGTCTTGCCAATTACATAGTTCTTGCCGTATTCGTTGAAGTCTGCCATTGCCTTAATACCCACAAGGGTGCCCATAACTGCGGCAACATTGGAAACTCTGCCCATACGCTTACAGTAGAACAGGTCATCCATCCAACCGATCTGATGGATGCAATGCTTGTTCTCGTCTACCCAGGCTGCAACCTCATCTATAGTTTTGCCCATATTGCGAAGACCGGCGGCAAATACACACAAAAGTGCCAAAGATGTAGAATATCGCAGAGAATCTATAACAATAACCTTTCTGTCGGGATACTTCTCCTTAATCTCAGCTGCGGCGGCAGTAAATACGCCGTAGGTACCGCTGATACCTGTAGAAAGTACAATAGCCAGAACGTCCTGTCCCTGAGAGAGGTACTTTTCATAGTAATCTATTACATCAGGGATGCTTGGAGTACCTGTGGAGAATATGTTCTTCTTGTCTGAAATCATAGTGAAATATTCATCGGGAGTAATCTCGCCCCAGTCCAAATCTGCCAGATGGTCAGAGCCGTCAGGCCAGATTACGTGGCCGGGAACATAATCAGCAATGCCGAAGCGGTCACGGAGCTCCTTGTTAAGGTCACATGCCGAGTCGGAAATTATAACAAAATCTTTATTCATCTCTTTCACCCCATTTATTATATGGGTTAATTATAACAACTTACGACAAATATTTCAACAGTCTTGCAAAATAATACATTATTCTCCAGAAATTAACATTATAAAAATCTCTCTATTTTCTCTGTTTATATTTACTTTTTACAAGTTTTATTAGATAATGGACTCATAACATCCAAAACACCTTGTAGGGAGTTTGTCCGCTATGTCTTTATGGGGATACATTATAATCGGAGTTGTGGACTTTCTGATTATATCTGCCGCCATAATGTTTATCATTACATATATAATCACAGACGAGGTTTTTGGGAACCTGCTTGTTCGCTCAAGCCCCAAAAAGCGGGGGCTCACTTCCACCTGCGTATAAATGCAGAGGAAAAGTATGACGCTGAAATCAAAAAGTTCGTTGATGAAACTACAGCACTATAATATATTATTGAAGGTATGCATATGAAAATTGAAGCAATACAAAAACTGACGCTTCTGGATTATCCCCAGAAAATGGCTTGTACCATATTCACTCACGGATGTAACTTCCGTTGTCCTTTCTGCCACAATGCACTCCTTGTAACCCGGGGGCAACAGGCAAATATAAGCGAAGAGGAAGTTCTTGAGTTCCTTGGGAGCAGACAGGGTATTCTTGAGGGCGTCTGTATAACAGGCGGCGAACCCTTGATGCAACAGGGTATCGAGGATTTTATGAGAAAGATTAAGGATATGGGCTTTCTCATAAAGCTTGACACCAACGGCTCCTTCCCAGCAAGGCTTAAAAGCCTTTGCAATATGGGACTTGTGGATTATGTGGCTATGGATATCAAAAATTCACAGAAGAAATATTCCCTTACGGTGGGCAAGACCGCCTTTGACCTGTCCTCTGTGACAGAGAGCGTGGACTTCCTTATTAAAGGCAATATCCCCTACGAATTTCGCACCACCGTCACCAGAGATTTTCACACTGTGGAGGATTTGCTGGATATTGCCAAGTGGCTGTCGGGCTGTGACGCGTACTACCTGCAACAGTTTGTGGACTCGGGTAACCTTATTGACAACACTATTACAGGCTACTCTGACGAAGAGCTTCGCAGTATGCATAGGGAAGTGAAACGCCACCTCCCCTGCACCCAGCTGAGGGGAGTTAAGTAATAAATTATGATAAACAGATGTCGAAGCACTTTCGGCATCTGTTTTATTTAGCTATAATAGCATAAAAAGCGAAAAGCCCCTTATACTTATGTACACAAGGGGCTTTTTGCGGCAGTGTATCGGCAGGGACTCAATACCACATTCGACCAACACCGAAACGTTCGAAACACTCAAAGAACCTAACGATGTAAAATGTGTATTTATATTAAACTACCGACACATTCAAAGGAAATGTAGCTTTCAATTTCTTATTTTAATAGTACATTCTACGGATATTATACTAATTATATTAGTAGTTGTCAACAGTAATCGGTAATTCAATTGGTATATATACTATTTTTAGCGGTATATAATATAGTTGTATGAGGTGATGATTATGACTGAAGATTTTATCCGTGAGCGTATTACAGCGTTAAGACTCAAAAAAGGTGTGTCCGAATACAGAATGAGCGTGGATCTTGGGCACAGCAAAGGATATATTCAGAGCATTTCCTCAGGCAGAGCCTTGCCGTCCCTACAAGAACTTCTTTACATCTGTGATTATTTAGGGATTACTCCCCGTGAATTTTTCAGCGACGATGAGCAAAATCCAATGATAATAACCCGTATTGTAGAAAAGCTTACCGCAATGAACGATGAAGACCTCAACTTGGTTTTAGCGGTCGTTGATAGAATGAATAAATAGCATATACTAATAAATATATGTAATGAGGGCAACAGGCAACCGTTGCCTTCTATTTTTATAGTTTGGTTTTTCCGCACCACAAGATATACCACTATATATTGGTGTGGGTGAAAAATACCACAATATTTAGTGTTATTTTGTAACTTGGGCTCAAATCCCGATGTATACTGGCTTATGTGGTTTTTTTGCCTGTTTTTTAATTCTTCGCAGAAATTAAGAATAACAATATTGTCACAATATATTGTGGTTTGTCTATTGACAAACCACAATTTTTTGTGTATGATTGTGTAGCAATCGAAAATTACATACCAAATAAACTAAGAAGGAGAGAAACAAAATGTATAAGGTTATTAAACGTGACAACAAAGTTGTAGACTTTGATCTTTCCAAAATTACCGATGCAATTAAACTTGCTTTTGAAGCTACTAAAAAGGACTATCATCCCTCTGTTATAGACCTACTTGCTTTGAAGGTTACTGCTGACTTTGCTCCCAAGGTAGTTGACGGAAAGATTGCAGTTGAAGACATTCAGGACTCGGTTGAGGACACCCTCATCCAGACAGGCTACGGTGACGTTGCCAAGGCTTACATTCTCTACAGACGCCAGAGAGAAAAGCTCCGTCGTGTTAAGTCCACTATTCTCGACTACAAGGAGATTGTTGACAACTACGTTAACATCAACGACTGGCGTGTTAAGGAGAACTCCACCGTTACCTACTCTGTTGGCGGTCTTATTCTTTCCAACTCCGGTGCAATTACTGCTAACTACTGGCTTTCCGAAGTTTATGACGACGAGATTTCCAACGCTCACCGCCGTGCTGATATTCACATCCACGACCTTTCTATGCTGACAGGTTACTGTGCAGGTTGGTCATTAAAACAGCTCATCCAGCAGGGTCTGGGCGGTATCACAGGTAAGGTTACCTCCTCTCCTGCAAGTCATCTGGCAACACTTTGCAATCAGATGGTTAACTTCCTGGGTATTATGCAGAACGAGTGGGCCGGTGCTCAGGCATTCTCCTCTTTCGATACATACCTTGCTCCCTTTGTTAAGGTTGACAATCTTTCCTACGAGCAGACAAAGAAGGCTCTTGAGAGCTTTATCTTCGGTGTAAACACACCTTCCCGTTGGGGTACACAGGCTCCCTTCTCCAACATTACTCTTGACTGGGTAGTTCCCCCGGATCTGGCAGAGCAACCTGCTATTGTTGGCGGCAAGGAGATGGACTTCAAGTACAAGGATTGTAAGAAGGAAATGGATATGATTAACAAAGCCTTCATCGAGATTATGATTGAGGGCGATGCTAACGGCAGAGGCTTCCAGTATCCTATCCCCACCTACTCTATCACCCGTGACTTTGACTGGTCCGATACAGAAAACAACCGCCTTCTCTTTGAGATGGCTTCCAAATACGGCACACCTTACTTCTCTAACTACATCAACTCCGATATGGAGCCCAACGATGTTCGTTCCATGTGCTGCCGTCTCCGTCTTGATTTAAGAGAACTGAGAAAAAAGTCCGGTGGTTTCTTCGGCTCAGGTGAAAGCACAGGTTCCATCGGCGTTGTTACAATCAATATGCCCAGACTGGCATATACTGCCAAGGACGAAGAGGACTTCTACAAACAGCTGGACCATATGATGGACGTTGCCGCACGTTCTCTGAAGATTAAGAGAAACGTTATCACAAAGCTTATGGACGAGGGTCTGTATCCCTACACAAGACACTACCTCGGTACCTTCAACAACCACTTCTCTACTATCGGTCTTGTCGGTATGAACGAGGCAGGTCTCAACGCTAAGTGGGTACAGAAGGATATGACTCATCCCGAGTGCCAAAACTTCACCGAGAGAGTGCTCAATCATATGAGAGAGCGTCTCTCCGACTATCAGGAGATGTACGGCGACCTGTACAACCTGGAGGCAACTCCCGCAGAGTCCACAGCTTTCCGTCTTGCTAAGCACGACCTTAAGTATTATCCCGACATTATCACAGCTAACCAGGAGTCCGGCGTTCCCTATTACACCAACTCCTCACATCTGCCCGTAGGCTATACAGAGGATATCTTCTCTGCACTTGATATTCAGGATAACCTCCAGACACTCTACACCTCAGGTACAGTATTCCACGCTTTCCTTGGCGAGAAGCTTCCCACCTGGCAGAGTGCCGCAAAGCTTGTCCGCACAATTGCCGAGAATTACAAGCTTCCTTACTTTACACTTTCTCCCACCTACTCCGTATGTAAGAACCACGGCTACATCAAGGGCGAAGAGTATGTTTGCCCCGAGTGTGGCGAGAAGGCAGAGGTTTACAGCCGTATCACAGGCTACTATCGTCCTGTACAGAACTTCAACGACGGTAAGGCTCAGGAGTTCAAGGACAGAAAGGTTTACAACATCGAGAACTCTGTTCTTCGCAGAGACGGTGTTTCCACTACTGTTTCTACTGACGCCGAGGCTACAGAGTCAGCCCTTGCCGACGGTATCTACCTCTTTGCTACAAAGAGCTGTCCCAACTGCAAGGCTATGGCACAGCTTCTGGACAGAGCAGGTGTAATCTTCGAAAAAATCTACGTTGAAGACAACGAGGATTTAGCAAGAGCTCTGGGTCTCAGACAGGCTCCCACTCTGGTTGACGTTACAGGCGGTAACGCTGAGAAATATGTAAACGTAGTTGCTATCAAGGGCTACATTCAGAATAAAACTCAGCAGACAGGCTAAAATAACCCTATAAAAACCACTTTACCGCCGCAAGGTATCAGAAAATGAAACCTTGCGGCGGAATTAAACTATCAGGAAAAAGAGGCATACTCTATGTTTGATATTATAATTATCGGCGGAGGTCCTGCAGGACTTACTGCCGCAACCTACAGCTGTCGTGCAGGTAAATCCGTCTTGGTGCTTGAAAAAGGCGGCTTCGGCGGACAGATTACCTACTCCCACAAAATCGAGAATTTTCCCTCTGCACAGTCTATAAGCGGTACCGAACTTGCCGATAAAATGGTAGAACAGGCTATGTCTCAGGGTGCTCAGGTAGAGCTTGAGGAAGCACTTAAAATTGAGAAAAACGGTGAAATTTTCACGGTTACAACCGACTTTAGCAAATATGAATGCAAGGCGGTTATCCTTGCCACAGGTGCCAAGCACCGTACTCTGGGCGTTGAGGGCGAAGAAGAGTTCATCGGAAACGGAATCTCCTTCTGTGCGGTTTGTGACGGAGCCTTTTATCAGGGCGGTGAGGTAGCTGTTATCGGCGGCGGAAACTCTGCTCTTGTTGAGGCGGCTTTACTGGCAGAAATATGCAAGAAGGTTACCATTGTACAAAACCTTGACAGACTGACAGGCGAGAAAACCGTTGCCGAAGGTTTGCTGTCCCGTGACAATGTAGAAGTTATTTATTCTACTGTTGTTGAGAGGTTTGTAGGCAACGGTGAGCTTCGGAAAGTAGTTCTTCGTTCTGAGCTTGACGGAAGCCTCAGCGAACTTCACCCCGACGGTGTGTTCGTTGCTATCGGTCTTGCCCCTGACAACAAGGCTTTTGAGGAACATACTGCTCTTGACGGCTACGGATATGTTATTGCAGACGAAAACTGTCTGACCGATACTGAGGGTATTTTTGTTGCAGGTGACTGCCGCACCAAGAAAATCCGTCAGATTACTACTGCAGCTGCAGACGGAGCGGTTTCTGCTCTTGCCGCCTGTTCCTATATTGACAATATGAAATAATGCTATAAACGAAAACTCCTGCTATGCACCACGCACAGCAGGAGTTATTTTTTATTCTGACATTATCAGGTCACATATATAGTCGCAGAAAAGGGGATTCTTCACCGCTATGGGACCTATCACCTGAGTTCCAAAGAAGTTTTTCTCCCTTATACCGTCTACGGTGTCTTTTACCGTACCAACCACCGAGGTAATCTCAAACAGAGGATTTTCTATACCCCGAGTGGTACTGCACTTATTAATATAGCCGATAAGAGGAGTCTCATTCTCTGCCCATTTAAGGGTGACGTCACCGCTTGTGCGGACTCTGTCCTGTTCTTTTACGGTAAAGTCAAAGAGTCCCAAACCGCTGACCTCTTTCCCCTCAAAGGTTACAAGGCTTTTTCCCAACATCTCGTAGGAATTGCCCGTAAAAAGCATAACCTTATCCCCGAGAAAAGCAGTCTTAAGGCTCTCAGAAAAACCTCTCAAATGCTCAAGACAGAAGTCCCTTGAACGCTCGGTACCTGCCCCGCAGTAAATAAAATCATACTCTGTGAAGTCAATGTCCTTATCCGTTACGGTTTTTCTATCCACCCAAACCTCAGCACCCTTTTGGGTGAGGCATCTTTCTATCATACGGAGGTTTCCGTTTTCACCGTAAAGGTTCATAATATCGTGGTAAAGATAAAGAATTTTTACTTTCATCACTTTGCCTCCTGAGTCAGGTCAAGGAATTTCTGCTTATCGGAGAAGCAGGTTATTACATAGATAAAGCCTTCTCCCGACTTAAGATATTCCACCGCATCGGGAATACTCTCAAAGGATTTTATGTGGTCCGAATCTATATCCGTAAAGGAAAAGCGGGTGCTTAAATCCTGATGATAATGACCTGCAAGGACTACCTCTTTGATATTGTCGGACTTAAGAAGCTCAAAGTCTATATCCCAAAGCCAAGAGGTCTCATAGGTTTTGTACTTACGGCTTATGGCATCTACCAGCACAACCACCGTACAGTCTCTCTTGTCGGCCCTTGCCACTCGAATCGACTGGTCATAGGACACGGAATTTTCGTGTTTGCTGACAAGAAGAGTACCCTGTCGGCTTCCTACACTGAACTCCACGATTCTGCCTGAGCTCAAATCATAGCCCGACAAAGCCTTGGCGGCTGTTTCGGGGTCAACTCCTGCAATATCTGCCGCAGCAAAGGCTGCCAGAGTATTGTAGCAATGATAAATGCCGGAGAAGGACAAGTCGATTCTGTGTTTTCCGTTTACTACAATGTAGCCCTCTTCAAGACTTGCATCCGTAATAGTCCAGTCTGTGTCATTACGCTTATGTCCGCAACAACTACATCTATAGGAGCCGATATGATTATAATGATAATATTCATACTCCATGGGAGCCTTACAACAAGGACAGTATTTACCGTCGTTATAAACGGAGGTGTTTTCTTCTTCGTCAAAGGGGAGCCTGTCCGCACCGAAGTAGCGGACGTTTGGTCTATCCTTGCCGAACATAGATACCAAGGGGTCGTCAGCATTGAGTACAAGCTCCATACTGTCGTCCATACACTCCTTTATTACTCCGTAAACCCACTCGGGGTGGCCGTTTCGGGTAAGCTGGTCACGATAGAGATTGGTGATAATAAGGTGGTTGGGCTTAAAGTGTTTGAAGGTATGACGTGCAAAACGCTCGTCGGACTCCATAATTACAATATCAGCCTTAACCTTGCCCGAAAGAGAACAAGCCGACAACAAAAAGGTTGTAACACCCTCTATCTGGTTAGAACCCTCTTTATTGTATGCCACCCTGAGTCCTGCAGACTTCAGCACATGGGCTATCATCTCAAGGGTCGAGGTCTTACCGTTACTGCCTGTTACGGCAATAACCTTTTCGGGCAATTTAATACATCCCAGAATATCGGGAAAAAGCTTAAGCGTTAGCTGACCGGGAAGACTACTGCCTCTGCCCATAAGCTTGGCTAAAAAGCGGACACATTTACAAAACAAAACTGCGAAAAATACTTTTATCTTCATTAACTCACCTGCTGAAAGTCATCTGGTTTTATAATACACCATTTGAGTAAATAATACAAGTTGACTGCTATCAGTCAAAAAGCTGTGGATTCATTCGGGAATAATGGAAAATATACTGCTGAGCAATTCCCGCATATTCTCCGAAATCCTCGGGCTTAACCTGAGGAAACAGGGTGCTCATAGCACGTTTCATCCATACATCCATAGGAAACGCCTCGGTGCGATGAAGTCCATAGAGCAGTACACAATCTGCTACCTTCTCACCTACGCCCACAATGGTCATCAGACTTTTCTTAGCCTCAGCAAAGGGAAGGCTTCGACACAAGTCCAGGTTCACCTCTCCCCTTTGCACCTTCTGTGCCGCGTCTATAATATATCGGTTGCGAAATCCTGCCCTCAGAGGTGCCAAGTCCTCAACGCTCAGCACAGATAATCTCTCTGCCGTAGGAAAGGCGAACTCACCCGAGGGAAGTCTCTCGCCGAAGTTCTCACATAGCCTGTCCACTATACCCTCGATTCGTTTAATATTATTATTCTGGGATATTATAAAGGATATAAGGGCTTCAAAAGGCTCCTGTCTGAGAATATGTATGCCGGGAGCAAACCTTGCCGCCTCACAGAGTACAGGGTGCTTTAGGGACAATTCCTTACGAAGTCCCACATAGTCCAAATCAAAATCGAAGTAGTCCTTCCAAAAATTCTCGAAATCCTCCTTGGTGGCTCCCTCAATATACAAATCCTTGTCCTTAAAGTACAGGGTGACGGTTCTGAAACAAGCGGTACCTCTGAAGACGTTTTCCTCAGTTTCTCTCCAGCGAAAACTCTGTCCGCAACATAGAGTATCCCTCAGGGACATATCCTCCACACCCGACACAATTACTCCTTCTTTTGTACATCTGTAGTCCATATTCTCACCTCCCGAAAATAAATCTGTATTAATCATAGCATATTATAAAAAATTATGCTATGATATAAAGAGAAAAATATTGGAACAGGGTGATTTTTTATGAAAGAAACAATCTGCACCATTCCCGTTAATGATATTTTTGGCGTTAAAAAGGGGTGTCCTTTCTGTAGAATGTACGATATGCTGGAGACCCAGTACGCAGAATTTATCACAGGCTCTGCTATGATGGATCCGGAAACCAGAGTCTGCACTAACCAAAAAGGCTTTTGCAAAAAGCATTATGAGAAAATCACTCAGGTTGGCAAGAGACTCCCCAATGCACTTATACTCCAGACCCACCTGCAATATATTATGGATAATTATTTCCCAAAAAACACTCACTCAAAGCCCGACAAGAAAAAACTTGGGGATTTGGACCGGATGCTCCATACCTGCTATATATGCGATCGTATTCAGAGGGACGTAGAGCATTTTCTTCGGACCGTTTTCAAGGAATGGGAGATAAACCCCGAGTTCCGTAAGCTTTATCAGGAGCAGGAGTTTGTGTGCCTTGAGCATTATCATCTTATAACCACTATCAGTATGAAGGGTGTCCCCTCAAAGCACCTTGCTGATTTTCACGAGGATACTGCAAATCTGGCAAAAAATCAACTTCAGCTGCTTATAAACGACACCACCTATTTTTGCAATATGTTTGACTATCGCAACCGAGACGCCGACTGGGGCTCAAGCCGTGATGCCATTGAGCGTGACCTGAGATTTCTTGCGGGAGTGAAACTCCCCGAGGAAAAGACAGAAGAATAGAGCTAAAAAATAAACGAGAGCAGAATTTATCTGCTCTCGTTTTTGTGTTTAGTTATAATCAGAATAATCAGAGAACTGTTTATATACTTTGAGTTCTTCTGTTTCGCCCTTGTAAATTCCAAGTCCCATAAACCTATCCTCAGGGGATTTCACTCTGAGGATTTCTTTGTCGGTAAGGTTTTGGGGCTTTTGAGGAATTCTTTTTGTATCTAAAGCTCCGCCGTTTGAAAACCGCTTAGCCTGAGGGGCGGAAACCCTTATCTCCCTGTATACTTCAAAGAGACTCTCTGTAGACTGTACTGCGTCCTCAAGCTTTCCTTTTTGGGAAAGCTCTCTAAGTGCTTCTAAGGTATATGCCTTATCAAGGGTATATCCACAGGCAGAAGTTCTAACCAAAGAGGTCATACATCCGCCAACACAAAAACGCTTGGCTATATCGTCAATCAAGGTACGGATATAGGTTCCCTTGGAACAGGCTACAGTAAGGGTACCGCTCTGGGTATCCTCGTCAAAATCCTCAACCGCTATGGAATACACGGTGATTTTACGGGGCTTACGCTCAACCTCTACACCCTGTCGGGCTAAATCGTAGAGTCTTACTCCGTTTACCTGTACTGCCGAGTACATAGGGGGGATTTGCTCTATCTCTCCTGTGAAATCCGAGAGCACAGACTCAAGCTGAGCCTTTGTTACAGAGGTTTTTTCCTCTTTCTGTACCTCACCCCATATATCAAGGGTATCCGTAACCTTCCCCAAAAGGAAGGTGGCTCTGTAACATTTATCGTGGTTAGGCAGGATATCCTGAGCCTTAGAAGCTCTGCCTAAAAGCAGGGGTAAAACTCCTGTGGCATTGGGGTCAAGGGTACCGCAATGTCCGATTTTTCGCTCACCGCAGATTTTCCGCATAACCGCTACCACATCAAAGGAGGTGAAGCCCTCGCCTTTGTTTACAACTATTACGCCGTTCATAGTATTTTTTCCGCCGCAGAGATAAGTTTAGCCTTTGCCTCATCAAGGGTACCCTCAACCGTACAACCGGCTGCTTGAGCGTGACCGCCACCGCCGAACTGAGCACAGAACTCAGCAGCATTCACACCCTTGTTGGAACGAACGGAAACCTTGAACTCGCCGTTTTCCTTTTCTCTCATGGTAATACCCAAGAGTACACCCTCAATCTGCCTCGGAATAGAGGCAAGTCCCTCCATTTCGTCGTCGGTGATACCGGCTCTCTGTTGCATTTCCAGAGTTGTATAAATAAGTGCGCACTTACCGTAACAACTGTACTCCAAGGTATGGTACACCATTCTCTCCAGACGGAGTTTCTCTTTGGTTTTTATCTCAAACATCTCTGTATTAATATCAAACCAGGCAGGAGTTATCTCCATAAGTTCTGCTGCTATAAGGTGAGTTCTGGGAGTTGTGTTGGAATAACGGAAGCAACCTGTGTCTGTAGAAATACCTGTATAAATACAGGTAGCCATTTCCTCTGTAAGGTCAATACCCATAACCTTGCTCAGTTCATAGATAATCTCACTGGCTGCAGCAGACTTTTCCTCTATGTAAGAAGCCTCTGCTGTAATAGAGTTGGTGCCGTGGTGGTCGATGCACAGGTCTATGATATGCTCATACTCCTGCTGATTTTCACCCAGAAGTCCCGGTGCTGCCACATCCACGCTGACAACATACTCTCGCTCAAAGGTCTGTTCCTTGACGCCCTTTTTGAGGAAATCGTATTTTTTTGCCACAGTACCGCTGGTAATTACCCTTGCTCTCTTGCCTATTGACTGAAGCATTAGACAAAGAGCGTATGCCGAGCCCAGAGTATCTCCGTCAGGATAGTGGTGGGTGAGTATCTCAATATTATCGTGAGTTTTAAGAAGATTTGCAGCTGATTTTAAGTCGGTCATCTGCTTACTCCTCCTCGCCCTTTTCTGAATCTGCAGGTCTTTGTTTATCCAAATCGTTGAGAATTCTTGATATATTGGCACTGTACTCAATAGAATCTGTCGCCTTGAAAATAAGAGAGGGCACGTGACGGATAGAGAGTCTGTGAGCCAGTTCCGAACGGATAAATCCTGCTGCTGACTTAAGCCCCTTAACAGCCTCCTGTGCTCTTTCCATACCCTCGATAGCACTGATATATACTGTGCAGTAGCTCAGGTCGTTGGTAACCTCTACACGTATGATAGAGATAAACGCACCCTGAACACGAGGGTCCTTAAGCTCACGGAAAACGGCAGTTAGTTCTCGCTTGATATCTTCTGTTGTTCTTGAAAGCTTATGATTTGCCATAATATTTAACCTCCTGCAAACAGTCCACACCCACCGCCTCAAGGGATAGTGGGTGTAGTATCTGCGGATTTTTTATAATTATCAGTCCTCGCGGTATTCTTCGATGATGAATGCCTCGAAGATGTCGCCTTCCTTCAGGTCAGAGAATCTCTCAAGACCGATACCGCACTCGTAGCCCTCGGCTACTTCCTTAACGCTATCCTTGAATCTCTGGAGAGATGCAATATTATCCTCAGCAATAATGATACCGTCACGAACAACACGAACCTGTGCGTTACGGGTAATCTTACCGCTTTTAACATAGGAACCTGCAATGGTGCCAACGCTCTTAATCTTAATAACATTACGGCATTCGGCAGTGCCTAACTGTACCTCACGCTTCTTGGGAGCAAGCATACCCTTCATAGCAGACTCAATCTCTTCGATACAGTCGTAGATGATGGTATACATTCTCATATCAACACCGTCACGCTCTGCGTTCACTGTTGCAACAGAGTCGGGACGAACGTTAAAGCCAACAATAATAGCATTGGAAGCGTTGGCAAGCATAACGTCAGACTCGTTAACCGCACCCACACCGCAGTGAATTACAACAACACGGACCTCGTCGTTGGAAAGCTTCTCCAAAGACTGTCTTACTGCCTCAACAGAGCCCTGTACGTCTGCCTTAACTATAATCTTGAGTTCCTTAATCTCGCCCAGCTTCATCTGGTCGAAAAGGTTATCAAGGTTAACTTTAGTACGGGAGTTAAAGAGCTCTTCCTTCTTCTGAGCCTTTCTCTGCTCTACCAGTTCACGGGCAAGACGCTCGTCAGAAACAGCGTTGAATATGTCACCGCCTGAGGGAACCTCTGCAAGACCTGTAATCTCAACAGGAACAGAGGGACCTGCCACCATTACCTTCTCGCCACGCTCGTTGGTCATAGCACGGACTCTGCCAACTGCAGTTCCTGCAACAACAATATCACCTGCATGGAGGGTACCGTTCTGTACAAGAATTGTTGCGATAGGACCTCTGCCCTTGTCAAGACGAGCCTCAACAACAGTACCCTTTGCGGCACGGTCGGGGTTTGCCTTGAGCTCTTTCATATCTGCCACAAGAATAACCATCTCAAGGAGTTCATCAATACCCATACCTGTCTTTGCAGAAATGGGAATACAGGGTGTATCTCCACCCCACTCCTCGGGGATAATCTCGTGCTCGGTAAGCTGCTGCATAACTCTGTCGGGGTTAGCACCAACCTTATCCATCTTATTGATAGCAACAATTACGGAGACACCTGCTGCCTTGGCGTGATTGATTGCTTCAATTGTCTGGGGCATAATGCCGTCATCAGCGGCAACAACCAGAATAGCAATATCAGTAACCTGGGCACCTCTTGCACGCATTGTTGTAAAAGCCTCGTGTCCGGGAGTATCCAGGAAGGTAATGTCTCTGCCCTGAACATCTACTCTGTAAGCACCGATGTGCTGTGTAATACCACCTGCCTCAGAAGCAGTAACGTTAGCATGACGGATATAGTCAAGAAGCGATGTCTTACCGTGGTCAACGTGTCCCATTACAACAACAACGGGAGCACGGTCTTTCAGGTTTGCATCATCATCCTCGCTATCGTCGATAATACGCTCCTCAATGGTGACTACTACTTCCTTCTCTACCTTTGCGTGGAACTCCATTGCAATAAGAGAAGCTGTATCAAAGTCAATTGTATCGTTAATGGTAACCATTGTACCCATAAGGAATGCCTTGGTGATAACCTCCTTAGCAGTAGCCTTAAGACGAAGAGCCAGTTCCTGAACTGTAATCTCATCGGGAATCTTAACGGTAAGAGGCTTTGACTTTCTCTCCTGAGCAATTCTGTCCATTCTCTGCTGCTCGGTCTCACGCTTACCGCTTCTGTGCTTACCCTTCTGCTGGGAACGCTGAGAAATCTTCTGCTTATGAGAGGACATTGTGCTGTCAGAACGACCCTTATCGTAAGCCATACGGTCATATTTTTCGTTGTAACGCTCTACGTCTACATAACCTGCTCGAGTATCTACAACCTTACCCTCACCACGCTTACTCTTGATTGCACCTGTGGGGGCTTCTGTGGTCTCAGGCTTTGCAGGAGACACCGACTTATGTGCAGGTGTCTGTGTTTTGGGCTGAGATTTCTGTGTGGGCTGAGTCTTGGACTGGGTCTTGGCAGCCTTTTCCTGAGGTTTTTTCTGAGTATCTGCCTTTGCAGGGGTCTGGGGCTCTGCCTCCAAAGCAACCTCTGCCTGTGCTTCACGCTCTGCAATAGCCTTGTCACGAACTGCAAAATAACCGCTGAGACTTTCTACTGCATTCTCCTGTGTAAAGTAATCAAATACTACGTTGAGCTCCTCTTCCTCAAGAGCAGTCATAGACTTCTTTGTTGTGCCGCAGTACTTTTCAACAACATCAGTAACTGCCTTGCTCTGAACACCTAAGTCCTTGGCGACCTCGTGTACCTTATATTTAATCATATATTATCCTCCTTTTTCTGCTCTGCTAATATAATCTCTGTGAGCTTATCTGCAAAGCCCTTGTCTGTAACTGCCAGTACTGCACACGCCTTTCCCAGGCTGAAGCTCAGCTCATCTCTCAGGCGGTTTATGGTATAACAGGGAACGTTTCCCTTTGCCTGTACCGATAAAGAAATTTTCTTCTCAGTGCTTTTTGATATATCCTGTGCCATAATTACAAGCAGTGCCTTGTCGGTTTCTATGGCGTCTCTTACCGGGTCGTTACCGATGAGCAGTTTACCTGCTCTGCGGCAAATTCCCAGAAAAGACAGTAGTCTGTCATTCACTCTTTGTCAGCTCCTGCTCCATAGAATCGTAAACCTCGGAAGGTATCATACAGCTGAAGGCTCTCTCAAATCTACGTGCCTTACGTGCTGACCGGAAGCAATTTATATCTCTACAGATATATGCACCTCTGCCGGACTTTTTAGAGGTAATGTCCAGAGAAACCTGACCTTTCTCTATTACTTCGCCGTTTTCGTCCACCTTATCGGGAGCTTTAACAACTCTGATAAGCTCAATCTTCGGCTTCATCTCTCCACAGCCTGTGCATTTTCTCATAGGAATCTTTTTTTGCTTCATTATATCCCTCCTATCAGGTGTTTTTTGTGGGGGTTAGTCCTCGGTATCCTCACCGAAGAAACCGCTTTCAGGACGGATATCAATCTTCCAGCCTGTTAGCTTAGCGGCCAGTCGGGCATTCTGACCCTTGTTGCCGATTGCCAGAGAGAGCTGTCCGTCGGGAACTGTTACCTTACAGCTCTTGGAACCGTCCTCACTGAGCTCTACTTTAACTACTGATGCAGGTGACAGAGAAGCTGCAATGTACTTCTCGGGGTCCTCATCGTATACAATTATGTCAATCTTCTCACCGCAGAGCTCCTCAACAATAGTGTTGACTCTGGCTCCTCTTGTACCGATACAAGCACCGACTGCATCAACCTCTTCGTCATTAGAGATAACTGCCATCTTTGTTCTGGAACCGGCCTCACGGGAGATAGACTTGATTTCAACAATACCTTCAAAGATTTCGGGAACTTCCTTCTCGAACATCTTTCTTACAAAGTCGGGATGTGTACGGGAAAGAATAGCACGGGGACCTCTGTCGCCAACCTTAACATCCACAACATAAACCTTAACTCGGTCACCCTCCTCAAGGATTTCATCCCCAATCATTTCGCTACGGGGAAGAACTGCCTCTGCCTTACCAAACTTAAGGGTAGCAGCGCCTGTCTTGGGGTCGATACGCTCAACTGTAGCTGTGAGAATCTCCTTAAACTTTGACTGAAACTCTCTGAGCACCTGACCCTTCTCGCCGTCACGGATACCGCCGTGGATAACGTTCTTGGAAGCACTTACTGCAATTCTGCCGAACTTTCTGGGGTCAAGAGAGATTGCAACCTCCTTGCCGACTGCTGCACGTTTGCTTATTTGCTTTGCATCCTCAAGAGAAATCTCAAGAGCTTCGTTTTCTACTTCTTCTACAACTGTCTTCATAAGCTTTACTGTAAAGGTGTGCTTTTCGCTATCAAGTACAACCTCTACATTTTCGTTGCCATAGAGATTCTTACAAGCAACAACGATTGCTCTTTTGATCTGGTCGATCATATACTCTACGGGAATACCCTTCTCCTTTTCAAGAAGAGCCAATGCCTCGAATAATTCCTTGTTAACCATTTTTTAACCATTCCTTTCCTGTATATATGTTAATTTATTATAACCTTATTTAATCAGTCGCCGAAATCGTCAAGCTTAATCCAGGCGGCGTCTTTTTTGTTGATAGTAACCTCATTCTCTCCGGAGTGGTCACGGATAGTAACCGTGTCCTTATCGTGAGACTCAAGCACTCCGCAGAAATCTCTGCCCAGTACGTCCATAGGTCTTATGAGATGCACCGAAATATCTGCACCGATAAAACGGTCAAAGTGCTCCATTCTTATAAGTTCTCTCTCTATTCCGGGAGAGCTGACCTCCAGAATGTAATATTCTTTAATGGGGTCCAGCTTCTCCAGAGGCTCGTCGATTGCTCTGGAAACCGCCTCGCAGTCGTTGATATCCACTCCGCCGTCCTTGTCAATGAACACTCTCAGATACCACTGAGCACCCTCCTTGACATATCTGACATCCCAGATATTCACACCGCACTCTGCGGCGATTGGCTCTACAAGAGTACGCACCGTGTCACACACACCGCTACCCTTTTGCTTACTGTCCTTTGCCAAAATTATCCCTCCATAACAAGTGAGGAGCAGGTCCCTTGACCTACTCCTTACCTTAATACATTATTCAACTGTAAACAGTATACCACAGGAATTTGAAAATTACAAGGGTTTTACTGCGTTTTGGCGGTTTTTCATAATGATATGCCCCAAAACTATGCCCTATCCTATAATCCTTGACATAAAATCAGCCTTTAGCATAGGCATAAATAAAGTACTTATATCCCAGAGGACTGGAGAAAAAGCCCTCAATACTGCTACTGCACATATACTGGTCGGTGTAGTAATAAATGGGACATACAGCACCTGTGGACATTAACATATCCTCAGCCTTGTGCATAAGCTCGTACCTTTTGGCGGTGTCTTTGCAGTTTTTTATTTCATCAATAAGCTTGTCGTAGGACTCTGCCCAGGTAAGAGAATCCTGTGAGCCGTAGGAGTAACCCTTGTAATCCTTGTGTTCTCCCTTGCCGAACTGACAGTCGTTGTTGCCCGAGGTGCTGACCCACATATCCAGAAAGCATATAGGGTCATTAAAGTCCGCTACCCATCCGTTTCGGGCTATGGAATAATCCCCTGCTTTTCTGGTGTTCAGATAGGTGTTCCACTCCTGAACCTCAATCTTCATATTAATGCCGTAGGTTTCAAAAACCTCTTTCATATAGGTGGCTATCTGCTGATGGGTGGTACCCTCGTTGGTAATATAGCTTAGCGTCGGAAAGCCCGAAAGGACATCTTCGTTAACACTGAAAAGTCCCGAGGAAGCAGCAACCTCCTCAAAAAGACTTATAGCCTCTTTGCAGTTTGCTTCGTAATCCTCCACATCTGTGCTAAAGTATCCCTTGCCATTGTTTGCGTCATCCATAAACTCAGACATACCGTCTGCGGTGGTAAGTCCCATAGGCACAAAGGTGTTGGCAGGTACTTGTCCGCCCTTGCCGATATCCGTACAGATGTAGTTTCTCTCCAGCAAAAGCCCCAGCGCCTTTCTGATAGATACCTTCTCCTCTTCGGTAAAATCCTTGAGTGCCTCGTCGTTTACATTGAAGGACACAAAGTAGGTGCCCAGCTGACCTGCCACTCTGTACTCATCGGGATACTGGGCGGTAATAGATGCAATCTGGTCATTGGGAACAGAATCTATAAACATATAAGAACCGTTCTGAAAATTAGCATAAAGAGAACTGTCGTCTTCGTTAAAAGGGAAAATAAGCCTCCGGGTCTTGACTGCCTGAGCATTATGATAGTTTTCATTCTTCTCCATAACCAGTTTGCCTCCCGTAAACTCCGTTACCTTGTAGGGGCCGTTGCCGATATAGGAGTCCGCCTTAATTGCCCAGGAGTCGTTGTCCTCTACCACAGACCTTTTCACAGGCATATAGGTGGGAAACGCCAACAACTCATTGAAATACGGCACATCGCTTTGAAGCACTACAGTAAGGGATTTTCCGTCCTGTGATGCAGTTACATTAAGCTCCCCCTCTCCCGAGGATGCCTCCTCGAAGCCGTCGATAACATTGAATATATAGCTGTAGTCCGCCGCCGTCTTGGGGGCTACTGCTCTGTTCCAAGCCCAGACAAAATCTTCAGCAGTTAAAGGTGAGCCGTCGGACCACTTAAGGTCATCCTTAAGAACATAGGTATAAGATACCTTTCCGTCCTCTTGCTCTACCGCCTCGGGCAGTTCCACCGCACAGTCGGGCACAAGCTTCAGAGTACCGTCGTCAGACTGCTCATAGCCGACTAATCCCGAAAAAGCGTGAATAATATAGGTAGCACCGTCAACGGTAGAATTAAGTGCAGGGTCAATGGTATCGGGGTAAGAGCCCACACAAATGGTCATTTCCTCCAATATTCCCGAGCTGCCGTTATCCACCGGTTTGGTACTGCAACCGCTGAGTACCCCACAAATCGTCATAACTGCCAACAAAACTAACGCAAAAAATCTTTTCATATATACCTCCCGCTAAATTCCATATATCACAAATTCCAACAAGCACAGAAATGTCCCTCTGATATTTCTGCAAGAGGGGGCATCTTCTCTCTGCACTCCTCGGATGCTCTCGGGCACCTTGTTCTGAAAGGACATCCCGAGGGCATATCAAGGGGTGACGGTACATCTCCCTGAAGCACAATTCTTTGGTGATTCCGTGCATAATGAGGGTCTGGCACAGGCACCGCCGACAAAAGCGAAATCGAATAAGGGTGACAGGGATTTCTGTATATCTCCTCTGCAGGGCCTATTTCCACAATATGTCCCAAATACATAACCGCAATCCTGTCGGATATGTGCCTGACAACCAACAAATCGTGAGCAATAAACAGATAGGTTAGCCCAAGTTTCTCCTGTAAATCCTCAAACATATTGACAATCTGTGCCTGAATAGATACATCCAGTGCCGACACAGGCTCGTCACATATAATAAATCCGGGATTTACCGCAAGAGCACGGGCAATGCCGATTCTCTGTCGCTGACCGCCCGAAAACTCGTGAGCATATCGGGTAGCGTGTTCAGAATTAAGCCCTACCAAACTCAGAAGTTCATAAATTCGCTCTTTACGCTGAGCCTTTGTACTGTAAAGGCGATTAATATCCAAGGGCTCTCCGATAATATCCGCCACCGTCATTCTCGGATCAAGAGAGGAATAGGGATCCTGAAAAACCATCTGAGCGTTTTTCCTCAACTCTTTTACATCTTTTTTGCTCCTTATAAGCTTTCCCTCGTAGTAAATCTCTCCCGAGGTAGGCTTGTATAAATGCAGAATGCTTCTGCCCACAGTGGTTTTTCCGCAACCCGACTCTCCCACAAGCCCCAGAGTTTCGCCTTTTGCGAGAGAAAAACTCACTCCGTCTACAGCTTTGAGCTTTTTGCTCCCGAAAAGTCCTGTAGGTATGTCAAAATACTGCTTGAGATTCCGAACCTCTAAAATGTATCTGCTATCTGACATTCTCAGTCATCTCCTCAACTCCCTGAACAGCGCTTATTTCTTCGGGTGTAATCCTTCCCCTTCCGAGTTCAGACCTTACATAATTCCAGCAGCGGACGTAATGCTCCCCGCCACTGCAAATGAGCGCGGGATTTATCTGAAGACACGCTCTCATCGCCTCACTGCATCTTGGTGCAAAGGGACAACCCTCGGGCAGATTCGTAAGGTCTACGCCTAAGCCTCCTATGGGCTGAAGCCTTGTATATTCATCCGATGCCGTTGGCACCGAGCGTAAGAGTCCCTTGGTGTATTCGTGCTGAGGATTAATAAAAATATCCTCCACCGAACCCTGCTCACAAATTTGTCCTGCGTACATAACAATAACGCTATCGCACATCTGAGCCACTACACCCAGGTCGTGGGTAATAAGTAAGATTGACATACCGAGTTTCTTTTGAAGTTCTTTCATCAACTCAAGTATCTGTGCCTGTATAGTAACATCCAAGGCGGTGGTAGGCTCGTCTGCAATAAGGATATCGGGCTCACAGGCAAGTGCCATAGCAATCATCACACGCTGTCTCATACCTCCCGAAAGCTGATGGGGATACTGTCTGACACGCCTTTGAGGGTCGTTGACTCCCACTAAAGTCAGCATCTCTATGGCACGTTCTTTTGCTTGTTTTTTATTGCGGTTGGTGTGAAGCATTATAGCCTCAGTTAGCTGATGCCCGATAGTAAAAACCGGATTAAGGCTTGTCATCGGGTCCTGAAAAACAATGGAAATCCTATTGCCTCTGATTTTCGCCATACCCTTTTCTTTTATGCCGACAAGTTCGGTTTCGTCAAAGCTCACCGACCCGCCTACAATCTGTCCCGGACTTGATAAAATCTGAAGTATGGAATATGCAGTAACGCTTTTGCCCGAGCCCGACTCACCTACAATGCCAACCACCTTGCCCTTCGGAATTTGAAAGGACACTCCCCTTACCGCCTTAACCTCACCCTGAGGTGTAAAAAATGAGGTCTCAAGGTTCTTTACCGATAATAAACTCATCTCTTAACTCCTTATCTCTTTTGCTTGGGGTCAAAGGCATCTCTGAGTCCGTCTCCAAAGAGATTCAAACTCAGAACAATGAAACAGATACATAACGCAGGTACCAGCAGTCGGTATACATCCGAATAAATGTAAGAAAGATTCTCTGATGCCAAAGACCCCAGAGAGGGCATAGGAATTGACACTCCCAGCCCCAGAAAGCTGAGAAAACTCTCGGTAAAAATAGCGTTAGGAATCTGAAGTGCTGTGGAAATAACAATTATGCTTATGCAGTTAGGAAGCAAATGTCGGGTAACAATTCTCAGCCCCGAAGCACCCATAGCCTTTGCTGTCAGCACAAACTCCTGCTCCTTAACTATAAGTATCTGACCTCTTATAAGCCTTGCCATAGACACCCAGTAAAGAAGTGCAAACACAAGGAAAATACTCATCATTCCCGTGCCCAGCTTCTCAAGAAACGTCCCTTTGACAAGGGGCTCCAGAGTCTGCTGAAACACAACAGAAAAGAGAATAACCATAAGCATATCGGGCAGAGAATAAATGACATCAACAATTCTCATCATAATAAGGTCTGCCTTGCCTCCCAGGTATCCTGCCACCGAACCATAGACAGTACCGATTATAAGCACAATAACCGATGCGAAAAGTCCTACGGAAAGAGAAATTCTCGTGCCGTATACCACGCGGATAAAATAATCTCTTCCCAAAGAGTCAGTACCCAGCAAATGAGGAAAAACCTTCTCTCCCTTCTCTATCTTTTCCTGCTCGGTTTTGCCGTATTCCATAGGGCCCAGATTATTATAGCTGGAGTCGGGGGCTTTGCCCTTTTCTGCTACACCAAGCTGCTGACTGTAGCTATAGGGATAAAACATAGGAATCAGGGTTACCGCCAAAACAACAAACACAAGAAAGAAACCGCATACCACGGCTACCTTGTTTCTCCACAAACGTCTCATACCGTCTCTAAAAAAGGTGACGCTTTCACGCTCTATCACCTTTTGTTTTTTCTCGGAGTCGGTAGCCTTCTCCCATATGGGCGAATTCAAGTGAAAGCTTAAGGGTAACCCTCCTATAGCTTTTTTCTCGGAAAAATTCTTCATATTATCCCTCCTTACGACAGATCTACTCTCGGGTCAAAGAGCTTGTAAAGAATATCCGACAGGAGCATCATCACTGCCACGATTACAGAAAGAAAAATAGTCGTACCCATAATCATTGTGTAGTCACGGTTTACTATGCTGGACACAAAGTACTTACCCAGTCCCGGCACAGCAAAGATTCTCTCCACCACCAACGACCCTGTCAGAATAAACGCCACCATAGGACCTGCATAGGTAATAATGGGAGTAACCGCGTTTTTGAGGCCGTGCTTAAATATCACACCAAAGGGAGGTACTCCCTTGGCACGGGCTGTGCGGATATAGTCCTGCCCAAGTACATCCAGCATACTGGAGCGAGTCAGCCTTATGATGTAAGCCATAGGGTAAAGCATCAGAGAAACAATGGGAAGCACCAACCCCAAGGCACTCTGTCCGTTGGCAGGAAACAAGGGAGTCTTAACACACAAAAGCCACAGCAAAAATGTTGCAACTATAAAGGAGGGCATTGCCACAAATGCAGTGGACATAATCATAATTATCCTGTCCGGCGCCTTGTTGTGAAACACCGCCGCCAAGGTCCCCAGCACAAGCCCGAAAATTATCGCTCCTGTGGCGGCAATAAGTCCCATTTTTGCGCTGGACATAAAGCCCTCCATAATAACATCCGTCACCTGTCTGCCCTCTAACTTCATAGAGGGGCCGAAGTCAAATCTAACTGCTCCCTTCAGATAGTTTAAGTACTGCTCCCACAAGGGCTTGTCCAGTCCGAACTTTTCCTCCAACGCTGCCATAGTGCTGTCAGACACAGATTTTTCGCTCATAAAGGGTCCGCCGGGAATAAAGTTCATAATAAAGAAGGTCAAGGTAATAACCAAAAAAATTGTCACTACTGCAAGGAAAATCCTCTTCAGTATGTAGTAGAAAAACTTTTTATCCATTTTGATCATTCCTTGCTGTTTAATCTCAAATCGCCTAAAGGCAAATTCGTTTAATTATTATACTCACAGCACAAATAAGATAGTTTATTAAACGATATTTTCGTTCTGGAAACGAATACAAAAAAAGCAGGTAGCACAATAGCTACCTGCTGATTTCACAATATTCGATTATACTCTTGCTGTGGCCTTTTCCCTGCTGTGGGCCAAGCTGCGCCGTTCTATAATATGAGATATTAGGTAGTATCCCAGATATACTATAAGGCAAGAGCCCATCACACAGAACAAAACCATAAAAGGCATTATTTTATCAGGGAGGAAGGGGAATATACTTTTCTTGATAAAGAACCAGTTCTGATCATCGTATATGGCATTTCCGAAGGCTGCCCACACAAAGTTTATGAGCACCAGACAAAACTCCTTCCACATATAGCGAAAGTTAAGCTTTTCTCTGCCCAGTGCCAAATTCATAAAGCCCCAGCTATACAACAGTCCGTGAAACATAAAGGTCTGGAAAATCACATAAGAGAATGGCGGTTGCCCCCCCAAAGCCGAGCCGGGATAACACATCCACATAAGCGACGAGGTAATAGACAGAGATACCACCGCAGTCTTAATAGGCTTGAAACGCTGGTTGAACTCCGCAAAAGCTGCCAAAACTCCCATAAGAGTGCAGATATGATAGGGAAGCTTATCCTGACTGATACCATTGTAGCTGTCGGACAAGGGCATTATAAAAAAGTCAGCTATGTATATTCCGATTGTCAGATAAGCAAATATACGGGTTGTCTTTTCTTTTGTCTTATCTGATTTATTCCGAAGATGATAGGCCAAGAAAGCTGAGCCACCCAAAATTAAGAACAAATAGAAAAAATGCCAGAAATCAAATAAATCTATTTGACGAGTGCTGTTATTCTCGCTGAAAAGCCAGGCAAAAAACTCCTTCAAAATAATCCCTTCTAACTAAATTAATGCAGATACCCACGAAAATTCGTCTTATCTGTCAGAATGTGACTATTATATCACATCTCATATATAAATTCAACCTTCTAAAGCGATGTTTAATAAAATCTTAAGAAGTAAAGCTTTCCTTTTTTGCCTTGAGTAAGAAAACGTTGCGGCTA
>CAZRLC010000028.1:0-24432 GCA_964600975.1 uncultured Ruminococcus sp.
CTACGGCGGAGCTTCTCCTCAAGGAGAAGCCTTACAATACATCTCCTCAAAGTATAAGGAGGGAACAGAATTGTTTGAAAAAAAGAATAAGGCTGAGGAAGTTTTCACTCCTCAGGACCTGGAAAAGTTCAATAGCTCCTGGGTAAATCACCGTGGCATACGGCGTGATGCCGAGCAAATGACCAAAGACCAGAAGCGAAGGCGTATAGCACGATGGCTTATGCTTGTGATAATCCTCATTATCATTATCCTGTGGCTTCTGTCCTGTGTGACTACTCAATGGGGTGACCTGGTCGTTACAATGGACAACGATATGGAGACAAAGGGAATTGTACTTTCGGAAACAGAGGATTTTGCTGAGACTGCCGTTACCCTCAGCGGTGAAAGTGCCGAAGAGGTATATCACTTTACATACAACTGGTTTGAAAGCAGAAATCTGCTGGATGCTCTGGATAATACAGACGGAAGTCACAACGGTGACGACTACTTTGCGTATACCTTCTATATGCAGAATAACGGTCTTGAGACCTTTGACTACACAGCGACTCTGGATATTACAGGAGTAGCCAAAAGCTGTGACGAAGCTGCCAGAATTATGGTATACAAAAACGGCGAACCTACTATCTATGCAAAACCGAAGCCGGGCACCAACGAGCCTGAGAAAATCGCAGGTGAGAACACAGAGGATGCCACAGTTTTCTATGATAACGACACAGTATTTACCGAGCTTTGTGAGGATTTTGCTCCCGGAGATACGGACAAATACACGGTTGTTATCTGGTTTGAAGGTGAGGATTCAGAATGTATCAACGATATCTTAGGCGGACATATGCGACTTGCAATGATGTTCGAGGCTGCTGAACTTGAAACAGAGTAAGTGCACTCTCCCAAGGTATCATGGTCCATTTGGATTATATATTAACCCCCGGACCGAGGGGCAATCGGTCAAAAAAATATTTTTATTGGAGGAATTTCTTTATGAAACACTCAACTTTCAGAAAAAGCACACTCATCTCCTCTATAGCACTTCTTCTTGTTGCTATCGTTGCACTGAGTGGCGCAACATTCGCATGGTTCTCAGCAAAAGAGTCTGCTACAGCTACAGGTATCAGCATTGAGTCCGGCAAAGCTTCCGGTCTTCTTGTTTCCTTAGATCAGCTGTCATGGAGCGACTCCATCGTTCTCGACAATGCATCCGCAGTTCTCACACCCGCATCCACAAACTTTGCTACTGCTACAAGCCCCACTTGGTTCACAGCAACTGCTGATTCTCCCAACAGCTATGCAGCAAGTACATACACATCTGAAAATGTAGCTGAGGGTACACACTATAAGCACTATACTTTCTATGCTAAGACTGCTGATGAAACTACTGCTACATTAAAGATTTCTGCTAATACACTTACAGACGAAGGTAACTATGGCCGTATCGCAATCGTTAGTGGCGGTACTGTTAAGATGTACTACATGGCTGCAGACCAGAAGGAAGTATTCCCCATCACACCCGATGGCACAGTTGATACAAAATACCCTGTAACTCCTGTTAACAGTATTGCTAATATCGACCTCGGCACAATCAGCACTTCTACTCAGTTTGACATTTATGTATGGAATGAGGGTCAGGATGCTGACTGTCACTCCAACAACGGTGAAAAGGCTGTAACAGCTGATTTCAATCTCTCTATTGCTTCTTAATTAAAGTAGTAATTAGAAATTATTAATCTCTAACTAAACTTGGGAGGCGTTTGCCGTGAAAGAAAAAATGAAAAATGTACTTAATGTCATACTTGATATACTTATGGTACTGGTTATGGTTTTTGCTGTGTTAGTACTTGTTGTAGCACTGACACAGAAATCGGGGAACGTCTCCCATCTGTTCGGCTACACAATAAGAAGTGTACAGACTGAATCTATGGAAAAGTACAACGAGGACGGTTCTCCTGCAGAGGGTGCCTTCTTCGTGGGCGACTTGATTGTATGCAAGATTTCCGACAGAGAGTCCTATGAGGTGGGCGAAACCGTAATGTTCCAGATGAACGTTGTAAACGAGGGCAGCGGCTGGAGAGAGGCAGAGGCTTCAGAGATATCCAGCCAGAAAATCCTTGTTACTCACCAAATCATAGAGGTTGTTGAAGAAAACGGCAGTACCTACTACCGCACACAGGGTATAAACAATCCTATTGCAGATATCAATCTGAAGGAGGCAAGTGACATTATCGCTGTGTATATGGGAACTCGTATCGGCGGTGTGGGTAAGGCTATCGACTTCGTGCAGACTTCCACCGGATTTCTTCTTTGCATAATACTCCCCATCTTTATTTTCGTAGTTATTCAGGCTATCCGTGTTGTTCGCAATCTGATTGCTTATAAAGCTCAGAAGGTTACCGCAGCAGTGGTTTCAGGAGAGCTGACAGAGGAACAGAAACGAGCAATAGCCGAAGAGTATCTGAGAAGTCAACAGACTTCCGAAAACCATGCTACGCCGCCAGTGGTGGACGCCGGTGACGGCGAGTAAATAATAAAGAAGCGAGGAAGCTTATTTATTATGATGCTTACAGATGTCCAATAGTTCCTTAATGCGTCAGCAGGGTATTAAGGAACTATTGATATCGTAACAGTCTGAAAAATATACAAAAGGGTCGCCGTCTTCGCAGAAAAGGTGGGTTTTGTGAAACAAAACTCAGAGGGGTTATACTTGCCCTCCTTGTAAAGGAGGGTGGCACGGCATAGCCGTGACGGGAGGATTATTCCTCTAACGCCGTGTTTTATGATTTAATCCCTCAGTCACCTACGGTGACAGCTCCCTTTACAAGGGAGCCAAGCTTTTGTCCCTTCGGGACATTTCCCCTAACAGGCGAAATTCCTTTACAAAGGAGACAAGATAACCCTCGATAAACTAGGGATGACATAGAGGCAACTTTGGATTTTTGTGGGCGACCTCCCCTCGGAGCTTCTATTTTGTATATTTTTCAGATTGCCAGAAGGCACTGACTTACATTGTAATCTTAAGTTCATATAAAGGAGACTGAACGTTATGGATGGCATACTTAAATTTTTCTTTGAGTTCTTCGGGCAATTTCTGGGGGGACTTTGGACAGCTTTTTCCAATATTTTTGTTGGAATTAAAGAGATGTTCAACTTCCCGAAATATGTGGAAATTGTCAACTCTTATACTACAGAGCTGGGCGGTGTTGCATGGGTTTATGCAATTATCGGTATGCTCCTTATCATTGCCGTTTTAGTGCTTTTGGTTTTCCTTATAGTAATGGGACTCAAAAAGCTCATTAGATTCAATAAAAAGGTTAAGGATACAAATGACCTTATTGACGAGGTTACCGCCCTTAACCGCGAGGTTATGCGACTGAACCTTGAGAGAGATAAGATTCTTTCTATGAAGGTTTCTCAGATTGGTCTTAATCCCAACGAAATTGCCGAGCTGACAGGCGAAGAAATAGACACCCTCTCAGGCAAACAGGACACTCCTCTGGAAGAGGGAGAGAGCAGATTCTTCAAGCTCTCTCAGGTTGATGCCTTGTGGGCTGATTATGTTCCTCCTGTCTACGATAACCAGATTACTCTGCCCGAAATATGCGAAAGATTCCGCAACTTTGCCTGTTCCAAGCTGGGACTTTATTATGATATCAAAATCATCCGCCTGTTTCTGGCTTCTTTTGCTTCTACAAGACTTATTATTCTTCAGGGTATCTCCGGTACAGGTAAGACCTCTCTCCCCTACGCCTTTGGTAAATTCCTGCAGAATGATGCTATTATCACATCTATCCAGCCCTCTTGGCGTGACCGTTCAGAGCTTTTCGGTTACTTCAACGAATTTACAAAGCGTTACAATGAGACAGAGCTTCTCCGTGCTATGTACGAGGCTACATATAATGAAAATATCTACCTGACAATTTTGGACGAGATGAACATTGCCCGTGTTGAGTATTACTTTGCTGAGATGCTCTCAATCCTTGAGATGCCCTCCAGAGATGAGTGGATTGTTGATCTGGTTCCCAATGTATGGGAAAGCGACCCCAAGCATCTTGAGGGTGGTAAGCTTCACCTTCCACAGAATATGTGGTACATTGGTACGGCTAATAACGACGACTCTACTTTTGCTATTACCGATAAGGTATACGACAGAGCTATGCCTATCGACATCAACACCAAGGGCGTTCCCTTTGATGCACCTCAGACTGAGCCGTTGAACCTTTCCTACAAGCACCTTGAAGAAATGCTTGATTACTGCAAGGAGCACAACAAGGTTTCTGAGGAAAACCTCCACAAGATTGAACTTCTCGACGACTATGTTATCGAGCACTTCAGACTTGCATTTGGTAACCGTATTGTTAAGCAGCTCCGTGAATACGTTCCTGCTTTCGTAGGTTGTGGCGGCACTGAACTTGACGGTCTTGACTACGTTTTGGCAAGAAAGGTTCTTCGTAAATTTGAGAGCCTTAATCTGAGCTTCATCCGTGACGAAATCGACGGTCTTGTTGATTATCTTGACTTCCTCTTCGGTGAGGAAAATATGTCTGAGTGTAAAGAATACCTCAGAAGGCTTCAAAAACTTGTTTAATCTTCTGATTAACCTGTGTAGCGTACACAAAAGTATTTTTTGAAAGAGGTGAGGAAATCCTAAATGGCTGATTTTAATAAATATTATCGTGCATATATCCTCATGCAGGAAACCTTAAAAGGGGATTTCACTCATAGTTATTTGACTAGCACACTGGCTGATGCTGATAAGGGTACCGATGAACTCTCCGGTAAAAGCTATAGCCGTGTTATTGATATGGACTGGGTTGAGGCTATTGAGGATGCTATCCCCTATATCGACAAGGCTATCCGCGAACAGCGTAGGTTTATCATCCAGAACGAGGATATCGTTCCTATAGAAAAAGCCCGTAAAATCACCAGCGAATCTGTACGCCATCTGGCTCAACATACAAACCTTATCGCCCGAGTTGAGGAGGATGATGTTACTCCCGAACGCATACTTGATATACAGCGTGAGGAAAGTTTTGCTATTTATGAAAATAGATTCCTCCGCACCCTGCTTGTACACGCCTCAAAATTTGTTGATGACAGATACAAGGAGATGAAACAAGCTCCCAACGACTCGTATCAGAAAATTCATCTGTCAAGACACCTGACCCTTAATCATCAGAAGCTTGACTTTGAGCTAACATACACTAACGAAAGCCACGAGCAAAAGGAATTTGATATTAATGCAGACGTTTCTACGCTGACCGACTTCCAGCGTGTAAGAAGAATCCGCCGTGTACTGGCTGACTTCTCTGCATCATCCCTTATCCGTGCTCTGACTAATACAGAAATGGTACGCCCTCCTATTCAGCGTACCAACCTTATGACCAAAAACCCCAACTTCAAAAAGGCTCTGGACCTTTACCTCTTTATTACATCCTACAAGAAGACCGGTTTTGAAATTGTGGGGCAGGAATACACAGGCAAAATGGACGAGGAAGTTCAACTTGCTATGTATAACGTAATGTCTTATGAGCATTTTGTCATAAGTATTGCAACCAACCCGGCACTCAGACGTCTTCTTCACGAAAAATATCTGGAGGAAAACGCAAGACTTGAGACCGAAGCACTGCGTCCTGAGGAGCAGATTATTGCTGAAACAGAGAAGCGTATTGCAGCTGTAAGGGCTGAGGAGGCTCAGATTCGTCTGGAGGAAATCCGAGACAGAGAGAAGCAGATTACCGACCTTAACTCCCAGCTGAACCATGCTAAATTTACACTCCGTCAATACGAAAACAAAATGACGGAAATGAAGGGGCTTATAAATCTTCACGAGACTACTATACAGCAGCTTAAGGATCAGATTTTCGAGCTGGAAAAAGAAAAGAAAGTCCTCAGCGATAAGGTTGAGGAGCTTACTGCAATCACTACCGCTCAGGCTGCTACAATCACTTCACAGTTATGTGAGATTGAGACTCTGAAGGCAGAGATAGAGACAAAGAACACAGAAATCATTAAACATCTGGAGACTATCGAAGCAGCCAAAGAAGCTATAGAAAAGCTTAAAACCGAATACGAAAAGTTACAGGAGGAGAACTCTTCCCTCTTGGCTACTATTGCTACACAGAGTGCTGCTATCAACACACTTACCGAGGAATTTGAGGCCGCTCAGGTGAAGTTCAATCAAGAGACAGAGGCTCTTCGTATTGCCTACAGTGAAAGAGAGGCTGAGCTTGTTAAAAGCCACCAGGCAGAAGTCACAAGCCTCACTGCACAACACAAGGAATATACTGATGAGCTGATGGCTCTACATAATTCGAAGGTTGCAGATATGCGTCAGGATTTTCAGGCACAGATTTCTGCTCTTTCGGATAAGCATTCCGGTGAACTTGCATCTCTTACACAGGAACACAAGTCAACAGTTGCCAAGGTAACCGCCGACTATGAAGGCAGACTAAGCTCTGCAGATAAAAAGCACAAAGAAGAGCTTGAAGCTCAACAGTCATCAGCAAAGAAAGCACTTGATAGTGAACAAGAGAAGCACAGAAAAGCACTGGCAAACGCTGAGGCTAAGCATAAGAAGGCTCTGGATTCGGAGCACAGCCGTTATCAGCGTGAGCTTGTTAAAAAGCAAAAGGAATATGATAAGCTTCTTGCAGAGGAAAGACGCCGTGCCAAGGCTGAAATTCACAAAGCAAGACGCGAAGCAGAACTTAAAGCTAAAGAAACTATCCGTGCTGCAGAAACGAGATTGGCTTCACAGCAAAGTACCGATGCTGAACGTCAGTTAGATTCCAAACACATCGGACTACCGAACTTCGGATTCTATTTTCATAAAAAGTGAGATATTAAATGAGTAAAATCAGCTTTATTAAAGACATAGTACAATCCAGACAAAAAATGGCACTAATCAGATTAGTGGCACTTTTGATCGCAACTGTTACATTACTTTTGGTTGCGGTCTGGGCTTGGTATGCCTCCAACACCGAAGCCGATGCCTCAGGGCTTAACATCTCTGTAAATGCAGGTAAGAATTTGCATATATCTTTGGACGGCGGACTTACCTATCACTCAGGACTTGACCTGCTGTCTGAGAGTTCGCAAAAGTATATAAGTGAAAATAACAAAATCAAGGATAAACTTATAATGCTGGATATTACCTCTGACGGTATGACCTTCCTCAGACCTGTATTCAGTCAGACAGACGGTACCGACCGTACTCCCGATGATTCAGAAAACTGGTCCACCGCCGTCCCTAATCAAGCGTACATATCTCAGACTATCAATTTCAGAACTACCTTCCCTGCTGAAATTTACTTAGGCTCAGACACCCAGATAGTTACCTACTGCGAAAGCAAGGATTTACCCCTTACCGGTTCATCGGCGGGTAATCTCAACAGTAAGTGGGGATTTTCCAAAGACTGTATAGTAGGTGCACTGAGGATCTCTGCAGTGGATGGTGATGTATGTCGCTTTGTGATGATACCCAGAAGTAATGTAGAGCTTGTTACCACAACTACAACTATAGATGGTATTGCAACCTATAGTTATGAGATAAAGACAGGTAGCTCTGTATCTGGGAATACAAGTATACACGAGTACTATAACAGTGACAAAGAACTTAAAACCAATAGCAGTCCCCTGCTGAGTTCATCTGCTACACAGGAAGTTAGGGACGAGAATACTCTTCTGACTACAACCGTTCTTGATGAAGAGGACGGCTTCTACAAAGGCACTGCAACAATCAACATCTGGCTTGAGGGTTGTGATGACGAGGTTAAACGTGTTTTGTCCGGAGGTATGTACAATATTATACTGGACTTTGTCGCTCATGAAGTAGAGTCTCAGTAAATATGTAAATACGCAAATACATTATTATAAGGAGGTGCAACAAATGAATAAGTTTACATCAAGGCTTGGCAGACTTGTTCGTTCTGTTGTTGCACTTATACTTATGATGATGTTGCTTATTGCTACAACACATTCCTGGTTGTCCCAGAATTTTACGTCTCAGGTTAACAGTAACGATTACATTACCATTTCTGCTGATACGGGTTTGGAGATGAACTACGGTAAAGATTATGAATCTCAGGGTGCAGTTGATATTAACGGTCTGCTGGGTAAAAGTATCACTTTATCGGAATGCTCCAGTATTGACGGCAGAAACCTGTACTTTCCCCTGTCGGATTTCTCAAGTCAGGGTGACGGAGAGTTTACAGAGGATGTAGATACTCAGGACCTTATATTCCGCGAGAGCACAGGTAATGACCTCAACACAAAATATATTTCTTTTAATATATCCTTAAAATCAGAAAGCGACACCCCTGTGTGGCTCTCTAAAACAAGCTATATCAGAAACAGCGAAAGCGAAGACCCTACCTCGGCAAATGCTGTGAGGGTAGCTTTTGTAGATAATGATGTAAAGAATCCTAAGTCTTATGTTTTTGATAATTCTACAACAAAGGACTATGCCGAGAAAAACAATGCGGTAAAATCCATTGATTCTGATGGTAATGCCGAAACTTCTCCCTGTGATACCCATTCTATCAGCGAGTACATTTTCGGTAATTCAAACGACAATCAGGCGCTGTTTAACCTTGAGGCTAACGTGCCGAAGATTATTACAGTAACTATCTGGCTTGAGGGCACAGACAAAGACTGTACAATGGATATACTCGACATTAATAATCTTAATATCTACACAAAATTCACAACATCCTACGAGGATGTCCGCACCGTTTACTTTGTTGACAACACTCTGGAGAAATGGATAGCAGATGACAAGTGTTACCTCTATGCTATAGATAACACGGACGGTACACGTTATCCCATGACAAAGGATGCTGATTATAAGAATACCTACACCTGGAGTGTAAATCTTCCTGAAAGTGTCGACAATGTTACCTTCGCAAGATATAATCCCGCGGAGGACAGTGACTGGAACACCTTCAGTGCAGGTAAAATCCAAAGCTGCACTACCTATGTAGCCTTTGGTCACAATACAGGT
Organism: uncultured Ruminococcus sp.; assembly: GCA_964600975.1. Lineage (GTDB taxonomy): Bacteria > Bacillota > Clostridia > Oscillospirales > Acutalibacteraceae > Ruminococcoides. Next base: position 8,993 of record CAZRLC010000028.1, read on the forward strand.
ATGTGGAGTGACAGCTTCTCAGGCACTACCATTACACTCTTCGACGGAACTGTTAACAGATATCTTGACGATGAGAGTGCGGTAATGCACGTTGCCTTCACAGCAAATGACGGTAATGGTGCCGAGCAGAACTTTGACTATAAGCTAAGTCATCAGTCGGAGAACTACACCTGGAAGATAATAATCCCCTCTGAGGCTACAAACATCACCTTTATGAGATATAACAGCGAGGAAACCACTATCATTGGTAAAGGTACCTGGAGCAACACCGAAAGAGGCGACAATCTGTACTACACAATTACTGCAAGTGGGTCAGGATACTGGAGCAGTAAACTTCTATACCTTGAGGGCAAGGGTTACTCAACCAATTGTATCTTTGTTGCTTACTTCTACAACTCTGAAACCTCCGGTATTCAGCAGTGGACTTCTATGTGCGCAACATCAGACTCAGGCAGGTACATAGTAGCTGTACCCGACGGTATGAACTGTGTTGACTTCGTCAGATACAATTCCAATGCTACGGAGTTCAAGTGGGATAGAAGCTCCTCATCCAAGACCGTCTATAACGAACTTAAGAGTTCAAAACACTCTTTCGGAGATAATAATGTATTCACAATCACAGGATATACCGGTGAATACTGGGTTGACGGTACAAAACTTGATAACTACTATATGACCGGTGATTGGAGCTATGAGGAAAACCCCTGATTGACTTAGCCTAAAATATTACAGAAAGGAGAGTATAATATGAAGGGCAAACATTTTGCAAAACCCGAAAAGAAAAATATAAAAGCCAAGAGTATTATGCTCTCTGTTGTGGCAATACTTGAGTTTCTGCTTTTGGGGGTTAGTGTTACATTTGCATGGTTCGAGGGTGTTACGTCCCTTGAGATAAACGGCAATAATATTGCTACGCCCACAAGCATCAACTCACATGTTGTAGTTGGCGAAAACTCAAGTGAAAGTGACACAACCTTTAATCAGATTATTGACCTGACATCATTTTATGAGGAACAGAATGATGTGAGACTGTCCCCTGTCTCCAGTGCAGACGGTGTTAACTTCTTTGCTCCCTATGATTACACGAGCACAACAAACTTTGCAAATGCAAAATACAGAAAACTCTCACAAGAGGATATTAATGCAAATGTCATAAGATTTCAGTTTACTATATCCTCCCCCTCGGGCCCTACAGATATATATTTGTCTGAAATAATACCCCAGTTTGAATTATTTGACACAATTTCCTCTTCTGCACTCCGTATGTACGCATATAGATTTGCTTATAGTGACGGCACTGTAACCCATATATTATCAACAAGAACAAGCGGCATTACAAGTGTAAAGAGCATTGACTATCTCAACGCTGACGATACTGCACACACTGTAACAGGTAAAGTAGAGTATTTAACAAACTACATCTATAAATCTGACCACAGCACTAAGGACAATGTTTTATTCCATCTGGAAAAGAATGAAACAAAGACAATTACTTTTTCAATGTGGTTAGATGCTCTTGATGCAGGTTGGACGAAGTCTAACACTTCAAGAGAGAATCCCGCCAGAGACACTATAGGCGAGAAAGTTGGCTTTATAGTCAAACTCTGCACCTCTTGGTCTATACATCAGAATGTTACCGTCTATGATTACACCGCCAAGCAATGGGTTAACAACGAAGATAATATGGTTCTCTATGTTCGTAATCTGGACGGCGATTATGGAGATGGTTACGACAACAGATACTTATATCCTCTGACATATAATGCTACTGCAAAAACCTGGACAGGAGATATTCCTCTTGCCCTTCAGAACTGTGAGTTTGTATGGAAATCCACAAACACAGGCAAGGAACTTGCCACCTGGAAGACTTATAACAGAGGAATAGACGAAGAAATATGTCTCTTAGGCTCTGACGATGCTATATGGGGTATTGGCCCTGACGATGTTACTAAAATTGCTCTCAGCGACTATACCTCAGAGAATTGGCTGAATAATAACGGTGATGACGGACAGTCGCCTAAAATGAGAATTGCCATTGATTATGGTGATAATACCCTCAACTACAGTATGACAGATAGTCCTACTGCAGATAAATATGGCAGAAACACCTGGTATGCTTATATTCCCACCTCGGTACAGGAAGTATACTTCTATCGATGTGAACGCTCTAACGAATCTACTATATATAATTCCTGGCACGGTACAGAAAGAGGAACCGAGACTGTGTATCGTGTAAAGGATAGCGGTTCTAACACTATTTATCTGGATGTTTCCAATCAGGCAAGTAACTTTATATCCACAACATACAATACCAGCGGATTACCCTATATCTCGGTAACACATTCTGATAACCATTCGGCAAATGCTACTGACACATCCGGTGCCAATGTAGATAAATATGTTCCTAAGAATGACACCTGGAATGGTACAATGACACAAATAGATGGTACAGACATTTATTACTATACATTTGAAGACGGTATTCCCTCGGGAACAAGGATATCCTTCTGGTCACATCAGTTATCCGGTCACGATAATGTATGGGATACCAACTGCTCATTGGGTCAAACCTTTGACGGAGTGAATAATTGTTACACACTTACCACAGATAACAGTACTTACAACGAGGACAGAAGATCCTATCTATTCAACGGCACCTGGACAACTTACTCCTCGGCAAACATCACAGACGGTAACTCCGGCGGTGAATGGGGAGAATACACTGTACCCAGTGGTTCATACACTACTCGCTTTGTTAATTATAAGAGTGCCACAAGCGTCACCGTTACATACAACTATGATGGCTGCAGTTTCTCCCTGGCATTGACAAACGAGGGAAGCAATATCTGGACAGCAGGTACATCTATTCCTGATGGTGCAACAGACCTTGTATTTACTGATTCGAACGGCACCACCTGGAGTGCTGGTTCCGGCAGAAGTTCAAGTGAGAATTACTATTATGCTATAGATAGTACAACAGGTACATGGCAAGGCTCCAGCATTGTCATCTACGTAGATTTCTCAAATGCCGGTTCCAACTGGGGTAGCGGTCATTATCTGTCAATTACCGCATCGTCAAACAGCGGTAAGAATATGAACAGCGGTGACACCTCCGGTGCAAGTTCCTATGTACCTAAGAATGACACATGGATTGGTGCAGGTACAAACGTATCCGGTTCAATCTATAAGTGGACTATTGATGCATCACAGCTCAGCAATCTGTACAAATACGGATTTACTGTATGGTCGACAAACGAAAATAATTATGACCAAGTTTGGTCCGTTGATGTATCTCACGTCTCATTCAGCCTTACATATAACACCTATACAATCAGTTCAAATAAGACTACACATAATACCCGTCAGGCTGACTGCTTCACACTTACAGCCAGTAGTGATAGCTAACTAATTCACATCAGAAAGGATGGTGAGACCATGACAACTAAAAGATTTCTAAGACTGCAGATTATATTTGTTATAATGCTTATGTTTGCACTTGTGTGCAATACCTACTCGTGGTCTCAGCGTCCTGCGGTTTACGGCGGCGGATTTATGAGTATCGATAACACCGATGGCTCTGACACTTACGATAAGGATAAGTCAAAATTTACTGCCTTATCATTTGATACAAGAGATTACAACTACTATATTAACGGCGACGGTTGTACTGCTAATACATATCAGGGTACTGTTGATAGTGAGGGGAATATTACATATCCCGAAAATAATGCTGAGGGTAGTATTACAAGCATTGATAGTGATACCTACTCAAGCGGGGATGTATTATACTTCAAAACCTACATTTCCAACAGTAAGGATATAATTACAAACACCTCTTTGTTTATTGATGTGGAGTACTCAAGCACTCTGGAGGGTAATTATTTTATCGGAGTTTCCTCCCCTACCAAGGATTTGATAACCTACCCTGCAGAGAGTACCGACAGCGACGGGATTTGTACAGTAAGGTGGATACCTGTTATTGCCCAATACGAAATCTCTGCCGGTGCAGAAAACACTGAGATTGAATGGTATGTTACATTTACAGGCAGTGGAGATTTCACGGTAAAAAGTATTGTACTTACAAACAATTAATGTTATAATTAAAAGAAAAAACGCAGGTGTATCCCAATGTTTCAAAGAATCAAAAGAATTGTTGCGGCTATTATAGTTTTATGCTTTGTGGCCGGACTTATATATGTTATGATAGCCAGAATATCAGGTCTCACACCAAATATATTCGGGTACAGTCTGTTCAGAGTTTCGTCAGAAAGTATGGAGCCTGAGCTGAGCATAGGCGATGTTATTCTGGTCAAGAGAACAGATCCCGAAAATCTTAAGATGGGTGATGTAATCACCTATAATGGCGAGACAGGTCCTGTGGCAGGAAAAAAGATTACTCACCAGATTGTGTCTGAGCCCTACGAAAAAGACGGGATGCTGTACTTTACCACCCGAGGAATTAAGAGCGGTGCTCTGGACGATCCCGAGATTGATGAAACTCAAATTATCGGTCTTGTTCTCTACAAGATTCCTATAATAGGTACTCTGTACAACTTCTTCAGTCAATGGTACGGTTTGGCAGCCTTTGCAGCACTTCTTCTGATTGCTTTCAGCGGTGAGATTATGAATCTGATTGATATAATCAGAGATAAGAATGAAAACGAAAACATCCCTGTCTCTAATAATCCCATAAACGCTAAGTATATAGATGCGATTGACCACGAGTCCAGTCAGGTTATCACCGAGTTAGACGACATATACTGATATAACATAAGCCTCCGATAAAACTTCGGAGGCTTTTTGGATAAAACTTATAGGAGGATTAATATGGCAAAGGCATCAGGCAGCTGTGAGATGTGCTCTCACTATGTATATGACGATTATATGGGATGCTATGTATGTGAGATAAATCTTGATGAGGACGAAATGGAGAAGTTTCTGAAGGGCAGTAATTTTGACTGCCATTACTTCTCTCTTGAGGATGAGTATAAGATTGTGAGAAAGCAGAACTGATTATTTTTACTATCCATATAAAAGCTAAGGCGGTTTTTCTGCGGACAACCACATATTGTTTACGTTTCTATATAAAATTACAGGCACACAGAATAATCTGTGTGCCTGTTTGTTATATTAAGCTGAACTTAATGTTTTTGTCTAAAATCAGGGAGTGTAGAAGTTGGGCTCCCATGTGCCGATTGTCCACTTGCCCTCAGAACCGGAGGTATCAGCCATATACATACCGATACTACTTGAAATCTTAAGGTCAATTGTCTGGTTGGAGCCGCCGCCTGAACCGTTGTTGATAATATAATTATCATACTCAACAGGAACATAAGCAACATACTGCTTCTGGCCATAATCGTTTACAAGAGCAAACTTCATAAGTGTACCGGGCCAACTTGCCTGTTCGCCACCTGAACTGCTCCAGCAATAGTAGTAAACATTCTCCCAGTTGGAATCGTTAGCCTGAGAGTAAACAACTGTGTTGTAGCCCTCGATAACGGGATACTGACCGTTGGAAACGTCGATGGAGTTAGGATCGCTGGGATCGACTGTCATGGGAGTTGTGTGAAGCTCTGTTACGTAGTAGTTGAACCAATTATAGCCCTGCTCAAGGTCAGCAATAGCCTGGGTAAGCTCTTCCTCAGTACCGCCCTGGAGTACATAGAAGGATACTGCTGTAAGCAGTGTATCGTACTTCTGATACTCGTTCTTGGATGTATCCTCAGCAGAAAGGTCAAAGCCATACTTAGAAGCCTTCTCCTTAAGCTCATCACTGCTGGTCTTGAGAGCAATCTCTGTTACATAATCAGCGCTGCTCTTGAGGAGAGCAGATGCTGTGTTGTAAAGCTCTTTAAGGTCTTCCTGAAGGTTGTTGTCGTCTTCACCTTCACCCTCGGAGGGAACCTGTGTGCCTGTGCCGGGGATAGTCTCGCCGATAGCGTAGCCTGTCTCCATACCTGCAGCCCACTTCTGAATAGCAGTTGCATCCTTAACTGTAATCTTACCGTCGCCGTCTACTTCTGCAGCAAGTTTGCCGTCAGCGGAGAGGAGAAGGAGACTTGCAACATTCTTCTGGATTGTGGTAGCGTCCTTAACATTAACCTTGTCGTCAAGGTCTGCATCACCAAGGAGGATACCGCCAATCTCTGTGCCGGGGTCGGAAGGATTGGTCTGAACATTTGTATCATACATATAAACAACACAAGTTGTACCTGCTACCATGTTACCGGAAGCGTTAACAGGAGTAGTAGCTGTGCCGAGGCTCTTGATTTCAGATGTGAAGTATACATCGTTACTGGAAGCACCGTCATATACATCAACTACATCGTCACAAAGCTTTTCGCCTGTTTCAGCATCGATATGGCTGGTGATAATTGTGGAGTTAAATGTGAGAATTTTGTTCTTGATATAGATAGTACCTGCTGCATCATATCCTGCTTCACCGTTGAGAGGCTCCTGAGAACCTGCGGTGTTGTGGAACATAACCTTACAGCTTGTTACATCGTAATCCAGCTGGTTAGTCTCTGAATCAATAGTCTTCTTGTACCAGAGACCTACTTCCTCACCGTCGGGAAGCTCGGATGCATCTGTTACCTTAGTCATACGCTGTGCCTTGGAGTTCCAAGCACCGAGAGGCTCATCGACAGTCTCTGTGTAAGCGTACATATAAACTGTGCTCCAGTTGTTATGGTTATAGTAGTAAACTGTGATGCCGTCAGAATCAAGGGGTCTGAACTTGAATACGATAGTTGCAGGAGATTCTGCATCAAATGTGCCCTTGTAGTTTACAGGATACTCGTCAGAAATAAGCTCGTAACCTGCAACATTCTCGAAGGGAACGTTGTATTCCTGACCGTCGAGCATTCTGTAGGTGATATCGGGAAGAATATTATTACCGCTTTCGTCTACATACTTAACAGTGAGGTAACCGCTGGTGTTGAATGCTTCGTAATAGAAGTTAACAACAACGTTTGCGCCCTTCTCTACTGTGCCGTATACACAGTTGCCATCCTTTGTACCTGCGTTGTACTCAACATTAGTTACATTGTGGTCAAATGTTGTATAGGAATCTGCAGTTGCTCTCCAAGTTGTACCTACTTCGTACTTAACCTTGGAGGTCTTGTAGATTTCGCCATCGATATAGTGATTAACTGTAACATACTCATACTCGGGAGCAGTGTCGGTAGTTGTACCCTTAACGAGAACAGCAGAGCCGTAACCGTCAACAGTATATGTACCACTTGCTGTGCCAAGAGACTCAAGTCCTGCCTTTACACCATTGGAAACGATTGTCCATGTACCTGAGGGAAGTGTAACTGTGCCGGAAGCAGCACCGTTGTTAAGAATAACAACTGCATCTGTCCACTCACCTGCGGTGGAGTTGGTGCGATGATATGCAAGAATGTTTGCAGAGTTAGAAGTTGTGAGATATGTGGGGGTAACTCTTGAAGAGCCGTTAGAGAAGGGACTGAATGCACGTCTGATCTGGCTCATACCCTTTGCATATGCTGCCTCAGTAGCATATGTCTCAATTCTCTCCCAATCAAATGCGTTTACATCACCAAGATTGTAGGAGTTTGCGTTGCCGTACTTAGAACGTGCAAACTCTGTACCTGCAAGGGAGAAGGGAATACCCTGTGCTGTAAGGAGATATGTGTAGGAAGTTCTCAGTAAACCTCTGGCTGTAGCATCTGTTGAATCATAATCAACCTTCTGAGCTGTAACGATTGTATCCCACCAGGTCATACCATCGTGGCAATCGAAATAGGTGATGGACTGGTTGGGATAATTACCAAGTGTACCACCTGTAACACCACTCTGTGCTCCACCGATACTTGCGCTTGTGGAGAATACGGACTTAATAGAGTTTCTTACGGAATCGTTGAAACCTGCAACGTTAGCGTTAAGCTTGGACATATTAGCTGTAGCAGCATCATTACCCTTGTAAAGACCGGGGTCGCCGCCTGTACCTGTCCAGGGCTCACCGTACATAAGAATCTTGCTGCCTTCGCCGTCATACATCTTGTTGAACATATTTCTGATCATGTTCAGAGTCTCGATATCGTGAGCAGCCATAAGGTCAAAACGGAAGCCGTCAATGTGATACTCTTCTACCCAGTACTTGAGGGACTGCATCATATAGCTACGGAACATAGCCTTGTCAGAAGCAAGTGTGTTACCACAAGCAGTTACGTTGATGTAGAAAGAAGCACTGGACATTCTGTAGTAGTAGCCGGGAACAGTATATGTAAATGCAGACTGCTCAGTAACGTATGTGTGGTTGTAAACAACACCCATAACAACAGAGATGCCTCTGTCATGGAGAGCCTGAATGAGCTGTTTTAACTCATTGATTCTTACATTACCATCATAGGGGTTTGTGGAATACATACCTTCGGGAAGGTTGTAGTTCTTGGGGTCATATCCCCAGTTGTAGGACTCGGGGTTAGTCTCGTCACCGGAAGCAAAATCGAAGGGACACTGAATGTGTACAACCTTGATACCCTGCTCTACAAGGTAGTCGATACCAACGCTCTTTGCACCGTCTTCACCATTGATGGTGAGACCGCCCTCTGCAAAGCCAAGGTACTTGCCCTGATAGTTAACGTCAACACCTGAGTTATCGCCGGAGGTAATGTCAGCTACGTGACCTTCCCAGATAAGCTCTGCGGTCTGCTCGTCAACAAAAACATGCTCGTCCTTGTCCCAACCGTCGGGATCTGTAGAGTCAAGATCAACAACCATGGAACGGTCACCGTTGATACCTGCTGCTTTAGCATAGATATCATAGGTCTCGTTTGTGCCGTTAGGAGTTGTTACAAGGTAGGTGTAATAAATATCCTTGTAATCACCCTGAAGTACGATAGACCATGTGCCTGTAGCATTATCTTTGGTCATTTCATACTTGCCGATATTTGCTGCACCGGATTCCATATCGGAACCTGTAGCGTACAGCTTCAGCTGAACTCTGGTAGCTGTGGGAGACCAAACCTTCCAAGTTGTGTTCTCGGGAGTGTAGGTTGCACCCAGGTCTGTCTCAGACATATCAGACTGAGTTGCCAGATAGGCCTGTGCCTCGGACTCCAGGTAATCTACGTTGTAGTAGCTACCCAAAGCAGCACCGGTCTCAGCGGTGGTTGTTTCTGCTGCGGATGTACCGATTACGCAAATACTTGCAGCACTTGCAATAAGCAGTACACAAAGCAACAGTGAAAACAATCTGCGAATTTTCAAAAAAATCCTCTCCTTTTCCGTGCGTATTGCCGCACTTTATTCACGGTAATTATACCACAAAGCCTTACAAAAATAAACAGTTTTAACCTTAATTTTTGCTCACGAAATGCACAAGATTTATCTGATTATTTTGTACATATTGATGTTGGGGTTAACGAGGTGCTTCCATAGATATCCTGATGACACAAATTTTTCCTGATAATGCTATAAAAAAGGCAGCCGAGATACTCGACTGCCTTTGATTATTAATACGTCGGACTGATTAATCCTTGCTGATATTGATTGTGGGAAAACCTACACCGAAAGCGGTACCGATAGACATACAGACGGTGTCCTCTTTGTCCTTGAAGTTAAGGGCGATAGCGGTGCCGTCGTGGACAAGACGGACTCTGAAGGGACGATGCATTCTGGAGGAAAGCTCGTGAGAGAGCATTCCTGCATAGTCCGAGCTCAAGAGAGAAAGCTTTGCATATCCGCCTCGACGAGGGTTGAGCTTTGAGCCCTTGATATAATTGGCTATGCTGATAATAACCTCACCTCTGCCCTCCTCAGGGTCCAAATCCGCCTTTTTGCAAGTATCATAGATAACATTGAGAAGATAGCGGTGAAGCTCCAGTGCACAGGAACGATTATCCTCGCTGTCGGAATAGTCAAGCTCCATATTCATTGAGGGTAAGGAGTGAAGATTTATCATATTGGCGATTTCGCCTGAACGTTTGCGAACAACACAACGCTTGATATTGGTCTGACCGAAATCAAGGACGACAAAGGTTTTCTCGCTATCCTCAATCAAGTTAGCACAGCCCATAGCACCAATGTGGGTGGAATTTTCGAATAAAGAAATATTATAGGGCTTCTCCCCTGCTACATCGAACACGTAATGGATTTGCTCCTTAAACCGTTTGCCAAGCATACCACTGGCAAGACCGCCTGTGAGCACCAGATTCTGCACATCTGCCCAGTACTGCCAACAATCATCACTCCAGTCGCCTCTGGCAAAGCGATTCTCGGGAAGTCCTGTGCGAAGAGTCAAAAGGATAAGTCCCAATCTGTTGCCGTATTTTGTGGACAAAACTGTTGCTATATGCCTGAGTTTGATGTCATCACTTACAAGCCCCTCGGACAGAAGCTTCGGCAAATCCCTGAATGAATAGGCAGAAATATCCACCTTCATCTTCTCTGCCATAAGCTTTACATCCTCGCTTATCAGCTGTGCAGAGAAAATATCCTTGGCTTTCATTCCCTCTACTGAATTATCTATTCCTGCTACAGGGACCTTGGATATCCGCACATTGTTGATAGAACACATATGGGACAGATATTCGATATTTTCGGATTCATCAAAACAAATGAATGGATTTCGCAATATTTACACTCCCGTAGGTTACTTCAAAGAATATCAGCTTCCTGCCGACTCGTAGGCTTTGATACCTCTATTCCAGATAAACTGTGACAATATAAAGAGTATCACCGATACACCCACCGTTACAGGCAGAATCCACACATTATCGCCTCGAAGGATGTAGATTGCCGGATAATATGCAGTTAGCGCAAAGGGCAGGATATAAGTAATCACAGTCTTTATAAATGTATTATATATCTTGGCAGGATATTTTGCAAACTCGTTTGTCATATAGCACATATGAGTTATATGTCCGCTACGCTTGGTCCAGAAGGATATAGCGGCGGTGGCGGTCTTGACTGATGTGAATATCATTATGGCAAAGGGAATCACCAGTATTACAGGTACTGCCCTCCACCAGTTAATAGCAGAAGAAATTTCCACCGGCATAGAAAGAGTACTGTATACCACCAAAACTATACCTACTATAAACTCTCCCAAAGCATCAACACAGAACTTCTCACAAAGTACATAGAACCAGGAATTGACAGGTCTTGTCAGGTATTTATCAAAATCTCCTTTATCCACAATCCAGTAGCCGAGCCCCCACAGATTATCAAAGAAAAGATGGTCGATACTCTTGGGGATAAGAGAAAATCCGTAGATAAACAATACCTCGTGGAAGGTCCAGCTATCTACCACCACACCGTTTTCGGTAAGGCACAGAGCAGGAATAGAGGCAAAAATAATGCCAAGGCACAATATCTGTACCGCCTGTTCCAACAGGAAGCCAACTGCACCCATAAGGAAGTCAACCTTGTATTCCATTAGTTTCTTTAGATCCTGCTTTATAAAAATCATATGAAGTCTTACATACTTAAACATAGCCTTAACCTCCGTGCACTACAAGTCGTTTCATAGCACTTTTGAGAATCAGCTTGGAGATTATAACGAATATGCCAAGCCATACAAGCTGCAGACACATATAAAAGATTATCTCCCCTACACTATACATTCCCATATAAATCATTACAGGAGTATAGGAAAGAGATGCAAAAGGCAAATATCCCAGCACCTGTCCCAGGTTCCCCATAAAAGCAAGAGGCACTGTGGCACCCGAAAGGAAATTTACTATTACACCCTTAATAATATCGGTTCCCCAGAGATTTTTGAGGTAAAAAGCAAGGAAGCCATAAGAAAGATTAAAGAAAAAGTTGATTCCATAGGCAAGAATCATACTCAGTATAAAGAGTAAAAGCATGGGGATATTGAGCAAAAGCTGACCTGATATTATCCATCTGTAGGCTTCTACTCCCACTGTTATAGGCAAAAACACTATCAGCATCTGGATAGCCTTTGAACCCAGTTCCTGAAACAAAAAACACATATCAAAATCCACGGGCTTTACCATTCGCATAGCAATTGAACCGTCCAGGATTTCTTTGCCTATAGCATAGGAGCCGTCGGAATAGGTTATGTATCCTGTCAAAAAAGAAATAAACAGGTACACTACCATATTATCGTAGCTAAAACCATATAGCGTGGAACTATCAGAGCTGTCAAAGACCGCCTTCCATACAAAGAACATTACAAAGCACCGCATTATCTCTCCCAGTAAGAAGAAGAGAAAATTCACCCTGTAGGTTATCATATCCAGAATACCTGCTCGGGTAAAGGGCTTATAAAGACGAAACAGCTTACTCACTGTATTCGCCTCCTCCCAGGTACAGACGCCTGACTATTTCTTCAATATCTGCATCCTTGACGTTGATATCCTTAACATGTACTCGTGATAAAGTATAAGAAAGCATATCCTCTACAGAGACAACGTCCGAGTTAAAGCGGACTTTAACCATTGTGCTGTTTGACTCTACGCTAAGGTCATCCTCTAAAAAAGCAAAATCATCTTTGTAAGTGAGTTTTGCCAAATCCTCAGCTGATTTCAGCTCAAATCCAAGCTCCCTCATCTGTCCGAAGCGATGTCTCAGTTCCTTTAGCGGTCCGTCAAAAACCTTTTTGCCCTTGTCTATCATTACAATACGCTCACAGAGAAGCTCGATATCCTCCAGGTCGTGGGTTGTAAGGATAACCGTGGTGCCGTTTTCGTCACAAATACGCTGGATAGCCTTGCGGATATTATCCTTGACCACTACATCAAGACCAATAGTAGGCTCATCCAGAAAAAGCACCTTGGGATTATGAAGAAGGGCTGCTGCAATATCGGCACGCATCCTCTGTCCTAAGGACAGAGTACGGACAGGGCTGGAGATAAACTCATCCAGCTCCAGTACCTCATTAAGGAAAGCCATTCTTTCTTTATATTTATCCTCGGGAATCTCGTAGATTTCCTTGAGGACCATATAGGTCTCACGAAGTGCCAAGTCCCACCAGAGCTGAGTTCTCTGACCAAAAACAACGCCTATTTCCTTAACATATTCTTTGCGGTTTTCAGTCGGAATCCTACCGTCTATTCTACACACACCATCGGTAGGAGTCAGAATACCCGTGAGCATTTTTATAACTGTGGATTTACCGGCACCATTGGGACCGATAAAACCTATAATCTCGCCTCTTTTAACATCGAAGCTTATTCCATCTACAGCCTTGACCACCTCGAATTTTGGGCTGAAGAGTGCCTTGAAGCTACCCTTAAGACCCGGGTCCTTCACTGCTTTTTTGAATTCTTTTCTCAGGTTTTCCACCTGAATCATAACATTATTTTCCACATCTACACCTCCATATATACGTATACGGAACAATACCGGACGGAATAATCCATCCCAAAAAATAAACCTGCATTATCAGTAGCGCTATATCCGTAAAACCTCAGTAGTAACGGTAGCAAGGAATTACGTCCGCTGAAAAAAATAACGCCCTCGTGGATTAACAGACAGATGTCGGGTCAAAATCTAAGGTCTGTTATACTGATACTTCCTCGTGACCAGCATAGTTTGATTATAGATTTTCAAATAAAATGTGTCAATAAAAAAAAGATAAATACTGACTTTTTGAGACAAAATTCTTGATTTTTGGCAATTAAATTGTCAAATATACTCCTTGCAATTAAACCTCTGTGTGATATACTTTCATTATAGTGAGGTGAAAAACCATGATATGCAGACTGTGTCCCAATCAATGCTCGGTTGAGAGGAACGAAGAAGCAGCAAAGGGAAAATGCAATATGAGCACCACACCAACGGTTGCAAGAATTGCTCCTCATATGTGGGAGGAACCGCCCATCAGCGGAACAAAGGGCTCGGGTGCTGTATTTTTCAGCGGTTGTACTATGAAGTGTATATACTGCCAGAACTTTGAAATCTCTCATATGAATAAGGGTGTCCCTGTGGATGCACGTATTCTTGCAGAGGAGTACAGGAAACTTGAGGATATGGGAGTGCATAACATAGACCTTATCAGTGCTACCCAGTTTCTGCCTGAAATTATAAAAAGCTTTGAGATTTACAAGCCGAATATCCCCATTGTGTATAACTGTGGCGGTTACGAAAAAGTTGAAACTCTCAGGGCTTTGGAGGGTATTATAGACATATATCTTCCTGACTTCAAATATTCCGACGACCTGCTGGGAGAAAACTATTCGGGTGTAAAGAATTATACCGAAACAGCCACCAGAGCATTGGAGGAAATGCTCAGGCAAAAAGGTAAGCTTATGACAAATGAGCACGGTATTGCCACAAAAGGTGTCCTTGTAAGGCACCTGATACTTCCAAGCCACACCAAAAACAGTATAGGAGTGCTTAATATTCTGAAAGAGAATTTTGGCGAAGAGGTTACAGTCAGCCTTATGGGACAGTATATTCCCCACGCTGATGCCGTAGACCACCCGAAGCTTGGACGGAAAATCACCAAGAGAGAATATGAGAAGGTTCTGGACCATCTGATAGATTTGGAGCTTGACGGCTTTGCACAGGAGCTTGAATCTGCAGACGACAGCTTTATACCCTTATGGGATTACAAAAAAACATAAAAATCGGCACGTTAGCACGTGCCGATTTTTTTGATTGTCAAACAATAAACCCCACGGCAGATTCCGTGGGGTTTGCTGTTAAAGAAAGGAAAAGGACAGTTTTTATATACTGTCTTTTATTTTGCGAAGTCAAACGCTCTTGACTCTCTGATAATATGAACCTTGATGTGACCGGGATACTCAAGCTCTGCTTCAATCTTCTGACAGATATCACGGGCAAGTGAGGACATATTTTCATCGCCTATAACCTCGGGCTTAACCATAATGCGGATCTCACGACCTGCCTGGATAGCGAAGGTTGTCTCAACGCCGTCAAAGGAAGAGGCAACGCTCTCCAGCTTTTCAAGACGCTTAATGTAATTTTCAAGGTTTTCTCTACGGGCACCGGGACGGGCTGCAGAGATAGCATCAGCTGCCTGTACAAGACAAGCAACAATAGTCTTTGCCTCGATATCGCCGTGGTGTGCATGGATAGCGTGGATAACTGCATCGCTTTCCTTATATTTTCTGGCAACATCAACACCCAGCTCGATGTGGCTTCCGTCCATCTCGTGGTCCAGAGCCTTACCGATATCGTGAAGAAGACCTGCACGTTTGGCAACTGCAGGGTCCATACCCAGCTCGGATGCCATAATACCTGCGATATAGGAAACTTCTAATGAGTGGTTGAGTACATTCTGACCGTAGCTTGTACGATAACGAAGTCTACCCAGGAGCTTGACAAGTTCAGGATGAAGGTTACCGATACCTGCATCGATAACTGCATGTTCACCTGTGCTCTTGATAGTAGCCTCAACCTCGCGACGAGCTTTATCAACGGTTTCTTCAATTCTTGCGGGATGAATTCGTCCGTCAGAGATAAGTTTTTCAAGGGAT